>PGZR01000025.1 GCA_002841405.1 Firmicutes bacterium HGW-Firmicutes-4 | reverse complement strand
CGGCTGATAATAATCATAATAGCTGACAAAATATTCCACCGCATTATCCGGAAAAAAACTCCGGAACTCATTGGTCAGCTGGGCCGCCAGGGTCTTATTGTGGGCAATCACCAGAGTTGGTTTTTGGACCGCCTCGATGACCTTGGCCATGGTATAGGTTTTCCCTGACCCAGTCACCCCTAATAAGGTTTGATATTTTAAGCCATCCTGGATTCCTTTAGAAATTTTTTCAATGGCTGGTCCCTGATCCCCCTTGGGTTCGTATTCCGAGACAACCTTAAATGCATGCTTCATATCTTTCATCAGCACCCTCCCATCGATTCAATGAACATTCGTTCCATTATTTTACCATAGCTTTTTTTTAATGGCAAATGATAATCTTTATAATTTAATAAAATCTTAATTATTCTCAATTAAATAAAAAAGCATGCCGAATGGCATGCTCTTAAAAGTTAATTGGTACCGCTAAGTACTTGCAGGGCTTTTTGAAGCTGGACATCTTCTTCATCGGTGAAGAAATTATTTTTCATAAAATCGGTAGCTTCGATGACAATATTCGGCTCCAGGCCTTTTTCGTGAATGCTATTGCCGTTGGGGGTGAAATATTCGGAATTAGTCACCTTGAATCCACCACCATCAGTGAGACTAATGATCTCCTGAACGATACCCTTGCCGAAGGTCTTGGTTCCCACCAGTTGGGCGGCTCCGGTATCTTTTAGGGCACCGGCCAGTATTTCAGCCGAGCTGGCTGATCCCCCATCAACAAGCGCCACAATTGGGAGGTTAAGCTGTTCGTTACCGTCTGATTTGTACTCTGTTTTATTGCCATTTTTATCGACTGTATAGACAACCATTGTTTCACCGAGAATCCGGTCGGCTATTTCAACCGCTTCTTTTACGCCACCGCCAGGGTTGCTGCGCAAATCAATAACCAGGCCAGTGATGTTCTGGGCCAGCAGCTCACCCAACTGGGTTTCAAAGTCGTCAGCGGTTTTATCGGTAAACTCACTGATTTGAATATAGCCTTTATCACCAATTACCCGGGATTCCACCGTTTTGGCTTCAATAGTTTTTCGAACCAATTGCATTTCGATGATTTCCTCCCCCCGCGCAATGGTGATGTTGACGGTGGTATCTGCTGGTCCCTTCACTTTGGCTACAACCGCATCTGATCCGATAGTTGTCACATCTTCACCATCCACCTTGATAATCTTATCTCCGGTTTTAATGCCAGCTTCTTCTGCCGGGGTCCCTTTCTGGGGCGCGATGACATAGGTAACACCCTGCTCGTCCTCTGTCACAACCACACCAATACCTTCATAAACACCGGTAGCTAACTCCATGTATTTTGAAAATTCTTCGGAGGTAAAATAAGTGCTGTAAGGATCACCCAGACTTTCAAACATCCCCTTGATGGCACCATCAATCAAGGTCGTGTTATCCACATCCTGATAATATTCTAAGCCAATTTGTTCTTTCAGCGCCAATAGTTTTTTTATACCAGCGGCCGTTTCGCTGCTGTCAACACTCACAATCAGCTTATTCCCGATCAGAAAATTCCCAGTTGTCGCCACTGTGAAGGTGATGATATTGGTAATGATGAGCACCACAATAATCACGATGAGCTTCGTTTTTTTTGATTTATTTCCCATTGTCTTCACCTAATCCTAAACTTTTATTCTGTTGCAAATAAAACAGGAGAAAAGAATCATGATTCTTTTCTCCTGTTCTTTCGTTATATTCTACAATGTTTCGCTTAAAAATATCCTAAAGGATCTACAAATGATCCGCCGGAAAGTACACCAAAGTGCAGATGGGCGCCGGTGGAATCTCCGGTTGAGCCAACGTATCCGACCACGTCGCCTTTATTGACGGTTTGACCAGCTGATACGGCATAATCACTCATATGAGCATACATCGCCTGGACGCCATTTCCTAAATCCACGATGACACAATTTCCATAACCACCATTCCAACCTGCAGATATGATGGATCCATTACCCATGGCCAGAATTGGGGTTCCCGATGGCGCACCCATGTCAACACCGTAATGGGTGCGGTAATCACCCCAGATCGGATGTAGTCGCGTACCGAAAAAATCATCATCCGATGACGGATAATAACCCGGTATGGGCCATTGATAAGTTCCGTTTGATGGTACAAAGGAAGTGCTACCGCCCGTGGTCGATCCGCCGGAAGCTGCCATTGCTGCGCGAACCTGGGCTTCAATATTAGCTGCATTAGCAGCCTCCGCTGCGACAATCGCCTGATACTCTGCGACGATGGCCTGGTTTTGCGCTAATAAGCTGTCTTTTTGAGCCTTAATCTCCTGCTGCTGGGCTAATGCTGATTCCTGTTCGGTCTTTTTTGAAACTGTTTGAAGACGATCGGTTTCAATTTTAGCTTTCTTTTCGTCGATGATTCTTTTCGTCTCAGCTAAAGCATCCAACGATTCTTTGTCCGACTCAATAATATATCGGGACATGTCAACCTTAGTGACAAAATCCGCAAAATCACTTGATGTAAATAAAAACTCCAGCATGCTGCCATTTCCGTACATGTACATCGTCCGGACACGCTCATTCATGGCTTCTTCCTGTTCTTTTCGTTTGGCTTCAGCAATATTCAGTTCTTCTTGAGTTTTGGCAATATTGGCTTCCAGGGTAGCAATTTCAGCGTTGATTTTGTCGATGACGCCAGTAATCCGACTCATTTCTTCATTGGCTTTGCCAATTTCAGTTTCGATTCCGGCAATCGTATTCTGAGTCATATCAATTTGATATTGAGCTGCTGCCTGTTTTTCGTTGCTCTCTGCCAGCTGTTCGGTCAGGGATGCTGCATTAACCGGAGATATTAAAATCCCCAATGTCACCATTATGCCCACAATGCCTGATATAATTCGTTTTTTTGTCATACGACAATCCTCCTGTGTTTGACCACGTCTAATCATAATTATACATCCAAGAATTTGCGAATCGCAAATACGCTACCTACTGCTCCGATAAATCCTCCGTAAAGCAGGAAGAAAAATATCAGTTGACCCATTACTGCATCCGGGGACGCCAGACTGGCATCCACTGGTAGAAAGAGATTCCCGCCAACTAAACCCAAAATATAATAATAGGTGATGCGAATAATCAGGAATGCCACAATGGCTCCCATTAACCCCAACAGGGTTCCTTCTAAAATGAAGGGCGCCCGGATATAAGCATTTGTAGCACCCACATACTTCATTATTCCAATTTCCCGTCGTCTTGCAAAAACGGTTAATTTAATGGTATTGTAAATGATGAAGATGGAAATCATCGATAACACCACCAGCACTACAATACTCAAGGTATTGGTAAATTTATTAAAACTCACCAGTGCTTCCACGTATTCCTGACCATATCGAACATATTCAACCCCTTGATCTTCAAAGGACATGGCCAGGGTTTGAACTTCTTCCATATCATTCGGATCGGTTACCCGGACTACAAACGACGCGGGCATCGGGTTATTCTCTGAATTGTAGCCACTAAGCAGCGGCGCATAATCCTCTAGACTCACAGTGAACTTTTCAAGTGCCTCTTCAGCGCTTTCAAAGGTAACATTCTCTATCAGATCGCTTTTTTCCAATGCCTGCTCGATGGTTTCTTTTTGGGTGTCAGTGAAATCCGACTGGAGAAATATCTTCAGTTCCAGTTTTGATTCCACATCCTTGGTAACTTCCTGAACATTAATAGTTAAGATCAGAAAAATACCCAGAATAATAAGAGCGGCGATAACCGACAGTACCGAAGCGGCACTCATCAGATTATTTCGCTCAATGCTCTTCATGGTATCCCGAACAACATTTTTGGGCATTGTTTTTATGGAACTAAACTTCATAGCCGTACCTGCCTGTCGCATCATCCACCTTAAGAATACCATCTTCCAATGTCAAAACCCGTTTTTTCATGGTATCAACAATTTCCCGGTCGTGGGTTACCACGACGACTGTTGTACCCCGGCGGTTGATTTCTTCTAAGATACTGATGATTTCATAAGATGTTTCCGGATCAAGGTTTCCGGTGGGTTCGTCACAAATCAAAATCGATGGGTTATTAATGATGGCCCGGGCAATTACCACCCGCTGTTGTTCTCCCCCGGATAACTCGTGGGGGTAATGGTTCATCCGGTGGGATAAGCCAACCATATCCAACGCCAACGGAACTCGCTTTTGGATCTGTTTTTCAGATTTTCCAATTATTTCCATGGCATAGGCGACATTTTCATAAACACTTTTGTTTTCAAGCAGTCGAAAATCCTGAAATACAATTCCCATTTTCCTTCTTAGAAAAGGAATTTCTTTTTTTGAAAGTTTTGATACATTAAAATTATTAATATACACCGAACCTTCGGTGGCCTCTATTTCTCTTAAGAGAAGCTTAATAAATGTGGACTTTCCCGCACCGCTACGGCCAACAAGAAAGACAAATTCACCCTTATCAATAAAGAGACTCACATTTTTAAGCGCATTGCTCTTGTTTTTATCATAACCCTTGGTTACATTTTTAAATTCTATCATATCTTAGCCACTCCTAAATTACTTATCATTCTGATTGCTTTGACACGGCATTTTAACATGTACTATCCTATTTTCTTCTTAAAGGTTTATTGATAAGTTAAGATAATATTAATTAAATTGAATATGGAATGTAAAAGACTTCTGGTTGTCGGCCAGAATTTCGACCTTCTGAGCATTCCTTGCTTAGTACAATTTATATTAGCATACTTTTTGAATAATTTCATTAAAAAAATAAATTTTTTGTAACAAATGTATCCGAATTCGTCCAATTCCATATATTTGCCACCGTTTCTATGCGTCTGCTTGTAGCACTTTTGGTTTTTTTCTAAAAATAAAAGAGAAAAGATTTTTTCAATCTTTTCTCCATAAATTTTTCGTTAATCCTTAAGCATAATGATTGATCGAACCGAATTTAAATATAGGGACTGATTGGTGATCCATACAATCGTACTTCATAATGAAGATGGGATCCGGTAGAATCGCCTGTGCTGCCAACTGCACCAACGGTTTGACCTGCCGAGACAGTTTCCCCTGCTGAGACATTTATCGCACTTAAATGGGCGTAGACCGCTGATAGACCGTTACCAATATCCACAATCACACAATTACCATAACCGCCGTTCCAACCGGCTGAGATCACTGTTCCGTTTCCGGCGCAGGCGACTGGGGTACCTGACGATGCTCCAATATCAACACCCGCATGGAATCGGGAATCACCCCAAATTGGATGGGTTCTCCAACCGAATTCACTGGTTATACTTCCTCCGCATGGCCAGACATAACTACTGGAGTATGCTGGAGGGGCTGTTGATCCACCGCCGGATGTGTCTCCGCCGCCATTGTTTGAAGCATCTCCGTCACTGCCTGCAGGGTCATCCGTTGAGCCGTTATTCTGAGCTGCTGCCTGTTCTGCCGCTGCCCGTTGCTGTTCATAATAAGCTTGCAATTGACCCTCAATATCAGCTGAGGTAGCCGCTTCAGCTTCTTCAATAGCCTTATATTCGTCTAATGCTGCTTGATTTTGAGCTAACAACTGGTCTTTCTGAGCCAAAACTTCTTCTTGCTGAGATAAAATAACTTCCTGTTCTGTTTTTTTCTCAACTGTTTTTAGGCGATCTGTCTCAATGCTCAGTTTCTTTTCGTCGATTACTTTTTTAGTTTCTTCCAGAGCATTCAGAGAGTCCTTGTCCGCTGTCATGATGTAACGGGACATGTCCAATTTTGTGATAAAATCGGAAAAATCTGAAGCTGAGAAAATAAATTCCATGATGCTGCCGTTGCCATACATATACATGGCCCGAACCCGATCGCTCATGGCTTCTTCCTGTTCCCGTTTTTTTGCCTCCGCAATTTTGAGTTCTTCCTGTTTTTTTGCTATATTCCCTTCAATGGCCGATATTTCAGCATTGATCGCACCGATCACCCCACTGATTCGATTAACTTCTTCATTGACTTTGCTGATTTCTTCCTCAATCCCATTGATTGTGTTCTGAGTCATATCAACTTGGTATTTTGCTGCTGCCTGTCGAGCATTGCTTTGCGCCAACTGCTCGGTTAATGAAGCCGCATTGACGGGTGCTGTTAAAAATGCCAAAACCAGGGAACCAGTAACGATACCTGATACAATTCGATGTTTTTTCATTTTTCCCCTTTCCCACAACCTTAGTGTGACTTATCTATTTGTTACTTTTCCGGTAATTTTTATTGTTTTTGTAACGGTTGTATTATACCATAATAATGTCGTAATTAAAACAAAAACAATAAAATAACTTGAAAATATTTTGTATGAAACAGTGATAAATGCGATGTTTTTTAGTTTATTAATCCTCACGTAAAAAAGACACTCTAAAAATATAGAATGTCTTTTTTTTACAGGTTATTAGGGTTTATTGAAGAAAACTAAAAAGCAGCTTTATAAATAGCAATCACATCTTCTTTGGTTGGGCATTTTGGATTTCCGCCAGTACAGATATCGGCCAGAGCTAGATCTGCCAGTTCACTGAAATCTTCTTCTTTCACACCAATTTCTTTGAGTCCTGATGGAATGCCTACATCTTTGGATAGTTTTTTAATGGCATCAATGGCCATGATATTGATTTCTTTTGGTTCCCGACGGCTGGTATCAACTCCCATCGCATGGGCCACGTCTTTTAATCTGTCGCCAACAGCATCGGCATTAAATGATGTTACATAGGGTAACAGAATGGCATTGCAAACGCCATGTGGCAGGTCATAGAATCCACCTAACTGGTGCGCCATGGAATGAACAATTCCCAGCCCGCCGTTAGAGAAGCCCATACCAGTAACAAACTGACCATATGCCATGGCATCCCGGGCATCCAGATCATCACCATCTTCAACAGCTTGTCTTAAGCTGCCAGAGATCGCTTTAATCGCTTCCAGGTTGAATAAATCGGTAAATCGGGAAGCGCCGGCGGTGGTATAGCCTTCGATGGCGTGGGTTAGAGCATCCATTCCCGTTGCTGCTGTTAATGATTTTGGCATTTTCAGCATTAAAACCGGATCATTGACAGCCACAGTCGCCAGACAGTTAGGATCAACAATAACCATTTTCAGTTTACGGTCTTCGTCAGTGATAACATAATTAATAGTCGCTTCACTGGCAGTTCCGGCGGTGGTGTTAATGGCAACGATGGGCAGAGATTTATTGGCAGTTTTGCCAACCCCTTCATAGTCCCGGAGATCACCAGGATTGGTTGCCAAAATGGCAATCCCTTTGGCGGTATCCTGGGGTGATCCGCCGCCAATACTGACGACAAAGTCACATTCGTTTTCCTGCAAGACCTGAAGTCCGGCATTAACATTCGCAACGGTAGGATTGGGTTTAACATCTGAAAATAACGCATAAGGAACTTCTGCCCCATCTAATACATTGAGTACATCTTGAACGATACCTGCTTCAATAAGCACTTTATCGGTTACAACTAAGGCTTTTTTCACGTTCAGAAATGGCTGAATAAATGGAAATTTTCTCTTGTTTGGGATACATTATTGAAAAGACTGATAGATGACATGGAATAAACCGAACACAACAAATAATAAACGGCTTTCGTTTTAATTTATCTTTTATTTTTAAGAATTATATTATATGATTTTAAACAGAATAGATAGAATTAATTGTATAAAAGAGGTAATTATGAAAAATATCAGCATCCTCGGATCGACCGGATCGATTGGTACCCAGGCTCTGGAAGTAGTTTCTGAAAATAGCGACGCTTTAAATATTGTGGGCTTAACCACCAACACCAGCATTGATCTGCTGGAACAACAGATCGATGCCTATTCCCCCCGAATCGTTTGTGTCATGGCTGGAGATGCCGCGCTGTTGCTGGAAAAACGATTGAAAACAAAGGGATCTTCAGTGGAAGTGGTGACCGGTTTAGATGGCCTGATTGCGGTTGCCACCGCAGCGGAAAACAATCTGCTGCTCACGGCGGTTTCCGGTATGATTGGCCTGCAGCCAACCCTGGCAGCCATCAATGCGGGCATTGATATTGCCCTCGCCAATAAGGAAACACTGGTGGCCGGCGGCCAGATCGTCATCGATTCGGCCATGGCTAAAGGGGTTTCGCTGCTTCCGGTGGACAGTGAGCACTGCGCCATTTTTCAATGTCTGATGGGCAATAAACATCAAGAAATTGACCGGATCATCATTACCGCTTCCGGTGGACCGTTCCGGGGCCAAACCCGGGAGCAACTGGAATCTGTCACCCTGGCTCAAGCCTTGAAGCATCCCAACTGGTCAATGGGAAAAAAAATCACCATCGATTCGGCCACCCTGATGAATAAGGGGTTAGAAGTCATCGAAGCCAAATGGCTGTTTAATCTGAGCAACAATCAGATCGACGTGGTGGTTCACCCCCAGAGTATTATCCACTCAATGGTGGAATTCATCGACCATTCCACCATGGCTCAACTGGGGCTGCCGGATATGGCGCTGCCGATCCAAATTGCTTTCTTCTATCCGGATCGGATCGCCAATAACCGACCGGCTCTGGACTTCAGTCAGGTTCGGGAACTAACCTTTGAAGATCCCGATCCAGTCGCTTTTCCCTGTTTACAGCTGGCCTACGACGCCCTTGAAAGCGGTGGTACCATGGCCTGTGTGCTTAACGCTGCCAACGAAATTGCGGTGGCCCGGTTTTTAAATCAGGAGATCAACTTTCTCGATATCCCCCGGATTAACCGGCTGGTGATGGAAAAACATCAGGTGAGTTCAAGCCTAACCCTCAATGAAGTTCTTGCTGCCGACTGCTGGGCAAGAGAAGTTGCACTAAAAATAAAATAGCGTTAATAAAAAAGGAGCTTCCACAAACTTGCGAATGCGCAATTTTGTAGAAGCTCCTTTTTTTATATAAATTCGAAATACGTACAATTCTTATCAGTCTGATGACCCGGAAGTAATGATTCTTATTTCGTCCACATCAATTCAAATTTGCTGACCATGTTTTTAAGCAGTTCCGCCTGGCTGTAGAGTTCTTCGCTGGCGGCAGCGCTTTCTTCGGAGGTGGCGGAATTATTCTGAACAACCTGGGCAACCTGATCGATACCGGTGTTGATCTGGTTGATGGACGCGGTTTGTTCGTTGGAAGCGGCGTCAATTTTGCCGACCAGGGCGGCGACCTTGGCCACGCCGGCGACAATTTCATTCAGGGATTCGGCGGTGTTGTTGGCAATGATGGTGCCCTCGGAAACCTTGGCGATGGAACCTTCAATCAGTTCAGTGGTTTCTTTGGCGGCTTCGGCACTGCGGCCGGCCAGGGTGCGGACCTCTTCAGCAACGACGGCAAAACCTTTGCCCTGCTGTCCGGCCCGGGCGGCTTCGACAGCGGCATTTAAGGCCAGGATATTGGTTTGGAAGGCGATATCATCGATGACCTTGATGATATTGGAAATCTTCGCCGATGAAGCATTGATTTCGGTCATTGATCTTAGCATCTGCTGCATCTGGACGTTGCCTTTTTCAGCATTCTGCTGGGCGGTCAGGGTCAACTGATTGGCCAGATCTGCATTGACCGCGTTTTCCCGTGTTTGCACCGCTACCTCTTCAATGGAGGCATTGAGCTCTTCCATCGAGCTGGCCTGTTCGGTAGCACCCTGGGCCAGGGCCTGGCTGCCGTCGGAAACCTGGCGAGAACCCGAAGCGACCTCATCGGCTGAATGATTGATATTGCCAAGGATCTCATTAAATGAGGCCATCGTATTATTCAGGGAATTTTTGATAATCGCATAGCTGCCGCGATAATCT
The DNA here is from genome assembly GCA_002841405.1 of Firmicutes bacterium HGW-Firmicutes-4. Classification (GTDB taxonomy): domain Bacteria; phylum Bacillota; class Clostridia; order Eubacteriales; family Eubacteriaceae; genus Acetobacterium. The sequence goes on along the minus strand of PGZR01000025.1, from coordinate 30,879 downwards.
CCCGTCATTGGTTGGGTCAGCTTGCCGGCGGCCATCTGTTCCAACACAATAGCGGCTTCGCTGATGGGCTGTTCGATTGCATCCAGGGTCTGGTTGAAACCCGCGACGATGTCGCGGTAGCCGCCGGAAAAGCGGGATGCATCGCTGCGGACTTCGAGATTACCGTTGATGCCGGACTGGGCCAGGTTGCGGGATTCGGCAATTAGATTGTCGATGGTGGTCAGGGTGGCAATCACCGACGGGGTCAGTTTATCGTTGTCAGAACGTTTGCCAATGGCCACGAAGTCACCCAGTCGGCTGGTATCGCCCTGGGAAATCCGGATAAAGGCATCCTGTACGTTGAGCAGCCGGGCATGAACCAGGTTGATTTCCTCGGCAAACTCTTCCATACTGCCTTTATAGTTTCCCGTCATGAAAATGGTATAATCATTGGCGGCCATTTTAGTCATCACCTGACGGGCCTCATTGATGGGTGCAAGCAACGCGTTCAGGGTATTGTTGAAGCCCTCAATGATGCTACGGAAATCACCGTTGTGCTTGGTGGCGTCGGCCTGAATTTCCAGCTGCCCTTCGGTGGCGGCCTGGGCCAGCATCTCGACATCGGCAACCAAAGCATTGATATTATCAATGCAGGAATTCAGATTTTCTTTAATGGTATTAAAATCGCCGTGATAGGCGGCGGTGATTTTGGCGGGAATTTCGCCGCGGCTGATCTTATTCATATAATCAGCCGCGACCGTCAGGGGCTCGACCACGGCATTCAGGGTATTGTTGACGCCAACGACGATATCCCGATACTTGCCCTGGAATTTGGTGGCATCACCGCGGATAGCCAAATTGCCGTCGGTGGCCGATTGGGTCAGCATTTCGACCTCGGCTTCAAGATTCCTGAGGTTTTCGACGACTTCCAGCAGGCTCTTGGACTGCACATCCTGATCGGATTTGACATCGACGGCAACGTTAAGATTGCCCAAGGAAATCTGTTCCAGGGTGGCGATGTTTTCCTGAATGTTTTCGGACAGTTTCTGGAAGGACTGGCCCAGCTTACCCAGCTCATCCTCTCGCTTGATAATCTCAGCTGGAATTTCACTGTCAAAATCACCCAATTCGGCTTTTTGAAACAACTCGGTGATCAGAACAATCGGATTGACCACGCCTTTGATCTGTTTGACAATGATAAAGCTTAAAGTAATCAGGGTTAATAAAAACAAGCCGACCAACTGGTAAACAAGCATCATAATCGGGGCATTGAGCTCACGTTGGGGCTCCATTATAGCCAGGGTCCAGCCGGTTTCGGGGATCGGGGCGTAATAGATATTGTTTTTACCGGCATTATCAGTAAAAACACCGCTTCCGGTTTCACCACTGATAATACGTTCGCCAAGAGCTGCAAGACTATTGTTGGAATCGTCAAGAAGATTGATTTTCATAGTTTTAGAGGCATCCCGATCAGCAATGTAAAGTCCGGTTTGATCGACCAGGAAAGCCCGGCCGGTTTCGCCCACCATGATTGCACTAACTAAACTCTGGAGGCTACTTAAATCTATATCACCGGTGACAGTGCCTTGTAATTTATTATCACTGCCGTAAAATGCAGAAGTTGCGGTAACCATTGAGATACCAAGGGTTTCATCTTTAAATGGCGGAGACCAGGCAATATCACCATTTGCTGTTTTCCCAATCTGATACCACTCCTGATTGGGATAGTCATATTCGTTTGTGCTGAATAATTCCGCATCAAAGTTAATATCTGAGTCCTCCCTGTAGGCATACGGGCCAAAGTACTTAAGTGCAGGATTATATCCATTATACTCATACCATACACCAACCCCATAAGTATCCTTGTTTAGACTGACATATTTAGTGAGGAGATCATGGTATTCCTGTGTTGACATTTGTGTTCCGGTTACGCCAATGGTCTTTCCCAAACTGCTGACGACATTACTGTGTTTTTCTAAGGTTTGTTCAACACGGTTAATCGTACTATTGAGTAACAGATTCATCCGTTCTTCAATTTGTCTATTTTCAGTTTTAATGCTAAGTACAATAACTGCTATTCCAATTAATAGCAAAGCTATTGCGACAAATATTAATACTAATGATGTCAGTTTATTTCCAATCGAATTTCTGTTAAACTTATTCATTTCAGTCTCCACTTTTAGATTTTTGTTTTATTTAGCATTCATTGAATTTTTCGTTACACTGAATAGATCTCGTAATTTTAGATTAATTGTTGGACCAGCAATCATAAACTTAGTCTTTGCGAAACATCTTAATTTGAGGCACATGTTTTCTTATTTTTATCACTTTTTTATATTAATATTAAGATCAATCATCACACATGCTGTTACACTAGATATTTATCGTTAACTCTAAAATCAATCTGTGGTAGCACTTAATGATTTTTTGAGCGATTTATCTTCTACCTTTGCTTCCTTTTTTTTCTTTAGTCTTTTATACACCTTACCAATGGTTAAGCCTTGACCTACAGTGGAAAATAATACAATGAAGTAAGATGACACTAAAAACAGATTATACATTTGCGGGGATAAAATGTTGTTTATTCCCATGACCAGCGCGATACACAAACCGCCTTTTAAACCACCCCATGTTAAAAATGTAATGAAATTTCCTTTTTTCATACCATCGGGTAGATTTTTATTAAAGAGCAGTGCAACAGATAAGCCAGCCATTCTTGACACCGTATTGAAAAAAACGGCCGTTAATCCAATTATAATTATTAAACTTATTGACAGTGTATTAAAGTTTCTGATGCTAATAAATAATAACCCAACTAAAAGAAACAGCACCCCGTTAAGCAGATTATCAACGACTGACCAAAATGAATAGAACAATTCCCGTACTTCATTAATTATCACACAATGATTTTGTTTTTGAATTCTTGAAATACCGGTCGAATAATAAAGTCCGCAGATAACTGCGGCAATTGGCCCTGAAAAACCGATGTAATTGCAAAGTAGATATGCAATCATAACGGTTAGTATGCTAGAGAAGACTTTGATGTATGGGTCATTTGATCGTTTAAAAATTTCAAAGAAAAGAAAAGATGCGACAAATCCGATCAGTGCCGCACCCATAATCTCCGCCGATAACTCCAAGATGAAGCTTACAAATGAAATATCTTCAGAGGTGTGTTTTAGAGCACTGATGAGTGTCGCGAAAATAGCCACTGCAACACCGTCGTTAAATAACGCTTCCCCTTCAATAATCAAACCCATTCGCTTGGATAGCCCTGCCTTCGCCAAAATACTCATGGCTGAAATGGGATCGGTTGGGGCTACTATTGAGCCAAGAATTAGCGCCTCAAGAAAACTGATGTTAAAATGGATGATCAATCCTAATCCCCATAGAAACATTCCATAGATCACACTGGAAACAATTGTACCGATAATAGCCATGCTGCCGATCAAGTATTTGTCTTTACTGAAATCACTGAATTTAATTCTAGATGCACCACTAAAGAGCATAAAACATAAAACCCCATGAAACAAAAAATCGTTGAAATTAAATTCTTGGTATAGGTTTGAAAACTCTTCGGGAATATGTATGATATTCAAAGTTCGACCCAAACCGATAATCACGATGAATGTAAATCCAAAAACAACTAGTCCAATTTCATATGGAAATTTTATTGTTTTTTCATTTAAAAAACTAAATACCACTACTAATAAAAGCAGTCCGCTGAAAATGATTAATAACTCGTCAAAATTAAACATTTTTTCTCCAATTTTTACTTCTCAAACAGAGAATTGCGAAATTAATGTCTGTTTGCATTCTCTACGAACGACATCCATTAAGATTGCTTTCATTCATCCATTTCGCAATTGACGGTCAATTTAACTAATTCAAACAAAAAATTTCGCTATTATCATTAATCGGTTTTCAATTCTACTTCTTTCATCACATCGATATCGGTATTTTCTTTTTTGGCATAGAGCCAAAAAGGAACGAAAACGAAAAGCACCAGGACCCCAACTAAAGCAGGAGCGATCCCATAATCTAATTTATTGATATAGAAAATCCCTATTAAATATAATGGGATATTTAGAATGCAAAAACCTAAACCAATGTATTTCCACCATTTTGGTGCAAGTATTTTTTGGTTCCCTTTAGCTTTAAAATAGGCAAAAAGCGTAATTCCATTGGCAATAACATAACCCATCGCTGAACCGGCTACAATAGCTGAGGGTGTCCCAATAAAAATCAAAGCAAAATTTAAAATCGCTACTGAAATCATTGCTTTGACAGGTGTCCCGTGTTTATTGGTTTCAGCCAATACTTTGGGAAGATTTCCTTCCAGGGCCATTGATTGCATAGCCTGAGCTGAACCAAGCAAGGCGGTTTGAATGATTAAAATCATCGAAGCCATGAGCATAATAACAGTTACAAATGCACCTGCATTTCCAAAAGACATTTTTGCCATCAGAAGCATCGGAGAATATGGTTCTTCAATAATTCCTTGTATCCCCAATGTTCCTACACATGCAGTTTGAACCAGTACGAAGGTTACAAGGCATATCAAACCACAGAAGAATAATGCTTTTGGTAAATCTTTTTTTGGATTTTCATAATCCGGTGCGTACACTGCTGCGGTTTCCCAAGCGCAGGCGCTCCATTGAGCCATTGCCATTATTCCCAGTAGTATGAGAATATGTGTGCTATCCCAGCTCCACCCATCAGGAAATAGACTCACGGCTGTGATATTTGCCATCTGAAACTGTCCCGTCGCAATGGGTACGATTGAAAGCACTACGAGTGGAATCAATGCAACGACAGCCAAAATATTACCAATCATGGCACCGCCCGATAGACCTTTTCGGTTAATGATGATCAGGACTGTAAAAATGATTGCACCAGCTACCAGAGAAATCGTTTTTTCAGAAAAACCATTCAGCGCCGGTATCATACCATGCAGATACGTTCCGATTAAAAGTGAAAATATTGCCAAGACGGGATTCCAGGCCATCCAATAGCCCCAGGCGCTGAACCCACCAATAAATTTGTTGATATCATAATCTTTTGGATTTTTTCCTTTGAATATTGATTGCACATAACCGGGTAACCCCCGAGCTTCAGGGTACATGAGTGCAAAATCTCCATAAGCGATATTCTGGAGAAATCCCTGAGATATCGATAGAATCCAAACGACGATTGAAAATACGCCGACGTAACCTGCAAAATATCCGATATTTGGAAGGATCAGCATTGGTACGCCTAATGCGATAACCAAACCTTGCTTCCAGCTAATTTTATTTGAGTTCATATCTACCTTTCTTTGGTATTATTGACTGGCTTTATTAGATAATAACAATAATTCCCTTAGGCTTAATAAATATCTATTCTGCAAATGGAGTTTTTACATTTTTACCAATACAATAATTAACCGTTTTATGAAGTATTTTTATTTTTTACATACTACTTTTCTAAAATTCTATTTCCCGGCACTCATTCAGCTTTGAATATCGATTAGATAAACTTGATCTGATACGATATTCAAAGCTAAGTGAGTAAAAATATAGCAAAATACCAATCTCGAAATTATCACAACACATAATCGCGGCAATTTTTTAATCAGCATTTTGCTATTGTTATGAAATATTAAACTTCAATGTTCGCATGTGGATTAAATTAAAAATTCTGCGATGTATTTTTGTGCCCGTGCTGCACCGTACTCAGTAATAGCATAAGTAACAACTAAGTTATTGTCTTTGTCTTCTACTGCATTTTTAACTTCTACCAAGCCAACACCTTTCATTGACATCAAATGATCATCAATGGCGTTCTCGTTGCATTGTTTTTCATTCCCATAAACAGGTTTTAATTGATTATGTAATTGATGGGGGGTCATTCCCTCTTTATTTTTTAGTAATTGATTAATCATGAAGAATCTTACCGGCATTTTCATTTTTCTTCCTACTTTCTATTTATTCGCTTTTAATAGGCTTATTATTCTAACTTTCCTACTAATCAATGTCTCGTAAAGAAATTAACTCTGATGGCTTCCCTACTACAAGTACACAGCCTGTCAGCAATACAACTAAACCTATGAAGAAATTAATTTGCAATGTCGCACCAAAAATAACAACGCCTAAAACAGTAGCACTAATTGTCATTATGGGATTAATTGCCATCGAACGGGCTGCACCCGCTGCATTTCCTGCACGATAGTAAAAATAGTAACTTCCTCCAGCAAATAGAGCCGCACCGATCATCCATACTGCTGATAATGATGACAGAGATTCAAAGAAGTATCCCCAAGAAATAAGTCCTAACCCTGAAACTATTGGAATCGCCACAAATGACAGTAATCCTGAAATAACAAAGCGGAATCCAATTGCAATTTCTGGATCAACAAAATCCATTCCTGCCGTTGCTACAACCATTTCTAATGCCCAACCAATTGCACATGTTAATGCAAATATCACGCCTAAATAAAATTGCGGGTAAGCTTCGCCTGATGGTGGTACCCAACCTACAATAATTGCTCCTACAACTGCTAAAGCAATTCCTACCCAAGCGCGTCCGTTTATGTGTTCTTTTAAAAACACCCGTGAAGCTAGTGCCCCAAATGCCGGTAACATCGCCGTGAAAATAAGGGAATAAACTGGTCCACATAAGGCGACTGCTGCCATATAGCAACCAAGTGCCAAAGGTCCGCCAAAGAATGCCGCCAACATAATAAATCGCCCTGGTTTCGTTTTGGCCACTCTAAAATACTCTCGATGTTTTCCTTCTTGTGCATTTTTCAAAAAAACAACAATTGCTGCCATACCATCTTGCATTGCTGCCATCATCATTGGCAAAAGCATTAGACTCATTACGGAAAGGGATGCAAATGGCTCAACGCCAATCGCAAATGTTTGAAAAGTGGGTCCAACACCATAGGTTAATCCTGCCGTTACTGCCCATGCAATACCGTATTTAACATACTTAAGATTTTTTTTATGCAGTCGCGCTTTTACGTTTTCATTCATTAAAATTCTCCTGTTTCTATTTTTATTATAATCTTTTCATCTGTCCCTAAAGCGTTTTTTTAAATAAAAGTAACGGTTGCATTACTTTCTCTAAAAAAATCTTTTGCGTAGGGGGTTACCAACGTTCCCTTTTTTAAGACAATATTTGGCTCCGTCGCCAGTTCTTTTGCCAGTTCAATGTTGACTAATTTTTTAAGCGTACTATATTTTACTGCGGGCGATAAAATACCGACCGTCGACTCTTCCCGAGTCTCTTTTTTTGTAATTACTGGCAATGTCGATTTTCCCTCGGTAATGAAAGTACTTTCCAAAGCTATCGTACTCATGATTCGAACCCCACATAGTTCTAGTTGTTTTTGATGATCCTTGAAAACTTTATAGAACGCAGGATTTGCAATTGCTTTGTATTGTCTGTATTCAAGACCTTCTTCAATCACATAAACATTTTTTCCGATCAGTAAAAATTGCCGTAAAACCCGGGTTTTATCATTAATGGCAACGCCATTTACAGACGCGGCCATCTCATCGATCGAAAGCTTGCTTATCACCAAAAAATCATATCCCACATAGTCGTTCTTATTTATGAACCCATCAAACGCTACAGCCTCGTATCCTGGAATAGATACTTCAATGCCATCACATTGAAGGAACTTTTTTGCGGGACTTTCTTTTACTTCTATTTGACTTTGATTAATCGCTGCCATTACGCGATTGATCACTTCCTCGGTTATCTGTTCAAGGTTCATTTATTCCCTCCTATTCTTTGGTAATTATGATGCCTTTACGGTCTCGTTGTTCGCAAACTTCAGGTCGATTTGCTACTTTTTCACAATTAAACCTAATGTTTTTTCTGTAAGATTACAGGCATTTGCTTCATCATAATCGATATGCATATAGGTATCAAAATTATCGGAAACTCTGAGATTTACGTCCTTGAAAACCATCGGTCGATCAGTATTCACTTCTACATCTACACGCTCACCATCTCTTAGCGACAAATCCTTTGCGTCAGCAGTCGACATATGAATATGTCTTTCTGCAACCAGAAGACCTTCATTTAAATTAACTATTTTTCCATTTGCGCTGATTTCAACAGGGGGGGTGCCCTGTATTTTTCCACTTTCCTTAACCGGAACCTTAATTCCCAGTATTTTTGCATCTGTTTGTGAAACTTCAATTTGTGACTTTTCTCTTTCCGGACCTAAAACAACTACATTATGAAGTTGACCTTTCGGACCAATAAGACTTACCCGTTCTTTAGATACAAATTGACCGGGTTGAGATAAGGCCTTGATATTTGTCAGCTGATAATCTTCCCCGAATAGTTTATCGATTACCTCTCTTGACAAATGTACATGACGACCTGAGGCTTCAATCTCAATATAGCCAGATCTTTTGAATCGAGCATAGATTTTTTCGAAAATAATATCGACAATTTTTTCTATTTGATCAGTCATCTCTTTCCTTTCAGTATTGGTGATCTAAATATTTAAAGATAATAATATACATGACAGACGACAGACGGTTGTATCCCTGCATCAAGTCGCCTCTTTCTACAGTGCTGTCAGTCAACTTAAATGCTTCGTAACAGGCTACTTCAGTCTTTCTTATTAACGCACGAAGTGAATTCAAAAGAATTGGAATCTCGCCCAGTTCGTATGTAATATTAAACAAGTGTTCATGATCAAAGTATTTTTTGGGATTATGTGACATCTCACGTATTTCCTGATGATTAAAACCTAATACTTGACTTGTATTTATTGATTCATTTAAAACTTCTGACCGCGATAATTCACCGATATATTCAAATACCTCTTGCAAATCTGAAACGAGATTATTTAAATTAAGTTCATTGGCTCGAATCTGAACTTTCATTATTTCGCCCATTAACAAATCAACTTCACCTCTGAGCTTGATCCGTTTATGGTCCTTGTTAACAAGCAGATTCCCATAAACCTGAGTCATGTGTTCTGGTTTTTCGTTTAAATAACCACCACTTTCCAGAATGAACTTGCCAATTTTTTTTGCCGCCATATCAGAAGCGTTGCTCATCACCTGTGTTGTTCGTTTTTGTTCGATTTGATCATCGATTAATACCAGCTTTAACTTGTGATCTGCGAGTATTGACTTTGCCGAAGGGGTCAACATTGAGTTTTTGGGAAGTATCAATTCATTATTTGTAATCAATTGACCGTTTTTGATTATTTTTTTAATTCCATCTTCGGTTATTAAATTCATTGGTTCACTTCCTTAATTAAATTTAAGTGATGTGATTTACACATCACTTAAATCAACTGTTTAATTGCCCTAGTTATTCGAACTTTTTTCCTGTGGTAACATGTCATTAACATCTGCATGTGGGCGAGGTATAACATGCACTGAAACTAAATCGCCCACTCTTTCGGCTGCTGCTGCACCTGCATCTGTTGCAGCTTTTACTGCGCCGACATCACCTCTTACCATGACTGTTACTAGTCCGCTACCAATTTGTTCTTTTCCGATTAATGTTACATTTGCTGCTTTTACCATTGCATCCGCCGCTTCAATTGCGCCTACTAAACCACGTGTTTCAATCATTCCTAATGCATTTGTATTTGCCATTTTATTTACCTCCAAGTAAAATTATATATTTAGTTGATTTCTCAGTTTTTCAAAAATTAAATCTGTAACACTTTCGAGCTTATTATCAACTGCTCGTTCCAGTTCGTTTTTTCTTAAATTATTTTCGGTTGTACTGTTTTTACAATCATCTTCCACGCTGTTGCGTATTTCATCGAGCTCTCTTACACCATAAGCGACTCGTCTCATATTGAGCAAGTTAAGTGGTGATATATTATCGGATGTTGCACTTCCGCCAATAGCGCCGCATCCCAGAGTAAAGGCCGGCAGTAAATTAGTTGTCGCACCGACACCGCCTAATGCTCCAGGGGTATTGACCAATAATCGACTGACCGGTTTCTTTAAGGCAAACTCTTTAATGATTTCTTCATTATTTGAGTGGATGATCATCGTATGACCGGCCCCCTCTTTTGTTAAAATCTCAATTGCTCTTTCACATGCATCCGTCCAGGTATCTTCAATGTAGAAAGCTAAGATAGGACAAAGCTTTTCTCTTGAAAAGGGAATGTTATGTCCAACCTTGGTTTCCATCCCAATTAGAATCTTTGTTTTTTCAGGAACTTTGATGCCTGCCATTTCAGCAATATACAGTGCCGTTTTCCCGACAATTCTAGGATTCATTGTCATTTTTGGTGTCAGCATTATCTTTTCCAGAAGTTTTTTCTCCTGCGGAGTTAACAGATAGCAGCCTTGTTTTTCGAGTTCTTTTATGACTGCCTGTTCAGATTCTTTTTCAATGATAATGGACTGCTCCGACGCGCAGATCACGCCGTTATCAAACGTTTTAGAATCAATGATCTGCTTGACGGCACGGGCAATATCCGCACTTTTTTCGATAAATGCCGGGCCATTTCCTGGTCCGACACCGATAGCAGGATTTCCAGATGAGTAGGCAGCTTTTACCATTGGCTCACCGCCAGTTGCCAGAATCAAACTGGTATTTTTGTTTTTTAGTAACTCGTTGGTACCCTCAAGAGTGATTTCAGTTGCACAACCGATACAGTCTGCCGGCATGCCTGCAGCTATGGCGGCCTCTTTGATCACTCTGACAGCCTCGATGATACAATTTTTGGCCGTTGGATGAGGCGAAAAAACGATTGAATTCGCAGCTTTTATGGAAATTAACGCCTTATAAATAACCGTTGATGTCGGATTCGTGGATGGAATTAATGCTGCCACCACACCAACCGGGACTGCTACTTCATAGGTTTTTTTTGCTTCGTCGGCGCTGACTATTCCGACAGTTTTCATGTCTTTCATACTGTCATAGACGACTTGCGAGGCAAAATAGTTTTTAATTATCTTATCTTCTGCTACTCCAAATCCAGTCTCTTCATTTGCTAATCTTGCAAGTCTTTCGAGGTTTTGCATTGCAGCATCTTTGATCGCTTCACAAATGAAGTCAATTTCTGACTGAGTCATTTGAGCAAGTTTTATTTGCGCTTCTTTGGCATTTTTCAGCAATATGCGCGTTTCTTGAATTGATATCAGATCTTTGTCTTCTAACTGCACAATTTATTCCTCCTCTTCTTTCAATTCATTTAAAATATTTGCTACCAGGTCAAATTTACGGGATCTTTTGATTTTTTCTCTACTGATACCTTTAAGGTTCATTTCCCGTGCAATCTTTCTCAACCGTGATACGGTCATAAGATTTAGTGATTCTTCCGAGAAAGTGAGGCCCTTATTGTTTAATACCACTGTTGACAAGTGATCACCCGTTTTTTCAGCATCGCCATTAAGCATCTGCGCAATGGCTTCTTCTTTGTTTTCTCCCTCGATTTTAGATAATGTTTCATGAACATCAACTATGTCACTAGGATCTAAAACCGTACTAAGTTTTTCTTCTGATTTAACCGAGTCTTCGAAGCTATCTATTTCATTGCCAATGAATGCTGGCACTCTATTTACGCCATCATCTCTAGACAAATTGCTTTTGCTAAGCACTTTCTCAGTCTGATCGTCAAGTCTTGCTACAATAGTATGCTTCCTGTATTCCCCAACCAGTTTTGCAGCCTCTATTCCTGCGGCTATACTGGCTGATACAGCGGCTATATCGCCTTTGATAACAATGGCTACGATACCACCTGACATTTTTTCAAATCTTACAAATTCAACATCAGCGGTTTTAAGACAAGTATCCAATGCATTCACTGATCCAACAAAACCAACGGTATCGATTATACCGATAGAACTCATTTTTTTATACCACTATCGGATTATTTGCAACGTATTGAACGGCTTGAGCAAAGGCATCACATGCTGCTTTACACGCAGATTGTGAACCGGTCATCAATGCTCCAGAAAAGTTTGATGTCGCTGTTGGTGGTAAATATGTTTTGCATATTTTTACATCTGCTGCCTTTAGTGCTGCGTCAATACCGTAAATCGCCTCTATAGGGGGAGCAATGCAATATGCCAACGGCATTCCTGCCGGTATTTCTGCAGTTTCTGATAAATAACTGCCAGTACTTGATATGCAGTGAGATAAATAGATTGACTCGCCTTTATCATTAGCATTTACGAAAAATGCTCCATTTTCAATGTAATGGGCACATGCTTCCAGACCACTTTTTACTTCTGCCGGGTTTTCACCCGCTAAAATACCAAGCGCTTCACCAGCAAAGGTTGTAAAAATTCCCACAAAGGCCGAGAACATACATTCTCCATATATTACTTCTACATCCGCAGCTTTTGTTGCCTCGTCGAGCGCGATAAATGTAACATCATCGATGGAGCCGGTAATCAGACCCAGACTTCGGTGATGTGGCTTAAGATTTAGCGCCTTGGCTAAATCTTCACTTACATTTGGGATAATATTCTGGCATACAACATTTGCACGTATAATTTCTCCTAACACTAGTTAATCCTCCTAACCAATTTATACTAATTTTAAATCGACGCCAGACATTTTATGCTTGAGCATAGTTTGACAAAGTTCAGCTATTTGGGCACCAGCTTCAACCGGTGCTGTTCCCAGTTCATGAATATTCGAAATTACAGTTCTTCTGGCTTCTTCCATACCCATTGTTGGTTTATAGGTAATATATGCTCCCATTGATCCTGTTGAGTTTAATCCTGGTCTTTCGCCGCAAAATACTGCGACAACGTCTGCATCAGTTATTTCTCCAATTTCATCACCGATGGCTACTCGCCCATTTGTTACAAAGAAAGGTGTTGAGAAAGTTATTCCTAATGATTTTAATCCCTGTTGTAATGCTGGAAGGAAATCTGCTGCATTTTTCTCAATAGCTCGTGAACTTAATCCATCGACAAAAACAATTTGAACATTAAGATTTTTAACGATATTTTTTTTGACAATTTCAACTGCGTCATCTGTCAGTTTTTTTCCGGTATTCGGATTCTTGATATATTCAGCTTTATCAGCAGCAATCGTGGCAAGTTTAATAAATCCAAGGTCATCTACCAGCGCTGCATCGACATCTGACCATACCGCATTTTGAGCAGCTGAATGATCAGCTAAGAATCTCATATATGCTTTGGTTAAAGGTCTTGGGCCTGCTCTCCAAATTCCTAATCGACCAGATGTAAATTCTTTCATTTTCATATATCCATCTCGGTCATATGGATTTGGAACATAGAATGTTTCCTGCATTGTTGCCACAGTTACATCTTCTACGCAACCATATTCAACACTGTTTTCAGGCGAAGACACTTTTAACTGGTTCTTGACAGAACCAGTTCCAGCTTCGGCTAATTCTTCTTGAATAACATTTTTAATAATGTCACGAATCGTATCTTTTATAGTAGCTTCATTTATCATTTTATATCACCCCTTCTATTTATTTTAAGAATATTGATGCATCGCCGGCTTTTTCTGTTAACATACCGTATTCATCGAGTATTTCCATTTTTTGCAGCCATTTTTCGAATTCAGGTACCCTTTTCAATCCGGATAATTCAAGCAGAGTTTGCCAGTCATGATTACCCAGCAACTGATAGTTAAGCATGATGTCATCACCCATTGGAGCAGTTACAAAGGCAGGCATACCAGCATGTGCCAGTAATAATGCAAGATTTTCGGAATCATTTTGACTGGCTGGCATATGATTGGTATAGCATACATCAACACCCATCGGGAATAAAGAGAGGGTTCCCATAAAATGTTCTTCAAGGCCGGCTCGTAATTGTTGAACTGAATCATAAATGTATTCCGGTCCGATAAATCCTACCACAGACATAACATAGAAAGGATCGTATCGTTTAGCATAACCATAGGTTCGAGCTTCCAATGTAAGCATATCAACCCCCATGTGCGCATCACAAGAGAGTTCTGAACCTTCTCCCGTTTCGAAGTACATGATGTTTTTTCCACCGGAAATACATTCTCGCTTTCCAAGATCATAAGCATCATCAAGCATTGTTGTGGTTACACCAAATGATTCGTTAGCTTTTTGAGTTCCGGCAATGGATTGAAAAATCATATCCAGAGGAGCACCTTTAGTAAGAGCTGCCATTTGGGTTGTAATATGAGCAAGTACACAGCTTTGTGTTGGTATTTCCCATTTCATTCTAAAGTCATATAATTTTTGCAGTAAGAAAGATGTTGATTCTACCGTATCCTGAACAGGATTCAAACCAAGCATCGCATCGCCTACACCATAAGCAAGCGCTTCATACAATTCTGCAAAAATGCCGTCAATATCATCAGTTTGATGATTCGGTAAGGCACGATTTGCAGCAATACCACGTTGTCCGATAGTTGTGACACAGGTCGCAACATTATCGATTTTTTTCGCAGCATAGATCAAGTCCATGTTTGACATAATTTTTGTAACCGCGGCAATCATTTCTGCCGTTAATCCCGTTGCAATTCTTTGAATAATTGGACCTGTTGATGTGTACAACATCATAAAGTCGCGAAGATCTCCAACTGTCCAATTTTTGATTTCGTTATATACCGCTTCATTAACCTGATCCTGAATAACGCGGGTTACATCATCGAGTTCATAAGGCACTGCTGGATTATTCCGAATATCAGACAATAACATATCTGCCAACACGATTTTTGCAGCCGCTCTTTCTTCAGTTGAAGTTGCAGCTAAACCTGCCAGCTGATCACCGGACTTCTGTTCACTTGCTTTTGCTTGGACTTCATTAACATTTTTGAATTGATAGGTTCTTCCAAACAATACGGTTTTTAGTTTCATACTTTCACTCCTTATTTTTTAGATTATCATCATATGTAAGACAATCTATACTTTGTTTTGTTTAGCAATTTGTTAAACTAATCAAAGTGCGGATTATTGATTCCAATAATCTATACTTTGATCAGTTAAACGTGACGCTAAACTACTGTAGCAACTTTATATCATAGGATTTCATAAACTCATCCCATTTCACTTTGTGAAATGCGATTGGATCTTATGAATTCCGTATGTACACTTATTTGAAAATCAATGTTTTAACAACAACCGGTAAAACCATCCCCCCAGCAATGGGATTTCCAATGTCGATGTAATCGCCATCATTGACAACCACACTATCGATGCAAATAACGGGGTGTCCGTTATTCAACAGCCGCTTAATTGTTTGTCCCAATACTTTCGCAATATCTTTCTCCGAAACGATGATGATCGGGAAATTTTGTTTTATCAGAGCATCCATACCTTTTATTAATTGTTCTGCACAGGTTTCGATTTGTTTGAAAGACGGTGAATTAATCCCTTCAAATGCAATGGCTACCTTTTGAAATTCATCTTCCAGTTTAAACCATTCGATCCGCTGTGCGACTTCACTTGATATATCATCAATATTACTTTTATCCATAAACGGGATTTTAACAACCGGCATATTTTTAATGGGTAAGGCTGCTTTATCGTATGTTACGGTGCTTCCACTGATATCCGTAGTATGTGAACCCGCTCCCACAACTGTCGCTCGAATAGTTTCTTCTGCGTCCATCACTTTTAATTGGGTGAATAATTCCGATCGCCGGATTTCACGTCCCAAAATGATTCCCATATCCTGGTATTTGAACACATCTTCCTTTTCATCGTAATGATAGACAATATCAGCAACTCCGCCTGAAAATGTGATGTATTTTATCGGTTTTTTTATTTTCATATCTTCAATGGTTATCATCATATCGAAGTAGTCATCCCGGGGTTTAATCCCAACAACAGTTTCCAGCTGACGAACCATTATCTTAGCCAATTTTGTTAAGCTATTTTCATTGGCTGATTGACCCAAAGCAATGTCAAGTTTTTCGGTTTTGATTATCTGTTTGATTTTTTCATTAATATAAATTATTTTTCCCTGAGCGTTCATTTTGACTAAACGACCACCAATATCAAGACAGCCCGTACTGACGGTTACCCCATGATCAAAAACAACAACATTGGAGGTACCGCCGCCGATATCGATGTTCGCAACAACATCATTATTTTCTTTGGAAATTTTGTCTGAGCCAGCACCCTTACCGGAGATGATACTTTCTAATACCGGTCCTGCCGTAGCTACTACAAAGTCTCCAGCATAACCACTGAGTTTATGTAAAACCTCACTGGCATTTGCTCGCCTGGCAGTTTCTCCCGTAATAATTACTGCGCCGATGTCAATATCACTTTTTGCAATGCCGGCATGAGAAAACTCTTTATCAATAATTTTCATCACTTCATTCATATCGATGCGATCATCTGCAGTCAATGGGGTAAAATAGATTTCACTACGATACACGATTCGCTTACCGATAATTTCGATGCGCGCGATATTGAAACTTGATGCCATATTTTCCAGGAGAATCTTTGTAAATACCAACTGTGTCGTTGAAGTACCAATATCAATACCAACACTAAGAATTTCTTGTCTTTTAAAATTTTCCATTTTTTTCACCTATTCTTGACTCTTCAAAAAAAAGACACAGCTTAAATTATAAACATCAATTTATTGATATTTATACCTTAAGCTGCGTCGCTTTTTTACATTACTCCATTGCAATGTAATGGTTTAAATTTTCGTCAAATTTTTATTTTAGTTTGTTCCAACAGACTGCTTTAAAAAAAAGTAACTTAAAATCCAAATATCCGTTTGAGATATTCATACTTTAAGCTACGTCGCCTAAATAAATTACTTCGTTGCAATTTATACTATTCATTTATAATTTAAATGCAAATGAAGTTCTTGTCCCTTCATCGCCTGTCTCTATTATTAATTTTCCCATTAGTTTTTCATAAACATAAGATTTAACGATACTAAGGCCTAAACTGTTTGTTCTTATCTGTCCAGGCTTATAACCAACTCCATTATCTCTCACTTCAATCATTTTGATTTTTCCATCACTGGCAGTAGTCACTTCGATGAGACCCGCATCTCCATTTGGAAATGCATACTTCAATGAATTTTGAATCAATTCATTTACAATCAATGCTACAACCGTCGATTTTTCGCTATCGATATAAAAGTCAGCACCTTTAACAGATATCTCAATTTTTTTATTATCAATTACACTGAATAGTAACATATTATGTTTAATTTTGTCAAGTACTTCTTGTACTGAAACCAAATCATTTGACTTTTTTTCTAAAAGTTCGTGTGTGACGGCAATACTCATGATCCGGTTAATGCTGTCACTTAAGATGGTTTTAACCGCTGGATCCTTCGAGCTGCGACTTTGAAGTCTCAGTAATGAAGCCACGGTTTGCAGGTTGTTTTTAATCCGATGATGAATTTCATGCGAGCTTACCAAGTAGTTGTTCACCTCATTTTCAAATTTCCTCATTTCCGTGATATCATCAATGAAGACAATAACATCAAGCGCCTTTTTCATCCGAATGATTATGTGAATTCTATAAAACTTATCCCCGATTGTCACTTTACCATCATATGCTTTTTCAATAATAATATGATTATGATCGTCATGGCTAAATGTACCTTGAATGTTCGCAAGAACATCTTCAAAATTCTTTGTTGAATAGTTCAGGTCATCAAAATGCTGATTTGCGATAGACTTATACCCAAGCTCCTGATACATTTTAACAGCACGCTGATTAAAATATCTCAAGTGCCCGGTTGCATCAAATATTAATATCCCCTCACGCAATTGCAACGCTTCATTCTCGTTGTTACTTCCGAAAATCGAACTCCATACCTCGTCTATTTTTTCATTTTGGGGATTCGGCTGTAAGGCAATACCCGGTTCTACTGAAGATTTTAGATCCAGAACCTTCTCAAGTATTAAGGTAGCCACAACGTTTCCATTATGCATGATCGGGACTACTGTCTGTTTTGTCCAGATCTTATTCTTATTTCTGTCAAAGCTCACACCGATAACATCTTTTGTGGTTACACCCAAATCAAAAGATCGAAATACAGCTGGTTCATTTTCTCTGTATATAATATCACCTAAATATGAGTCCACATAAATTGATTGTCTTTTTTTATAGGATTCTGCCACTACAACTGCCAGATCTTTATCATGTACCTTAACATCGATGAATGTTTCGCCGTTAAATCCTTCATTAAAGTAGGGCAGGATTTTAGCCACGTCAATTATTGTTTCTATCTCATCATTATTTAATAAAGTGAACTCCCGACATTGCTTTATTATAAAATCACGATTACACTGATAGATCATTTTTTTCTGCCTTTTTCTGCCTGTAGAAGTACCATTTCGCTGATAACTCGGAGAGAACAGCTTTTTTCCATACTCAGTGATCGCAGTTTCTGATAAGCGCTATCCTCATCAAGGTTTTGTGATTGCATTAAAAAGCCTTTTGCTTTTTCAATTATTTTTCTTTCTTCCAATCTATTCGTTACATCATGGAGTTTGAGTTCTGTAGTCTCAGATTCGAGGGCTTTTGCATAGGCAATTTTTAAGGTTGGTACCAAACCCTTTTCGTCAATCGGTTTGACGACATACCCAAAGACCCCGACTTTCTTCGCACCCTCAATGAATACATCATCAGAGTATGCAGTCAGTAAAACCACACACTTACTTAATTTATCCCTACGAATTATTCTGGCTGCACTGATCCCATCGAGGTTAGGCATATTTATATCCATTAGGACCATATCCGGTTGATGTTCTTTACATAAATTTATAGCATCAAAGCCATCCTTTCCCTCGCCTAGAACTTCAAAACCTGCATCTTCCAGGATACATCGGATATCCATCCGTGTTACCGGTTCGTCTTCAACTACAATAATTCTCATAATTTACCTCAACTCCACTCGAGAAATTTTCTTAACTCCGCGATCTTGTAATTTTTCATTGATGAAATTTTAAATATTTCATTCACCCCTGAAAGCCTTAATGAATCTTCGGCATAGTTGGTGTTTTCACCTTCCTGAATTAAGTCGGTTTTGGTCACTATTCCAATAATTGGCTTCGTAAACATCCTTGCAAAGCCCGGCGGAAATACACAGTGTCTGGCTTTACAGTCCATTATCAATGCGACAATGTCAGCTTCTACGGATGTTACCTGCAATGCAGAATAGTAACCGCGATTTTCAAGGTACTCTCCGGGGGTATCGATTACATTTTTATGGAATTCGATGACCTGCGTTTTATCATAACCAATATCATAAGACTCCAGTCTCTGATATAAGGTTGTTTTTCCACTTCCCGATGACCCGATGAACATTACTTTTTTCATTGTGTGAACCTCAAGATCGTGTTACTGTTGGTATTGACATTCCTTGTAACTTCGACAGTGTCTGAAGCACTTCATCAATTGATGATTCAACAGATGCAACATCTCCTTCAATTACCAGCGAACCGTTAAATCGATCAACATAACCGATGGTAACATCGCCTGACTTAACCGCTACATCGGCAGCAATTATTGCCGCCTCACTTGGGGTAATGGTCAAAATTCCTATCGAATTACGATTTTCGGCCAATCCTAGTTTTTGATAGATGTTGTTATCAGGATTTACAATAATGTGGGCTAATGTAACCTGTTTTCCCGGAACGTATTCCTGGATCACTCTTTGGACATTTTCATTCATTTTGAATTCTCCTAAGTTAGTTAAAGTGCCCACCAACAGATCAATCATATTAAATAATTATATGTTTGTCAACACTTTAAGCTTTAATTTCACTCTTTAAACTGTTAAACTTTTATACGTAACTTGGTTAGATTGACAAACCTGAATTCAAGGATAATTATTAATCAATTAAACTGTAATCAGATAAATAGTTATCCTTAAGTGGTTTGAATGCGATTTCGCGATCAGTTCTTCTTAATTGGTTTCTTCCGGTAAAATCATAGCAACATCTTCATGTGGTCTTGCAATGACATGAACTGATATTAGCATTCCTACTCTTGATGCCGCTGCTGCTCCTGCATCTGTTGCCGCTTTCACAGCCCCGACATCTCCTCTGATCATGACGGTTACCAGACCACTGCCAATCTGTTCTTTTCCGACTAAAGTTACATTCGCCGCTTTTACCATTGCATCAGCTGCTTCAATTGCCCCCACCAAACCTTTTGTTTCGATCATTCCCAATGCGTCTGTTTTTGCCATTTTTTCCTCCTGGTATTTTATTTTTATTTCAGAGTAATGATTTTTCCTACATCGAAAGGCCTTATTGATTGCAGGGTCTAGTCTCCTTGCCTCTTTAAGCTGTCCCGATCATCAATATCCCTCAAAGATTCTTTTCTGATATAATCAGACTTCTATTTCTTTTCCTCACACAAATCCTGCCAATTTGCTGGATAGGCCGCGAAAAAGAATTTACAGTAATTCGGCGAACTGAATGTAACCGCTGTTTCTTTTGGAATAAATATAACATCGCCTGCATGACCGGTATATGTTTTGCCATTGTATGTGATGTCTAATGTTCCTTCTATCACATAATCCAACTCATCGTAACCCAGATACCAGTCGAAGGATGATTCTTCAATTCTTAAAAAACCGGTTGCCATGTTTGGACACTCTTCAATGGTCAATACTTCTTTGAATGTCACCTTGTCTTTTGCATTTCCAGTATCAAAATTTTCAAATACAACACTTTCTCCCTCGATTAATCTGATCCGATCAGGCTCTGATTTTTTTTGCAAGAGCGATTCCTCGGTATTGAGTGACTCCATCACTTCATTTACAATACGTGCTATCAGTTCTTCAGAAATATTTGATTCCAAAACGTTGTTCTTAACCATTTTTTCGATATTTTTTTCCATTTTTATCGTCCTTTCAAGTGTGAAGTTATTTATTTAGATTTAAATGTACTTTCGAACATCCTATAACAAGGTACTTTTGAAGTTTTTGTGGGGTGATGCAATGACTGAATAATAAACGATGTTACCGCTTTCTTTTATGCTTGCTACCCCAGCTTCAATCGACGCATTGACTTCTGAAACATCTCCAGTCATAACCACATAGGATTTACCACCGATACCGGACCCCAGCCTCAATTCCACGAGCTGTACCCCCGAGGCTTTGACACAGGTATCCGCCGCAACGATCAAAGAAGCCATTGCTAAGCTTTCAATCACGCCAATTGCCCCAATTTTTTCAATATTTCCGGTTCCGGTCATCGCCGGAAACAACTGATCATCAACGTTTGGGATCATCAAATCATCGATAATAAATTCTTTACCTAACTCTTTTGCAGCCTTGATGGAGTTTTCTACAGATCCCACATCGCCATATATCAATGTTATGTATTTTCCCGGACAAGTTGCTGTTGAAAACATCAGCTGTACATTTGCAACCTTCAGCATGTGATCCGCTACTTCCATACCTTTTGCGATACTGTTCAGTTCTATAAAACCAATTGCATTTATCATATTCTGTCTCCTTTTATATTGTTTCAATTGTTATCGAATCATTGGAAACCCCTGTAACCGTCCCTGATATACTCGCATGAATGTTTGCCCCCAGTTTTCCATCAGTCATTTTTCCAACCAATGTCCCTTTGCTAACGATCATCCCGATCTTTACAACTGGTATGGCCGTTACTCCGATATGCTGTCGCAGGGGGATTATAATTTCTTTTAACTGTAAATCAACACTTTCCAACGGGGCACTCCGGTCATAATTTTTTAACGCAATCCGTTCGATGAGCCTTTTGACCGGGATTTTTCGGTAATCGATCATTGGAGAGACCGGTTTTTTTTCCTCACTGGGATCAATCCTAATTCCGGCTTCTGCCAGTTCCTGTTTAATCATCGCGTTAATTCTTCTTGGGGACAAACCATTTGGACAGGCATATAATTCACACGCCCCACATTCCGAACAGCCAAGAGCTGTTTTCATTCCGGAAAAATCCGATAAGCCATAGTTTGCAATTCTCATGACGATGTGCGGTTTCACATTATGTCCCAGTAAATCTCTGGGGCATAAGTCAGTACATTTCTGACATTGGATACAGGCGGTTCTGGATTGCTTGAGAATCTGTGCGATACTCTTGGTTTTCTCGCGAATCAACAACGATTCCTCATCTAATATGATAATCGCCTTTGTCGTTTTTGTGATGGATAAATCAAAATCTGCGATAATCTTTCCCATCATTGGACCGCCGTCTATACCAACCTTTTTATCAAGATTTTTAACACCACATAACTCCAGTACTTTTCGGTAACTCATTCCGATGGGGAGACTATAGGTTACCGGTTTTTCAATATCCCCGGTAATGGTTACATAGGTTGTCGTAACCGCTTTTCCACCGATCGCCAGATGGACATTCAATATCGTTTCAACATTACAAACAATGCATCCCACATTCAATGGAATACCACCTTTAGGAACGGCTCTTTTTAACACCTCATAGACAGTTATCTGTTCATCTCCAGCTGGATAAAAATCTTTAAGGGGAAATATTTCAATATTTTCGTAGTCTGCCATTGCTTTTTCCAAAACCTTGATCACTTCCACATGTTTTGCTTTGATTGCTATGCATCCTTTAACAGCACCTGTTTCCTGAATGATACGGGTTAAGCCGTCCAGAAAATCATTGGTGCAGTTTAACAGCAATTCCTGGTCCACCCGGATCAGCGGTTCACATTCTGCGGCATTAACAATGATATATTCAGTTTTCGCGGCTAGTTTTACATGGGTTGGAAAACCCGCACCTCCGGCACCAACGACGCCAGCTTCCTTGATACTATTTATAAATTCACTATTCATACAGATCCTCCTCATCCTGGGTTTTGGCATCGATAATGCCGATAATAATACAGTCAACCGGAGCTTTCTCCAATCCTTCTGACCTTCTTGCTGCACTTCCATTCGTTATTAATACCAGTTCGCCAATACCAGCTCCGATTAAGTCTGCCGCAACAATAATTTCTCCATTTTCGCTTTCATTTTCTCGATTCAACAGCTTTACTTTCAGGAATTTCAAACCCCTTAACGCATCTTCTTTTCTGGTACACCAGATGCTGTCTACTACCCGGCCAATCTTCATGTTATATTTTCCTTTCCTTGAATTCTCTGGATATATTGTTCAGCGCTTCATTTACCGATGCAACATCGCCGAGTACTGCAATCATTGTAAAATGCTGAGGGCACACACCTTTTATTTCGATAACGTTAACATTCGCTGCTTTTTCCGCGATATCAGTTGCAATGAACATTTCGACAAGTTTTCCCTGAATCAAACCAAGCGTATCAAATTCTTCACAGCCCAGAGCGTCCTTCGAAAGGGTACGACTCTTTAACATTTTAATAACCCCTTCTGATGGCGATTGAATTATTTCAATGACCATGACTCACACTGTTTCTACTTTGTACGCAATTCATGGCAATTCCAATTGGCGTCACAAAATGAGGGTTTTGAGGTTTGAAAGTCTTAATGTTCAATTCTTTTTCAATGACCTTTTCTATGTTCAAAAGGCAGCTCGTTCCACCGACTAAATAAATCCCATCAATATTGTATTTATTTGTATGTTTTTGAATGATTGTTGCGATTTTTTGTGCTACCGGCCGCAACAGACCGGATATTTCTTCCTGTTTCTCCGGGTTCTGTTTTAGATATTCTGCCTCTTCAAAGGGAATTTTATAAGTCCCCGCGATCACTAACGTACATTGCGTTCCTCCGGTTGCTTCATCTGCGACCGACACTATTTTCCCTTCTTCGATTATCGCCAAACCAGTGGTTCCGCCTCCGATATCTACCACAACACCATTCAGGATTCCCAGTACAGCATTAGCTGCGGTTGGCTCATCAACGACGTTGATTACCTCAAAGCCAGCGCCTTCGACGACATTTTTAATATACTTTGTATCATTAATTGTTGTCCCGGGAGGTATTGCCACAGCTGCATTTTTTAATTCACAGCCGATTTTATCTTCAATTTCCTTTTTCAGCTGTTTAACAATTTTCAGTGCACCCATATAATCAACAAGCAGACCATCTTTAACCACTTGCGCAAATTGATATGCGCCTGCAATGGGCGACTTGCTCTCATCTAAAACACAGATGACAATATAAGCGGTACCTAAATCAACCCCTACTAACAAGTTATCTTTATTTTGCGGTGTTATTGGATGTGTTAGCGTTTCTATAAATTTAGACGTTATTTTATCAGAATCACTGAATAAATGCATTTTAAGTCTGCCTCCGTTTTTATTAACTGGACTACTCCAGCATTATTTCCCCTAAAATTTCACATAGTACTTATATAGCACTTCAACATATTTGCAACCCATTACACTAACAACAAAAAACTTCCACGTCATTACCCCTTTTATTGGATAATCACGTGGAAGCTTCGTCGCTTTTATACAAATACTCCGTTGCATTTGTACTATTTAATTTTGAGTCATTATCTCAGATTAATTTAATAATGTCAACCCTATAATTTAAAAAACTCCCCCTCATTTATCCATGAAGCCACAATCAGAGAGTCAACCTTGAATCTTCGAATAGCTCATGTTGTGATCATAGGCTGTCAATATTCACCATTGACAGCCTTTTTATCATCCTCGAAATAGAATTAAATTGCTTCTTTAGTCTACCTTACAAGTTTTCATTATCATATCTTTCATTTATTCAAAATCGAGAAAACATAAATAATCATCATTACTAAATCATTTTTCTATGTATTTTATTCATTTTGTATTGCTCACCATTTTGTTTTTACGCTGAATTGTCGATTAAAAAAAGGTAATCTGATTGGAAGCCGGCAGCTGGTTTAAACAGCCCTGTTTTTCCAGGGTTTCAATCACCGACTTGCTGATCTTGGTGCGATTCTGCAAATCTTCCCGGGACATATAAGGGCGCAGCTGGGCTTCTTCAAAGATTCGCTGGGCGGCCTTGTCGCCAATTCCTTCCAGGGCATTCAGTGGCGGCAGCAGCGCATCGCCGATGATTCGGAACTGACTGAAATGCGACTCGTAGACATCGACATTTTTAAAGCGATAGCCGCGACACATCATTTCATGGGCAATCTCCAGCACCGTCAACAGTGATTTCTCTTTGTTGGAGGCCTTGGTTCCCAGCTCTTTGATCTGGTTCATCCGTTGTACCACAACGCCCTTGCCCTGGCTGATCAGCTGGGCATCAAACTCGCTGGCCCGGACTGAAAAGTAGGTGGCATAATACGCCAGTGGGTAATAAACCTTGTACCAGGCAATTCGGAAGGCCATGGTGACATAGGCGGCCGCATGGGCCTTGGGAAACATGTACTTGATTTTTTTACAGGAATCAATATACCACTCCGGCACCTTGTTCTTGCGCATAGCTTCTTCCCATTCCGGCTTCAGCCCCTTTCCTTTACGAACAGCTTCCATAATCGTAAAGGCCGTTTTAGCTTCCAGACCAGCGTAGATCAGATAAATCATGATATCATCCCGGGTACAGATGGCTTCTTTAATGGTGGCCTTTTTATCCCGGATCAGATCCTGGGCGTTATTTAACCACACATCGGTGCCATGAGACAGACCAGAAATCCGGATCAGATCGGAAAAGGCCGTGGGCTTGGTATCCAGCAGCATTTCCCGGACAAAACTGGTCCCGAACTCGGGAATTCCGCAGACCCCCAAGGGCGATTCAAAATCATTGTCGGTGAAATCCAGGGCTTTGGTGGAAGTGAATAAACTCATCGTTTTTTCGTCATCCAGGGGAATTCCGACCGGATCAATGGCGGTGAAGTCCTTGAGCATTTTTAACATCGTAGGATCATCATGGCCCAGAATATCCAGTTTTAGCAAACGGCCGCTGATCGACTCGTAGGCAAAATGAGTGGTAACGGTATCGCTTTCGGTATCATCGGCCGGCCGCTGGACTGGACAGAAATCGTAAATATCCTTATAGGTTGGCACGACCATAATTCCGCCGGGGTGCTGACCGGTCGTTTTTTTGACACCGGCACAGCAGGATATTACCCGCTCCAGCTCAGCCCGGGTGGCTTTGATGTCTTTTTCGTCATAATAGTTTTTGACAAACCCAAAAGCGGTTTTTTCAGCAATCGTAGAAATGGTACCAGCCCGGAAAACCTTACCCTTACCAAAGAGCACCTCGGTGTAGCGATGGGCTTCAGCCTGGTTCTCACCGGAAAAATTAAGGTCGATATCGGGCTCTTTATCACCTTCGAATCCTAAAAAGGTTTCAAATGGGATATCAAAGCCATCTTTATCAAGCTTGGCACCGCAATGGGGACAATTGGCATCTTTTAAATCCGGCCCCACCCCGACCTCGGTGCTGTTGAAAAATTCGGAGTGTTTACAGCTGGGGCAACGGTAGTGCGGTGCCAGCGGATTAACCTCAGTGATCCCGCAGAGGGTAGCCACAAAGGAGGACCCTACCGAACCCCGGGACCCTACCAGATAACCGTCTTCCATCGAATGATAAACCAGTTTCTGGGCAATCAGATAGAGGACCGAGTAGCCGTTGCCGATGATTGAATCCAATTCTTTTTTAATCCGTTTTTCGACAATGTCCGGCAGCGACTGACCAAAGAGTTCCCGGGCCCGGTCTTCCACCATTTCCCGGATTTCCTCGTCGGATCCTTCAATCACCGGCGGATAGGTACCATCGGGTATCGGCAGCACCTCTTCGATCATCGTGCCAATTTTACGGGGATTATCAATCACCACTTCCCGGGCGGTTTCCTCATCCAGGTAGGCAAATTCATCCAACATCTCCTGGGTCGTCCGATAATATAGCGGCGGCTGCTTGCCGGCATCTTTATAACCCTGACCGGTAAACAGGATTTCCCGATAAAGGGAATCTTCCTGATTGACAAAATGGACATCACCGGTGGCTACCACTGGTTTATTTAATCTTTTTCCCAAATCGATGATCCGCTTATTTAAGGTCTTTAGGGCCTCCTGATCCGGGACACTGTTATTATCGATCAAATATTGGTTATTTCCCAGCGGTTGGATTTCCAGATAATCATAAAAGCTGGCGATCTGCTGGATCTCATCCTCGGATTTATTGTGGACCATCGCGGTGAACAATTCTCCGGCTTCACAGGCCGATCCCAATAATAGGTTCTCACGGTTTTCTGCCAGTAAAGACTTGGGAATGCGCGGTTTTTTATAAAAATAATTGAGATGTGATTCAGACACGATCCGATACAAATCCTTGATTCCGGCCTGGTTTCTGGCATAGATGATAATATGGTTAGTGGAATTCAGCCGGATACTCCGCTCTCGACTGGACAGAGTATTGAGGGTCTGGATCGAGGTACAGCCTTTTTTCTCAGCCAGATCCAAAAGCTTGACAAACACCTTGGCCGAGGCAGCCGCATCATCCAGGGCCCGGTGATGATTTTGAATCTCAATTTTGAAATGCGAGCATAGTTTTTTCAGGTTATGGCGGGTAATCTGGGTTAGCAGACAGCGGGACGCCGCCGTATTTTCCCGAATGATACCGTGGTCGGATAAGGCTTTGTTTAAAAAGCTCATATCAAAAGCGGCATTGTGGGCGACCAGAATGGTATCGCCGGCAAACTCCAGAAATTGCACCAAAGCATCCCGTTCTTCCATTCCATCGGCGACCATCTGATTGGTGATATTGGTCAGATTGGTAATAAACGCCGGTATTTCACAATGGGGATTGACCAGAGTCGAAAAGCTGTTGATGATCTGTTTGTTTTTAACACGTACCGCGGCAATTTCAATAATCTTGTGATTTCCGGGCACCAGCCCGGTGGTTTCCAGGTCAAAAAAAGTAAATTCGCCGCAAAAGTCCTGATCCTGATTGCCGTAAACCATATTAAGCTGGTCTTCCACCAGATAGCCCTCTACCCCATAGAGGACCTTAATTTTTTTCTTACGGCCCAGTTCCATCATTTCCGGATAGGCCTGCAGTACCCCGTGGTCGGTGATGCCGATGATGTCATGGCCAAAGTTGGCCGCCTGCTTCATAATCTGCTCCACCTTACTGACTGCATCCATGGCACTGAACTGGCTGTGCATATGAAGCTCCACCCGCTTAACCGGAGCTTCGTCGGTTTTAATGGTTTCTTTGGACAGGTTAATATTCCGGGGATAAAACATCATTTCCTGAGAATACTCATCATAATTGATCTTGCCTTCAATCAGATACCAGTTGCCTTCTTTAATACCTTCAATGACTTCTTCTTTGTCGGTAAAGATTTTACAGGTAATGCTATTGGTATTATCTGTGATATTAAAAGTCAGCAGCGTCTTGTTATTTTTCAGCGGCCTTGTGTTAACACCAAAAACCCAGCCCTTGATGACCAGACTTTTACCTTCGGATTCCCCGTTAATATTAAAATCCACATTTTTGAGCCATTCCCAGGTATGAGTAATCTTTTTCCCGGCAACTACATCCCCGGGTTTTTCGGCTTTAGGTAGCTTGGCTGTGCTTGATGAACCGCCTGAACCAGACGAACCGGCACTTGAAGCAACCGGCTTTATGGTTGCCAATCGTTTTTCCAGATCCTGTTGACTTTTTTCCGCCACCGAACCTTCATCGGTGAAACGTACCACCAGTTCAGCATCCAGACCGTAGTGTTCGGCGATCAACCGTTTGAACCGGCTGGAAAAAATCGCCAGGGCTTCGCCATCCAGCTCACCGGTTGACCGGCCGCGGACATAGAAGGTATTGCCTTCGGCAATCAGGGTATTGATCAATAGGATATTGGTTATCTTCTGATTGATGCCCACCAGCAGCTGACTGACCCCTTTGCCATCAGTGGCCAGAAGATGTTCGCCATCCTGATATTGTAGTGGGGCCACCTCAATTTCCAGAGCTTTTGCATAGTCAAAAATCTCCTGCATTTCATTTTTGATAAATTCGGTATCCGTTTGTTTTTTAGGACTTGAAAATTTAAAAATCAATTCCCCTTTACTGGAATTGATTTTTATACTATCAGTGATCAGATGATAGTCAGCTATTATTTTTTGATATCGTTCCTGTCGTCGGGTTAAAATACTCAAAGATCTCGCCTCACATTTTTTCTATTTCTTCTAATAACACCGAGATGATTTGATCCTCGGCAATGCTTTTTATAATTTCACCCTTTTTAAATAACACAGCCTTGTTTTTCCCGCCGGCAATCCCAATATCGGCAGCCTTTCCTTCTCCAGGGCCATTGACAATACAACCCATCACGGCCACCCGGATGTCTTTCTCGACCGTTCTCAGCTGCCGATCGATTTCCTGGGCGATGCCAATCAGATCAATTTCAGTCCGTCCACAGGTGGGACAGGAGATAACTTCGACCCGGGGTCGTCGGCCGCTATATAAGCCGATACCCCTGAGGATGTCCCGGGCCACATCGATTTCTTCCAGGGGATCACCCGTAATCGATACCCGCAGGGTATCACCCAGGCCATTGAGCAACAAATAGCCAATGCCCATGGCTGATTTAACTGCTGAGCTGCGCAGAATTCCGGCCTCGGTGATCCCCAGGTGCAGAGGATAATCGTACTGCTCCGCAAACTGTTCATAGCAGGCAATGGTAAACCGCACATCCGAAGCCTTCATTGAAACGACGATATTATTAAAGCCAGCGTCTTCCAGAATCTGGATGTGTCGCTGCGCTGAGGCTACCATCCCGGCCGGGGTGGCCTGACCTCCATTTTTCGCCAGGATATCTTTTTCCAGCGAACCGGCGTTTACGCCAATTCGAATCGGGATGTCCCGTTCGGTGGCGATGGCAACAATTTCCCGGATGCCTTTTTCAGAACCGATATTGCCGGGATTGATGCGCAGCTTATCTACCCCATTTTCAATGGCGGTCAAAGCCAGTTTATAATCAAAGTGAATATCCGCAACCAGGGGAATATTAATTCCTTTTTTTATATCCGCAATGGCTATGGCTGCGGCTTCATCAGGGACTGCCACCCGGACAATCTCGCATCCTACGGCTTCCAGACCATTAATCTGCGCAATCGTGGCGACCCTATTTCTGGTATCGGTATTGGTCATCGACTGGATCGCAATAGGATTCCCACCGCCGATGGCAAGCGAACCGATTTTGACAACCCGGGTTTGCTTTCTTTTCTCCATGTTGTCTCCTACGCAGCCAACCGCATGACATCGTTCACGGCAATCAGGATCGCCAAGGCAATCAGGGCAATAAAACCAAAATAGTTGATCTTCATTTCCAGTTCCGGACTGAGTTTTCGTCGCACCACCATTTCAATCAGCAGGATAAAAATCCGTCCGCCGTCCAGGGCTGGCAGCGGAAACAGGTTGATAATCCCCAGATTTACGCTTAACATGGCCGTAAATGCCAACAGAATAATCAGCCCGCTCTGCAAAAAGGTATCCACCATCGATACCATTCCAATCGGACCGGCTAGCTGATCCAGACCTACCTGACCCGTGAACAGCATCCCAAAGCTCTGAAAAATTAGACCGGAAAACCGCCAGGTATTTAAAAAAGCGGTGCCAATGGCGTCAAATATATTGGTATGACCAGTAAACAAGGCCACCACAATCAGGCAGACCACGGCAAAAATAATGTTCATAGCCGAACCAGCCACCAGTACCAGCAACTTTTTACCCCGACTTTTTGCTTCATAACTTCGGGGATCAATGGGGATATCAGGATCCTTGGGAATCAGGTTTCCTTCTCCATCAAATTCCGGTTCTTCGCCTCGCATTTTACAGAAGCCCCCCACTGGAAAGGCCCGAATCGTAAACAGGGTTTCTTTACCCTGCCGAGCAAACAGTTTTGGCCCCATGCCAATGGCAAATTCCTCCACAAAGATGCCGGTTTTTTTTGCCACCATAAAATGTCCCAGTTCATGAACAATCACTAAGACACATAAAATCAGCAATGTAATGAGTATGGTATATAAATTCAAATTTTCACCTACGCGATGCCAATGGTTAATTTGGCAAAAATATAAATTAAAGGAATGATAAAGA
>PGZR01000024.1 GCA_002841405.1 Firmicutes bacterium HGW-Firmicutes-4 | reverse complement strand
ACTGGCGATATCATGAAAATGCCAGGTCTGCCAAAAGTACCAGCAGCCGAAAAAATTGACGTCGATGAAAATGGTGTAATTTCTGGTTTATTCTAGAAACGGCAAAAATCAAGCATAAAAGTGAGGAATCCTCGGGGATTCCTCTTAACTCGTTATTCATAAATTGGCAAGTGTGAAATTATAAAATCGTCTAAAAAAAATCCTTAAAAATTTAACCTTTGAAAGAGGAGAACGAATATGAATTTTTTTAGTCCCGCAGAAATCTGCGATAACATGGTAAAAGGCTGTAATAATAAGGCCAAGCTGTCAATCGGAAAAATGATCGTTTTGGGTATTTTTGCTGGCGTCTTCATCGGTTTTGGAGGCTATGGTTTTACGGTAATTCTTTCTGGGGCCGGAACTGGCTTTGAAGCTACCCTGGCTAAGTATATCGGTGCTGGAGTCTTCCCGGTCGGTCTGATGCTGGTGGTCATGTGCGGTGCCGAACTGTTTACCGGTAATAATCTGATGACTTTATCGGTATTCAAAAAAGAAATTACGGTTGGCGCGATGCTGCGCAACTGGGGTGTGGTTTGGGCTGCCAATCTGGTCGGATCGCTGTTGCTGGCTTATTTAATGTCACAAAGCGGCCTGTACGGTGAAGCGATGACTGCCAAAGCGATTGGTATTGCAGAAGCTAAAATTGCCATTCCCTTGATGCCGGTGATTATTCGGGCTATTTTCTGTAACATGCTGGTTTGTCTGGCTGTCTGGATGCAATCTGGTGCCAAAGACATCATTGGCAAGATTTTTGCCATCTGGTTCCCGATCATGCTGTTCGTCTTGTCCGGATTTGAACATAGTGTGGCCAATATGTTCTTCATCCCGATGGGCATTTTATGTGGTGCTGATGTAACCTGGACTCAGGCTTTCCTGAACAATATTATCCCGGTAACACTGGGGAACATTATTGGCGGGGCCATTATTATTCCGGTTTGTTATCATTTTACCTATGCTAAAAAAGCAGCATAATCAGAGACTGAAAAAAACAAAAAAGAACCCCTGCCTAGGCAGGGGTTCTTTTTTGTTAATATTGTTTTTCTTTGATCAGACCTTTGCGGTAGGCGGTGATCAGCATTTCCAGGTCTTCTACCTGGGCCATGATGGCTTTACCGGTATCGGTGTCACGAACCCGTTTTCGCTCGGTGGTTTTTTCTACCACCATCAGGGTGGATTTGATGTCAACCCCGTCGGCAATCGCCTTCTCAACCGATTCAAAGGGGTCGTGACTGATTAGAATCAGCCCGTAGGAATTATAGGTTAAGGTGTAGCCGGCAATGCCGGTGGTTTTCTGATAGGCCCGGGCAAAGCCGCCGTCGATGACTAGCTGTTTGCCTTTGGCTCGAATTGGACTTTCGCCGGAGGTGGCCTTAACCGGAATGTGACCGTTGATTAGGTGGCCCTGGTCCGGGTCAACCCCAAATTCCACCAGAATTTTTCGGGCCAGTTCATCATCCTCGTCAATTAGTAGATAAAACGGCGCATGATATTCTTTATGGGGTGTTTTATCATCAATGAAATAACGTTCAAAAGTAGCCATTTTATCTTTGCCGAACAGCGGCGAATCCTCATGGCACCAAAGGAACCACAGAAAATCAGTGCGGGTGGGGTTTTCATCCATATCGGTTTTGCCGAAATAGGCTTCCCGGGCCATCTGGTCAAATTTATCCATCAGGTTTTTACCGGCGTAACTTTTACCGGCGATTTCTTTTTCTTTAAAACTGCCGTCGTCATTCAACAATACACAGGCATGAAAGAGCAGGTTGTCGTTGAAGACCTTGTACATGCTACCTTTGGCATACATAAAACGGATATGTTTCTGGAGTTTTTCACTGTGCAGGAAAGCGTAAACCAAGCGGTCCATGACCAGGGTTTCTTCCTCGGTCAGGACACAGGGATCAGCTGGATCAAGAGTCGGGAAGTTTGTATCGTTAAGCGGGTAAACAACCCCCTCGACAGTTGCGGTGCCGTTATCAAAATCGATCCGGCGCAGCAGCTGGCGCTTGGCCATGTTATATTCGGGATGATTGTCGATCATGCATTCTTCGAGCTTGAACTGGATCATCGCAATAGCCTTGTGCATTTTGGCCATCAGCGCAATTTCCTGGTCTGAGACGGTGTGGCTATCGGAAATTTTGGGCAAAAATTTGGTACAGGCATCGTCGCTGTAAACCCGGTTGGCAAAAGACGCAAGTGGCAGCAGGTTGATGCCATAGCCGTTTTCCAGCACATCCATGTTGGCGTAACGGAGGGCAATCCGGACAGCATTTGCGATACAGGCGGCATTGCCGGCGGCGGCGCCCATCCAGAGAATATCGTGGTTGCCCCATTGCATATCGAGGGAATGGTGGCGCATCAGGGTGTCCATCACCTCGTCGGGACCAGCGCCCCGGTCGTAAATATCGCCAATAATATGCAGATGATCAATGGTCAGCCGTTTGATCACTCCAGAAATCTCAACAATAAAGTGCTGGGCCCGTTCCAGTTTAACCAGGCTTTCAATAATCTCCTGGTAATATTCCCGTTTGTTAAAACGGTGTTCATCTTCTTGGAGCAGCTCTTCCATAATATAGGCAAAGTCTTTAGGCAGGGCTTTACGGACCTTGGACCGGGTGTATTTTGAGGCCGCCGCACGGCACACCTTCACCAGCCGGTAAATGGTCAGTTTGTACCAGTTGTCCAGGGAATCCCGACTCCGTTCCTTTTTGATCAAATCAATTTTTTCTTCGGGATAGTAAATCAGGGTGGATAACTCTTCCAGTTCTTCAAAGGCAATGGTGTTGCCCAGTTCCTGGTGGACCTTGCGTTTGATGGCGCCGGAAGCGTTTTGCATCACATGGTTAAAGGCTTCGTGCTCACCGTGAATATCGGTGAGAAAATGCTCAGTCCCCTTGGGAAGGTTCAGAATCGCTTTCAGATTGACAACCTCACCCACAGCGCTGGTAATGTTGGGAAAGCTTTGGGACAATAGCTCCAGGTATTTCTGATTTTCTTGAAGTTGTGCTTTTGTATAACCGTTCATATCGACCTCTATCTTAAAATTCGAATTGAAAATGAAAATGTTTTCGTCCTGATTATACACTTGAAAGCATTAAAAAGCCATTAAAAAATATCTCGACCAGCTAAAGACAAACGGCGGATTCCGTGATAAAATGGAAAGTATCAGCAATTGATCCGGACCAGGTCAAAGCCCGGGTCCAATGCTACAAAATCTTAGTTTTAAATGAACGGGTGGAATCGATGGAGACAAAAATTATTGCCGCAGTTGAGGCAATTGATGAAAAACGGGCGATGGCCCTGGTGGCGGCCGAACTGGAAACGGGAAAAGCAAAAAAAGACATCGCCAATCAGCTTAATTTTGCTTTGCAGCGGGTGGCGATTCGCTACGAAGAAGGGGAATATTATATCGCCGATCTGATTATGGCCGGGGAACTGGTATCCAACCTGTTGGGGATGATGGGCATGGACAGCACGCAATTGATTGACGGCCGCAGCCAGGGCAAGATCGTGGTGGGAACGGTCTTTGACGATATCCACGATGTTGGTAAAAACATTTTTATCAGCATGCTCCGGGCTGAAGGGTTTGAGGTTATCGATATGGGCACCGATGTTTCCACCAAACGGTTTATCGAAATTATTCGCACTGAAAAACCGGCGATTCTGGGGATCAGCGGAATTCTCACCTCGGTGGTGGAAAATATCAAAGAAGTCATCGATGAGATCGTTGCTCAGGGACTCCGGGATGATATTAAAATCATTCTGGGAGGGGCTCTGGCGGGAACCGACTATGCCAAATATGTGGGGGCCGACGGCTTCTCCAGCGATGCCATCGAAGGGGTTAATATCTGCAAGCAATGGCTTTTACAATGAATGGGTGATGGGCTATGAGAAAAATTCTATATCTTGATATCGTCAATGATATTAAAGGGAAAATCGAAAAGGGGATCTTAAAACCCGGGGATCTGCTGCCGTCGGAATATGAAATGGCGGAACAGTTTGATGTCAGCCGGACTACCCTGCGTAAAAGTCTGGCACTGCTGGTCAATGAAAAATATATTTATACCATTCCCGGTAAAGGGAATTATGTCTGTGAACCCTCGGCTAATCAGTATCAGTTTTATTTTGATGAAATTGACAGCCTCAAAGGGGAGGTCGAAGAGGTCAAGCTGGTCAGCGTCGGAGTCATTACCCCAGGTCGGAAACTGATGCGGGAACTTAAAATTGGTTCTTTTGAAAAAGTCATTAAAATTCAGAAGGCCACTAAAATAAAAGATGAGGTGATTCAGTATTCAACCATCTTTTTGCCCTATCAGAAGGGCAATCCGATTGTCGAAGATGTGATTAATTTTGCCAATTTCCATGGCATTATGGAAAAGGGTAAGCTTCATTTTCAGCATAAAAAAATCCTCAACATTGATATTGTTCATCCCCCCCTGGAAGTTCGGGAAAACCTGCAGATTGATCATGACGACTGCTGCTTTCTGGTATCTCAGAATATTATTTCGATGGAAGACAACATGCCGATCAGCTACAATGAATTTTATATCAAAAAGAATTACTTTACCCTGACAGCGGAAACTACTTTCTAAAAAACAACAATCCTAAAATTTTTCAAGTCACAGACAAAAATTGAGAGGAAGATAACGCTAATAACACTAACTAGTCTCCGGCAGTAAGCCTCCCACCGAGATGGGAGGCTTACTGCCGGGGATTTTTTTAGGCTAAATAAAAATGTTGTTTTAATCGGTTAAATTTCGGTTAAAATAAAATAAAAGCCATTTGCATTCAATCTGCAAATGGCTTTGTTATTTAATAATTGGTGATCCCGAATGGACTTGAACCATCGACCCCTACCATGTCAAGGTAGTGCTCTGCCAGCTGAGCTACGAGATCACGTTTACTGCTTGATCATTTTACATGAATCTTTGCAAAAAGTAAAGTCTTTTTTAAAACAACTTTCAGCACCCGCAAAAAACTAATAAAATCAGAATGTGTGATCTTTAGGGATTGATGGTGATTATCCATTGGAGCAATCCTATGAAATCCAATGATTTACAGAAAAGTGAAGCCAACCAACCGGGATGAGCGGAAAGCCCAAACGTCACCACGTCATTTGATCAGCCGCAAAAAATAACAGTTGACAAAGTCTCAGGCAGGCGATACTATTATCAATATGAAACATATGATTTGATGTTCATATGTAAAACGGAGTCCCAGTCATCAGATTTCGGTCTTGAATGGGGAAAAGAAAATGGGAAAACCGGCCAACCGCCGAAGTCTAAGCGGCTGCTGTTAAAAAAGCGAGGAAATAAAATGGAACTTAAACGAATTTATATTGAACTGACAAACCGGTGCAATTTGAATTGTGAAATGTGTTTTCGGCACACTTGGGATACGGTTGAGGGAGATATGGATCTGGAATTGCTCAAATCAATCCGGGAGCAGGTTAAAGCCTTTCCCTCCCTAAAGGAAGTTTTTTTCGGCGGAATTGGCGAACCCACGGTCTACCCCTATTTCAAGGAAGCAGTTGAACTATTTGCTGACTACGATCTGTTTATGACCAGCAACGGGATCATGTCTGATGAAAAAGCGAAACTCGTCTGCGAAAAATTCACCGAGGTTTATTTTTCGGCGGATCAGTATCATGAGGACTCCCAGGGGGTTAAGGATCAGCTGATCAACACCTTTGAAATATTTGCCGACTATCGCAAACGGACTCATTCCTCCACCCCTAAGGTTGGGATTGCCTATGTGTTGACCAAAAGTAATTCGGAAGCACTTTTTGATATTATGAAAATGATGCGGCACTATGGCTTTCACCGCCTGTCTCTGTCCCATCTCCTGCCGATTAACGCCAAGGATACCGAAGATATTTTTTACAACCGCTATGAAAACCCTGAAGGCAAGGCCTACCTGGAGAAAATCTTTACCTACCGGGACATCAAGATCAACATCCCAGATATGGAACTGAAAACAGAACGGCGCTGTTCCTTTATCGACAAGGGCTATATCTATGTGGACGCTGGTGGCGAAGTGATGTCCTGTTACCGGCTGGCCAACAGTTATGACGAATATGTTTTCGGGGATAAGAAAAGAGTGCTCAAACATTCTTTTGGTAATGTCAAAGAAAACTCCCTGAATGCGATTATTGAAGGCAAAGATTATCAGAACTTCTGGAACACTGTTTATAACAATCAGTATCCTTCTTGTATTGATTGTGATCTCCGGGGCGGCTGCAGCCTGGTGGAAGACACCAAATACGATTGCTATTTCAACACCCCTTCGTGTTCTGATTGTCTGTGGGTCCGAAATTTTATCCGCTGTCCCTAAATTTTTCAGCGGCGCTCCCAGGATGAGAAAAACCGCCGGGAGGAATAATAATCACTCGTCAAAAAAGGCCTGGCTACCAGCTCAGGCCTTTTTGCGTTTAATTTATTGATCCCCGGTCAGGGCTCTGGGATTGCAGTGAGATCATCCAGATTCATGGATGAAAAATCGGTGAAGACGATGTTAGATGGTGGGGTAAACTGACTGTCGGCGATGTCACCGTCGGAAATATCAGTCACCACCGAGCTCATAGCCAGGGTGCCGTTGTTGAGAATTTCGGTTTTCAGCGGGACGCCATACTTAGTTGAAAACCACATCCGCATTTCAACAGTACCGTTCTGCCCGTCATTTTCTGTGGTTTCGATGTAGATCACTTTTTCGCCATTCAGGGTTTCCACCCGAGCCACCACGTTTTCAGGAAAAACATCAGTGATGTCATCGATACTGGTGACTCCTGCGTCCAGGTCGAGATCGCCCAGATTGGTGCTCATTTCCTGATCTTTAAAAGAAATTCCGGTGGTCTGGCCTTCGGTGTACTGGTAGGTCACACCTTCAGTGGCATTATAAATAGTAATCTGTTTGCCGACATCAGGCATTTCCATCTCCATCTTAAAGTTATCACCTTTGGTGTAGGTGGTGGAGGTAGTATCCAGGCTGTCGGCCAGGGTGGTTATAGTGGTCATTTTTAAGGAATTCGGATAGCTGAAATTGAGACTACTCAACAGCGCCGCACCACTGAGATTTTCATCCAGGGTGGCGGTTTTTTGGTCAGCGGTTTGACTTTCATCCGTGGTGGCAGCATCATTGCCGCCGCCACAACTGGCGAGAAAAAATATTGACATCACCGCTAGAA
Organism: Firmicutes bacterium HGW-Firmicutes-4; assembly: GCA_002841405.1. Classification (GTDB taxonomy): domain Bacteria; phylum Bacillota; class Clostridia; order Eubacteriales; family Eubacteriaceae; genus Acetobacterium. The sequence continues at coordinate 32,052 of PGZR01000024.1, read as the reverse complement.
ACACAATTAAAAATCTGCTTTTCTTCATTTGATTAGACCTGTCCTTTCTTTCATTCCTGCAAGGTTTTACCGTAAATAACGTGGGTGCGACGGCATCGTCTGATGCGAGACCCTGATTTTGTTTTTTCTATCTTATTGTGTACCCCGAGGGAACAGGAATAATCACCGTAAAAAAATAAAATGCAGAGCATTGCCGGAAACCATAAGAAGACGCCAGACTAAAGATTTTTAAGGATTAGGGCAAAAAAGCGGCGTTAATCTCGATAGTCTTTGTAATTTGATGGTTGCTCCTATATAATGATAGTATGAAACGATAACAATTGTCAGGATCAATGCTAATTTAGAGTTGCATCAAGATCCCGGGTGATAAAATTTATGATAAAGAATGGAGAAAAGCGATGAATAATCAGGTTAAAAAAATTGGGATTTTAACAGGCGGCGGCGACTGTCCCGGCTTGAATGCGGTGATCCGGGCGGTAACCAAAGCCGCCATTGCCAACTACGGCTACGAGGTAATTGGTTACAAGTTCGGGTACCGCGGGCTGTACAACAACGACTTTATCAAACTCGATGCCCGCAGCGTTTCGGGCATCCTCCACAAAGGTGGCACGATTCTTTACAGCTCTAACAAGGATAATCTCTTTGACTATCAGGTGGAAGAAAATGGCCAGTGTGTTAAAAAGGATGTCTCTGATGTAGCGGTGGCAAACATGAAAAAAGAAGGGGTAGATGTGCTGGTGGTGTTAGGCGGCGACGGTACCCTGACCAGCGCCCGGGATTTTGCCCGGAAAGGGGTTAACGTCATCGGGGTGCCCAAAACGATTGACAATGATCTGTCTAAAACCGATGTCACCTTTGGTTTTAATTCAGCGGTGGATGTGGTGGTGGATGCTCTGGATAAGCTCCATACCACGGCGGAATCCCACCATCGGATTATGATTCTCGAAGTAATGGGCCGCAATGCCGGCTGGATTGCTCTCCACGCCGGGATTGCCGGATCGGCTGATGTTATTCTGATTCCCGAAATTCCCTTTTCTTTGGACGCCATTGTCGCAAAGTTGAATGAGCGCAGCCAGCGGGGCCTGCCCTTTAGCATCATTGTGGTATCTGAAGGGGCCATGGAAATGGGGGGCGAGTTGACGGTTCAGCGAATCGTCGGCGATTCTCCAGATCCGGTCCGGCTCGGTGGCATCGGCAATAAGCTGGCCCTGGCCCTGGAAACCAGAATATCGGATCATGAAATCCGCAATACGGTTTTGGGTCATCTCCAGCGTGGTGGAATTACCTCGGCCTATGACCGGCTCTTATCGACACGTTACGGGGTCGCGGCGGTGGAGCTGATAGCCCAGGGCAAGTTCGGCAGCATGGTGGCACTCCAGGATTGCAAGATGACTGATGCCCCCCTGGAAGCGGTGATTGGTAAAAACAAACAGGTGGATGTCGATTCTGAGCTGATCCAGGTGGCTAAAAGTCTGGGTGTTTCCTTCGGCGAATAGCAGTGGTCTTTCGGTCGGGATGGCATTCAGCTAGACGTTCTGTTTTTTTCGAAAAAAAAATGGCCCGACACAAAATCTGCTGTCGAGCCATTTTAGGAAGTCATCGTGGTTAATTACCGATGGGATCAGGAGTGATCAGTCCTTATTCCGGGGTTACTTCAGGGGATTCATCAGCACTTTCGGGAAGCTCGTCTTCGATCACCACATCGTCTTCATCCACTAGAATCTCCGCAAGGACTTCAAAAAAGAAACCTTTTGCAGAAGCCAGAGATTCGTTGTGAGCAAACATAGCTAATTTGTGGTAATCGACAAAGCCATCTTCATCAGCATAGGGTTTCAGACGTTGAAGAAAAAATTCTTCGGTGATAGCGTCTTCAAATTTTTCCTGTACCGTGTTAAAGATTGTAATTAATTCGCTTTTTTTCATGGTTATTACCTTCTTCAGCGTTATTTCAGCCGTATCGGGCTGATAAATTAATTATAGGAGTGGGGAGCAGAATAAACAAGGTTTATTTGCAAAAGCAGCAATAAAATTGGGCCTGAACGGTTTAAAAAGATTGGTTTTTTAGCTCCTTTTTATAGTATACTGAGAGATAAATAAGAATCATTTAAGTTAGCGAATAGCAGTGAAAGGAAGTGTAGAATTAAATGGAATTTTTATTGGCGTATCCGCCGGTCCTGCTGGCCTTGTTTGCCGGGTTATTTACCTGGTTTGTCACCGCTCTGGGGGCATCTCTAGTCTTCTTCTTCAAGGAAATTAACATCAAGGTGTTAAATGCGATGTTGGGGTTTGCCGCCGGGGTGATGATTGCGGCCAGCTTTTGGTCACTTTTGGCGCCAGCCATTGAGATGGCTGAAGTTAGCAGTTCCTTGCCAGCTTATGTGATTGTGTCTCTGGGCTTTTTAGGCGGTGGTTTTTTTCTGTGGTTGGTGGATAAAATCCTGCCTCATGTTCATCCCGGCACCAATCATCGGGAGGGGATCAAAACCTCCTGGCAGCGGAGTGTGCTACTGGTGTTGGCGATCACCTTCCATAATATCCCTGAAGGTCTGGCGGTGGGGGTGGCTTTTGGTGGCTTGGCTTCTGGATCTCCCGCGATGACCCTGGCCGGAGCCGTGTCTCTGGCTTTAGGGATCGGTCTTCAGAATTTTCCCGAAGGGGCGGCGGTGTCGATCCCGTTGCGACGAGAAAACATGAGCCGCCGTAAGGCTTTTTTGATCGGTCAGTTTTCCGGGATGGTGGAGCCGGTTGCAGCAGTGATTGGAGCTGCCGCGGTGGTCTTTATTGCCCCGCTGCTGCCCTTTGCGCTGGCATTTGCCGCCGGGGCGATGATTTATGTGGTGGCTGAAGAACTGATTCCCGAAGCCAGGCTGGGTCATGAAGGGGATATTGCCACCATTGGCGTGATGTTCGGTTTTACCCTGATGATGATCCTGGATGTATCACTGGGCTAAAAAAATAAGGATGTCTCTCAGAGACATCCTTTTACTTATTAGATACGGGTGGACATGCTTTCGGCAAAGAGCGCGATGCCGCCAAAGATCAGGTACACTCCGGCGATAATGCCGAAACCCAGAAGCATCACAAAGGGATTGAAAATCAGGAAAATCGATAAGAATATATTAATGATTCCCGAAGCCAGTAGCCAGCCGGTTCCGTTAGCCCCCTGCTTTTTCATTACCGATGAAGCCGTAACCTGGTTCATGCCAGTGGACAGTGCTATGAAAGCGAGCATAAACGCCAAGGTGCTGGCCCGGGACAATGGATCGGAGAAAATCAGCAGAACTCCCAGTAAGACAGCCATGATGCCGGAGGTCAGACTCCAGCCATTTTTGATTTCGCTTTTGGCGAAAACTATGATGTGAAAAAGGCCGTAAATAATTAAACCGGAAATAAAAAACCACATAATCATTTGGGCTGCGAATAACGGCGCAAAAAAGATCAGGCCGCCGAGGATGATCATCAGGACAGCGACAACAATCCCCAATGTTTTGGACATTCTTAAAAAATCATTCATTATTTCTTCCTTTCAAAAATAAAATATTGAGTAAATCAAATCAACTATATCTTATAACAAGTGGAAAAGATAATCAAGAAAATTATAAGAAATGTAGAACTTTTAGTAATAATTAAAAATAAAATAGAAAAATAGATTCTTATAAAGATATTAAATGGCAATAAAATTACAAGGAGATATAAGATGTTAATAATTGGACCTCACCTGTCGATCGCCGCTGGATTTACCAGAGCTGGTCAAGAAGCGGTAAAAATTGAAGCCAACACCTTCCAATTTTTCACCCGGAATCCCCGGGGTGGTAAGGCCAAGGCCCTTGATCTCAAAGATGTAGCCGGACTCCGGCAGATTATCGAGACTCAGGGGTTTGGCCCACTGCTGGCCCATGCCCCCTACACTCTTAATATGTGCTCGGCCAAACCGGAAACCCGGGAATTTGCCCGGATGGTCTTTAAAGAAGACCTGCTGCGACTGGAAGAACTACCCTGTGAACTGTATAATTTTCACCCCGGCAGCCACACCGGTCAGGGGGTGGCAGAGGGGATTACAGCGATTGTTGAGATTCTCAACGCGGAAATGTGGGCTGATCAGAAAGCCACGGTGGTACTGGAAACCATGTCTGGCAAAGGCACCGAAATTGGGCGGAATTTTGAAGAATTGAAGATGATCATCGATCAGGTGGTCTTACCCGAAAAAATGGGGATCTGTCTGGATACCTGCCACGTTTATTCCGGCGGCTATGATATCGCCGGAAATCTGGATGGTGTGCTGGCAGATTTTGATCGGATCATCGGCCTCGATTACTTAAAATGTCTGCACTTAAATGACAGCATGATGCCCTTTAACAGCAACAAAGACCGCCACGAAAAAATAGGATTGGGAACCCTGGGAATTGAAACCTTTCAACAGATTGTTACCCATCCCCAGCTGAAAGATTTGCCCTTTTTTCTGGAAACACCCCAGCAGGTCACTTTAGATTATCAAAAAGAAATTGCCTTGCTACGATCCTTTTGAGCACCAAAATTACTTGTCACGACAAAAAAGCAGCGATGGCGCGAACCCATCACTGCTTTTTTGCGTCATTTTTAATGGTCAGGCAGGATCCTAAATTAATAAAGATAACACATAGCCCAACAGCATATCTTCGTTGACATCCCAGGGATCAGCCATAATGGCTATATCCTCTTCAGTTAGTTCGGGATGTCGGGCGGCGTAGCTTTCAAAATAATCCAGATACTCAGATTTGATGGTTTCCATATAACACCTCGCTAATATTTTCCGTGATCGATTACATACTGATGGACCGCCTGAAGTTTTTCCAAATCCAGGCCTTTGCCCCGGAGAATGGCTTTGCCGGTGGTAAAAATATAGCCACCTCCGGGAGCCCCTGCATCAATCATTTTTTTGGCTAGATCAAGACATTCTTCGGTGGACTGGGATTTTAGGGCTGAAATGGGGTAGTTACCCATGATGCACATGGTCTGGCCGACCTTTTCCTTAATCGTCTTTAGTTCGCCGTATTCAAAAATCCCCACCACATGGGGGTTCAGGCTGCCCAGATAATCATATAATTTCGACCAGTTACCTTCAAAAAATAAGGTCACCGTATAGCCCATGCCGGTAAGGGTGTTGACCAGCCGGGAGAAGGTCGGCCAGTAAAAACGTTCAAACTGTTTGGGGTTTAAAAATGACGGCATATGCAGGGGCATAAAAATAGCCGGGATTTTTTTGGGCGGCCCGGGATAGCTGGTCACAGCCCACCGCAGCAGCAGCGGAAACAGGGCTTCACAGGCCTGCTCCACCAGCTCGGGACAGCGATGCATATCCACCGAAATACCCTTAAAACTGCGGAGTTGATCAGCCAGGAAATCAAAGGGGGCTTCGATCATGTTAGCCGAAATAATCGGGACGCCCACTGTCTCACTACAGTGGGCGTCAATTTCCTGGAGGATTTTGGTATGGCGCAGATGACTGAGGGCCCCCTTGGCCAGGTTCAATCCGCCCAGCATCCCGGGCTGATCAAAGGCCTTGTATTGCCGGGGCAGGACCTTATCCACCAAAGTCTTAAAGGGATCCTTAATCAGGGCTTCATACTCATCGGCCAGCATTCCGCAGACCTCGGGATGCTGCATAAAGCCATCCTTATTTGGGACAAAATTCTGGGAACCGATGGTTGTGTACGTCCCGGGGCATCGTAAAAAAGCCGAGGAGGTGCCATCCACCTTCATATCCCGATAGTAAATGGGCAGGCATTCCCGGATTATCTCCAGATCCCAGGTGGCGGCTTTAAGGTGACGGCCGCAATAGTCAACGGCGACCTCAGGGCCGTTTAAGGCAAAAATAGGAATCCGGTCTGGTTTTTCCAGATTAACAGCTTTTTCAATACGGATCAATCGTTCGTCCAATAATCGTTTGGTATTACTCATTTATATCGACCTTTATCCTTTTAATTGAAATCGTCTAAAATATTATACGGGTTCAAATTATCACTATTCCTGACAAATGTCAATATTTATTGCGGCTAAAATTGTGCTTGATTCGGGCAAGAAAATATGCTAACATTACGTTAATAAGTGAGCAAGTGTTCACGTATTAAGGAGTAGAGATGAATAAAGTTTTGAAAAACGATCACAGTGAGGAAACCTTGTTTGAGGTAGCCGAATTTTTTAAGGTGCTGGGTGATCCCACCCGGATAAAAATTGTCTCAGCGCTGTTTGAAAATGGCGAGTTGTGTGTGAATGATATTGTCAGTCTGGTAGATGTCAGTCGTACGGCAGTATCCCATCAATTGCGAATCCTAAAAGATAAACGAATCATCAGTTACCGAAAAGAAGGTCAAATGAAATTTTATCATCTGGATGATGCCCATGTGGAAGTGATAGTGCTGCTAACGATCACCCATTTAAGTCATCATTAGGGATATTGAAAAGAGGTTATCAGCATGAAAGTATTTTTAGAAGGACTAAACTGTGCCAACTGTGCCGGAAAAATCGAAAAGCTGGTTGGCAAAATGCCCAATGTCAGAGCGGCCAGCCTGTCCCTGGCAACCGGTTCACTGGTGATTGACGAAGGGGAAGGCTTTACTCAGGAAGAAACCTATGATGCGATCGTCAAACTGGTTCATTCGCTGGAACCCCACGTGGTGGTTTCCCAAAGCCGGAAATCGACAGTTGGGACTGATTCCTGCGACTGTAGCGGTGGTCAGCAGAACAGCCAGGCCGTCCCTGAATTCGGGCAGGCTTTGGGTGATATGGATAAACGGCAGAAACTGGAGTTGATCACAGCCATCGGGTTATTTATTCTGGGTTTTGTGTTCCAGGTAATGCTACCGGCCAATCTGGGAATGGTCACCATCGGGGTTTTCCTGGCCGCTTATGTACTAGCCGGGTATCGGGTGATTCGGCTGGCCTTTCGAAATATCGGTCAAGGTCAGATCTTCGACGAAAATTTCCTGATGACCATCGCCACCTTTGGCGCGTTAGTCTTAACCGAATGGCCGGAAGCCGCCGGGGTCATGATCTTTTTTGGGATCGGCGAATATTTCCAGGATCGGGCCGTCGACAATGCCCGCCGGTCGATTGCTGAAACCATCAGCTTCAATGCGATTACTGCCAATCGGGTGGGTCCCGATGGTGAGATGGTCATTGATGCTAAACAAGTTAAGGTGGGGGATGTGTTGGTGATTAAATCCGGCGAAAAAATTCCGGCGGATGGGATCGTCATGGAAGGGGTTTCACATTTGGATACCTCTCCGTTGACCGGGGAATCCTACCCCCGCAAGGTCGAAAAGGGGGATGAAATCCTCAGCGGGATGATTAATGGCAACGCAGTACTGAAGGTGCTGGTCACCAAAGACTATGAAAACTCCACCGCCATGAAAATTATGCATCTGATTGAAGAAGCCAGTGATAAAAAAGGTAAAACGGAAAAGTTTATTACCCGATTTTCTCATTATTATACCCCCATTGTGGTATTTTCCGCCATTGCTATGGCCATTATTCCGCCGCTGGTGATTCCCGGGGCCTCCTGGGAAACCTGGTTTTATCAGAGCTTGATCTTTCTGGTGGTCTCCTGTCCCTGTGCCCTGGTGTTATCGATACCGATCAGTTATTTTGGAGGTATCGGCCGGGCCTCCAAAGAAGGGGTGCTGATTAAAGGCGGAAATTATCTGGATGTTCTTTATCAGACCAATGTCTTTGTTTTTGACAAAACCGGAACGTTGACCCAGGGTGAATTCAAGGTCATCAAAACCGTACCGGCAGCCGGGTTTAGCGAAGCCGAGTTATTGGCTGCCGCGGCCGCTGGGGAACACTATTCCAACCATCCCATCGGCAAGGCGATCACTGTTTATGCCCAAGCGGAAGTAGACGAAACACGGCTAAAAAATTATGCCGAAATTCCTGGCAAAGGAACCCGGGTTGAAGTCGACGATCAGGTGATCCTGGCTGGAAACAAGAGTCTGTTGTTGGATCATCAGATTAGCCCGGCTGAAAATAATGAAGCCGGCACCCTCGTGTATATCACCATCAACAATCAACTGGCTGGTTATCTGGTGCTGGGGGATATGGTTAAGGAAAATGCTTTGGCCACCCTGCAGCAGCTGAAACGGCTGGGTACCAAAAAAACGGTCATGCTCAGCGGTGATAATGTCCGGGTTGCCAACCAGATCGGTCAGCAGCTGCAGCTGGATGAAGTGTGGGGCGATTGTTTACCCCAGGATAAGGTGGCCGCTTTTGAAAAAATTAAAGCGGATAATAAGGATGGTAAAACCATCTTTGTCGGCGACGGCATGAACGATGCTCCAGTGCTGGCCATGGCCGATGCCGGTATTGCCATGGGCGCTCTGGGTTCGGATGCCGCCATTGAAGCCGCCGATATCATTTTAATGAAAGATGATCCCATGGATATTGTCAAGTCGGTGGATATTGCCAAATATACCCGCCGGATCATGATTCAGAACATCGTCCTGGCATTGGGGATTAAAATCACGGTACTGACCCTGACCTTCTTTGGCATGGGTGAAATGTATCTGGCCATTTTCGCCGATGTCGGCGCCGCAATCCTGACCATCTTAAATACCACCCGGATCCTCGGCTACCGGGGCTTCTGGCAGAAAGTAAAATAGTGAAATAGGTCGACGTTGTTTAAGTAAAATAGTAGCAGTAAGAAGAATAAAACAAAAAGGGTTGATAAAAAAAACGATCCTTTTTGTTTTTTTACGATAAAATAATTAAAATAGCCATTATGTACTTCGAAAAAAAGCAATAATTTATAGTTTAATCGTAAAAAAAATAGGATAACAAAAAACGGGTAAAAAATAGCGAAAAATATCTACGGTCAGATCGCAGGAAAAAATGCTTACGGATAGGCTTGAAATAAAGTATGGCTGGGGTAACAGGCGATTTATCGAGAATAAAAACCATACTGATCAAAGATAAAAAGTTGTTAAAAATTTATCAATGACAACAACAGCTATTTCGAATATACTTAGCGTACTAAAAGAAAGGGGAAAAAGAATGGTTGATTTAATAATTGATGGACAGAATATCAGTGTCGAACGTGGTACAACAATTTTAAAGGCAGCGAGTTCTATTGGCATTGAAATTCCAACCCTGTGTAGTTTTAAAGATTTCACGCCAGATGGAACCTGTCGGATGTGTTTGGTCGAGGTAGCCGGATCAAAAGAATTAGAGAAAGCATGTTCAACTCCAGTTGTTGAGGGTATGGTGGTTAATACCGACACATTTGTAGTTAGAAACGAGCGCCGTAAGTCACTAAAAGTATTAATGGTGGATCATAAATTTGATTGTATGTCTTGTTATAAGTATGAGGCTTGTTTCTTTGTCGAACAAAATGCGAATTTGATTGATTATGATCCATACAAAGTGGAGGGAACTGAGGGGTATGCGGACCGGCCGATTGATGAATCGAATCCGTTTTATACGTATGATCCCAGCAAGTGTGTTTTATGTAGTCGCTGTGTCAAAGCATGTGACTATTTACAATGCAATCATATCTTAGCCGGTTTTGATCCTGATAAGGATAACATCATTAAGACTGTCAATGATTTGCCAAGAGGCAAAACAGATTGCGTCAGTTGTGGAAACTGTATAGCGGTATGTCCAACCGGGGCGCTGGCACCGAAACAGTTTAAACCGTTCAGTTACGCCAAACAGGTTCAAACGGTTTGTCCCTATTGTGGAGTAGGCTGTACCTTGAACTTAAAAGTAATTGACAATCAGATTACCGATGTATTCAGCACCGAGGGCCATGTCAATGATAATTTGCTGTGTGTAAAAGGCCGTTTTGCTTACGATTTCGTTGGCAGTCCCGATCGTTTAACAACGCCGTTGATTCGAAAAGACGGTGTCTTACAAGAGGCAACCTGGGAAGAGGCGGTTTCATTAGTCGTCCAAAAGCTTAAAGAAGCCAAAGTCGAAGGACCTCAGGCAGTGGCCGGATTATCGTCAGCGCGTTGTACCAATGAAGATAATTATGTTTTCCAGAAGTTCATCAGAACCGTCGGTGAAACAAATAACGTTGATCATTGTGCGCGGCTATGCCATGCTTCGACAGTCGCTGGCTTGGCTAAATCTTTTGGCAGTGGAGCCATGACTAACAGCATTGAAGAAATAGCGATGATGGATGTAATGCTGGTTTCAGGTTCCAACACGACCGAAACACATCCGGTTATCGGCGCAAAAATAAAACAGCGGAAAGCTCAGGGGGCAGCCTTGATTGTTGCTGAACCGCGAAAGATTGAACTGGCCGACTATGCGGATGTTTATTTGCAGATCAAACCCGGCACAAACGTCCCACTATTCAATGGACTGATGCGGGCCATTCTGGATGCCGGTCTTGAGGATAAAAACTTTATTAATGAACGAACGGAAGGTTACGATACATTTTTAGAATTCATGAACACCATCACAGTCGAAAAATGTGCTGAAATTTGTGGTGTGGATCCAGCTGAAATGCGAAAAGCAGGGATTCTTTATGCGACTAAGGATCGCGGCGGAATCTTTTATTCGATGGGTGTTACGCAATTTAATACTGGTACTGACGGGGTTATGTCAACAGCCAATTTAGCCATGCTCACCGGAAAAATTGGTCGGGAGGGCTGCGGCGTAAATCCGCTTCGCGGACAGAATAATGTTCAAGGAGCCTGTGATATGGGTGCATTACCAGGCGATCTGCCCGGCTATCAAAAAACCGCAAATCCTGAAGTAATTGAAAAGTTTGAAAAGGCCTGGGGATTAAAGATGCCACAGAATACGGGCAAAACCTTAACTGAAATTATTGACGGAGTTGGAGATGGCACCATTAAATTTTTATACATTATGGGTGAAAACCCGATGGTTTCAGATCCGAATACCAATCATGTCAAAGAATCTCTGGAAAAGGCCAATTTCATCGTCGTTCAGGATATTTTCCTGACCGAAACAACTGAATTTGCCGATGTTGTCTTACCGGCCTATGTTTATGCTGAAAAAGATGGAACCTTTACCAATACTGAGCGACGGATTCAGCTGTTAAGAAAAGCAGTTGATGGTCCTGGGGTTTCTAAAAATGACTGGGAAATTATTGGGATGATCGCTACCGCAATGGGCGTCAAAGGCTTTGATTTTACCAGCGCGGCTGAAATTATGGAAGAGATTGCCGCAGTTACACCAAGTTATACCGGCGTTTCCCATGAGCGACTGGGTAATGGCGACCGGATTCAATGGCCATGTTTAAGTAAAGACTCAGAAGGTACAAAATTCCTGCATGCCGGAAAATTCACCAGAGGTCTGGGGGCCTTTATGATAGCTGATTATATCCCACCAGAAGATCAGGCCGATGAAGAATACCCGCTTATTTTGATGACCGGTCGAATTCTGGAGCATTATCATACCCGAACCATGACAAAACGGACTCCGGGAATTGAAGCGCTTGCTGGTGACGCGTTTGTGGAAATCAATCCAGCCAAAGCGTTGGAATATGGAATCGCTGAAGGCGATGTGATAAAGGTCACATCACCCCGGGGAAGCGTGTCAGCGAAGACACGGTTTAATGAAGGGATTATGGAAAATAATCTGTTCATGCCGTTCCATTATGGCGAAAAGGGAGCGAACTGCCTGACTGGTGGGGCGGTGGATCCGATTGCTAAAATTCCGCCACTGAAAGTGTCAAAAGTTCGAATTGCCAAATAATTAGGGATGTTTTACTAAAGGGGTGCGTAAGTACCCCTTTTTTGTTGGCTGACGCGCTTTAAAAAGGGATTGCAGTAGCTGTACCCTGACCGAACCAACAGCTGCTGTAACAAAACAAAATGACAAAAAATTGATAGCGTTTACTTGACAATCAGCGGCTAAAGGTGTATCATATGATTACAAACATGTACACACATGTCACACAAGTTTTTATGAGCTGATTTTTTTCAGAAGAAAGGGTATTAAAATGCTGGATTTAAAGGTTTTAACACAGGCAGTTGGAGATTTAGAAGAAGAAGATGTAATGGACCTGCTCAATGATTTCGTAACGACTAATCCCTCCGAAGCAGAAGCACAGGAAGCGGTAGCTGCCTGTCAGGGCGGGATGGCGATTGTCGGCGATCTTTTCGAAAAAGGCGAGTATTTTGTGGGCGACCTGATTTTCGCCGGGGAATTATTAACCGAAGCAATCAATGTCTTAAAACCAGTTTTAGGCAGTGATGACTCGGCCGTTGCCGGAACCATCATCATCGGCACCGTTCATGGCGATTTACATGATATCGGAAAAAATATCTTCAAAAGTATGTCGGAAGCAGCTGGTTTTGAAGTGGTTGATTTGGGTATCGACGTGGCCCCAGAAATCTTTGTTGAAAAAGCCAAAGAATGCAAACCAGCAATTATCGGTATGAGCGGGGTTTTAACACTGGCGATTGACTCCATGAAAGAAACGGTTGATGCCCTGAAAGCTGCCGGCATTGATGCCAAGGTAATCATCGGCGGAAACCCGGTAACCAAAGAATCCTGCGAGTACGTCGGTGCTGATCAATTTACGACCAATGCCGCCGAAGGCGTAAAAATCTGTCAGGGATGGGTATAAGCCGGACATCCGACAGTGAATAACCAATAAACAATCCACAAATCGAAGGGTAAAAAGAAGCGCGCAGGCTCCTCTTTTTATCCTTTTTTATTTTGGAAAGCATTAACCAGAACGACAAAAACAAGCTTCATTTTTACCTTGAAAAACGAAGATTTGTAGATATTTGTATATACAGGTCGATATAAGTATGGTATAATTTCGACAAACGATTTCATGAAAATCGGAAAACTTTATTCAAGGAGGAGAGGGTGAATAATTTTTTTAGTCCCGCAGAAATTTGCGAGAACATGGTCAATGGATGTAATAACAAAGCCAAGCTTCCAATAAGCAAAATGCTCATTTTGGGTATTTTTGCAGGTGTGTTTATTGGATTTGGAGCTTATGGTTTTACCGTTATTACGGCTGGTGCTGGCACGGGTTTTGAAGCGACCGTTGCTAAGTATATTGGTGCCGGTGTGTTCCCGGTTGGTTTGATGCTGGTGGTGTTATGCGGTGCCGAGTTATTTACAGGTAATAATCTGATGACCTTATCGGTTTTCAAAAAGGAAATTACCGTCGGCGCGATGCTCCGTAACTGGGGTGTAGTTTGGATGGCCAACCTAATCGGTTCGGTTTTAATAGCTTATTTAATGTCAAAAAGCGGTCTCTATGGCGAAGCAATGGCTGCAAAAGCGATTGGTATTGCTGAAGCGAAGATTGCAATTCCGCTCATGCCATTGATTATCCGGGCAATTTTCTGTAACATGCTGGTTTGTCTGGCCGTCTGGATGCAATCTGGTGCCAAAGATGTTATTGGTAAGATTTTTGCCATTTGGTTCCCGATTATGCTCTTTGTTTTGTCTGGATTTGAACATAGTGTGGCCAACATGTACTTCATTCCTATGGGAATTTTCTGTGGTGCCGATGTAACCTGGGCCCAGGCCTTCCTGAATAATATTCTGCCGGTAACCTTGGGAAATATAATTGGCGGTGCCATTATTATTCCAGCCTGTTATCATTTTACTTACGCAAAAAAAATATCGGCATAAACTAACAGTTTAGTAACTTTTGCTCTTCTATGATGAAGAGCAAAGGCCTCTAAACTCAAAGTTGATAAAATTTACAAGATTTATATCAATTATACCATTATCAAAAAAAATAATTTAGGTTATAATTAAGAGGATATTAAATAATAAATTAGAAATTCCAGGTGTGATCATTTAAATAGAGCCATAAAAAGAAGACATGGCCGGTGGTATTCAATTTACACCTTTAAGGGAGTGGAACTTAAATTATGAAACATAGTATTGTAAGATCCATCGAAGGATTATACGAAGATCGAACCCTGGAGCTTGTTCGGATTGCGATTCGAAAGGGGTTCAAACCAATTGACATTTTCAATTGGCTGCAAACTGGAATGGAGCGGGTCGGCAAACTATACGAAACCAGCGATTATTTTATTGCGGATTTGATTTTTGCCGGGATCATTTTTCAGGAAGTGATGGAACTCGAAGAATTAAAAGAAATTACCAAAGTGACACCCAAAAATAAAATCGGCAGATTACTGCTATTTTCGGTATCCGGTGATTGTCACGATATCGGCAAAAATATTTTTGGTTCCTTTGCCAGAACGGCGGGCTTTGAACTGATTGATCTGGGAACCGATGTTTCCCTTTATCAGGTCATGGAAGCCATTGAAACCGCCAAACCAGATATTATTGGAATGAGCGGTATGCAGCAGGAAACCATTTATGAAATGCGGGCGGTGTCCTGTGAATTGGTTAACCGGGGAATTCGGGATGATTATCGGGTGATTATCGGTGGCGCCGTTATTGATGAAAAAGCAGCCGAGATTGTGGGAGCAGATTTTGCCACGAAAGATGTGATGACCGGTGTTGAAAAATGCAAGTTATGGATGCTCGAAAAAACAGGGAAAAAAAATAACGATAAATAGACCAAGGTGGTAGAAAAATGGGATCCCCCGAATATTTAAAAATAGTTGATGCAATAAAATATAAAATAACCAGTGAAGAAATAAAACCGGGTGATGCCATACAATCAGAAAATCTCCTTTGTGAAGAGTTTAATGTCAGTCGTATGACAGTCAGAAAAGGTTTGGCTGTGCTTGTCAATGAGGGCTATATTTACTCAATTCCGGGCAAAGGCAACTATGTCTGTGAGCCGAATCTGGATTCTTATACGCTGCATTTTGATGAAATGATGACTACTGAGAAAAAGGGTGAGGAAATCCGGTTGATTGAGGTCAATGTGGTGAAGCCCAGCTATGAGGTGGGTTTTAATCTGGAAATCCCCGAAAATAAGCATGTCATTGTGGTAAAACGGGTGTTTGTCAGCGACGGTGTTGTCAAGGCCTTCGACATCAAATATATCCCCTATTATCGGGGCATTCCGATCGTCGAAAAAGAGATCCGCTACGCAACCTTTCCGGAAATGGTGGCTAAGAAGAACTCGATTTTTGCGATGACCAA
This sequence comes from Firmicutes bacterium HGW-Firmicutes-4, assembly GCA_002841405.1. Classification (GTDB taxonomy): domain Bacteria; phylum Bacillota; class Clostridia; order Eubacteriales; family Eubacteriaceae; genus Acetobacterium. The sequence continues at coordinate 17,004 of PGZR01000024.1, read as the reverse complement.
AAAACTTAAAATCAGGGCTATGGCAGCCAAAGGGGAAGTCAGTCAGGTGCTGGATATTATGGACGGCGATCCGGTTCTGGTTGTTGAGCAGAAGCTGATGGATGAAAAAGATCACCCCATTGGTTGGGGTCTGATGTACTTTACCGGTGAGGATTCCGGGTTGGAGGCAATCGCTTCCTTCGATTAGTTATGAATAACTGAGGTATGGGATGAAAGAAAGTATCTTATTAATTGCGTGTGGAATGATTCAAGACGAGATGAGCTTAGCGATGAAGAATACCGGCATTAAATATGACACTATTTGGATGAGTGCAGAACTTCATAACAACCCGGACCTGTTGAACCAGGAACTGCAAAAAGAGATTGACAGCCATCAAGAATATGATACCATCCTTTTGGGTTATGGTAACTGTGGTAAAGCGCTGATCGGATTGAGAAGTGACCATACCAGCCTGGCACTGCTGCGTTCTGAAGATTGTATTCAGATCCTGCTTCATAATAAAGAGAAACTCAAATCCATCCGAGGTGAAACCTATTTCATTACCAAAGGCTGGATGATGGGGAAAAAGTCATTAAAAGAAGAATATCACTATGCTATTAATAAATATGGTCCCAAACGGGCCGAAATGATCATGGAAATCATGTTTAAAAATTACAAGTCTCTGATGATGATCGATACCGGCGCCTATGACCCGGATGACTGGATCCATTGTGCCCGTCATTTAAGCCAGGTCCTGAAATTAGATTTTGTGATCACTCAGGGAGATGTGGAACTGTTGGAGATGTTTCTTTCTCTGGACTGGGATCATCGTGTGGTTGTAATCGCACCGGGAACGGAAATATCGATGGATGATTTCGGGGTGGAATGTGCGGTGGCATCTTGTACCAATATGTTTACCATGTGAAAAATTTTAGCAGGAATTAAAATTGCTGCGATAAATCAGGAGATGCTAAAAAGTGTCTCTTTTTTTATTGGACTAAATAGTGCTTAAAGGATGGCGTTGGGTTTAGATCACCGTAGCACACACAGCTAGACAGACAATTTAGAAAGCAGTATAATAAGAAGTATTTTAAAAGCTTTTTATCGGAAGATAAGCAAGAGAGGAAAACCAATGAAACTGGAAAAACTGTTAAAAGAACTTAAAATAATTGAAATCACAAACAATCAGCCTGATTGTGATATAGGAAAAATTTGCTACAATTCCCGGGAAGTGGTTCCGGGCAGTCTGTTTGTGGCCATCCCCGGCTATGTCACGGACGGTCATCAATACATCGGCAAGGCCATCAGCCAAGGCGCCATGGCGGTGGTCCATCAGGATGACCTGAGCGACTATCAGGCCGATGTAAGCTACATCAAAGTCGCCGATTCCCGCCATGCCCTGGGGATTCTGGGGAGCTGCTTTTATGGAAAACCCTCGGCGTCGATGGTGGTCACCGGCATTACCGGAACCAACGGCAAAACTTCGTTGACTTATATGCTTAAACATATTTTTGAAACAGAGGGCAAAAAATGCGGACTAATCGGTACCATCCATAATCTGATCGGCGATCAGGTCGTCGATAATCGCGGTCGCACCACGCCGGAATCACTGGAAGTCCAGGAAATTATCAACGAAATGAAGGAGCGGGGCTGTACCCACTTATTTATGGAAGTTTCCTCCCATGGACTGGCTCTGGATCGGGTCAATGGGGTGGATTTTGATTATGGCATCTTCACCAACCTGACCCAGGATCATCTCGATTATCATAAAACCTTCGAAAATTATTTTGAGGCCAAAGCCAAGCTCTTTTATCAGGCTCAAAAAGCCAACATTATCAATGGGGACGACCCCTGGGGCCGGAAGCTGTGCGCTATTTTAAAAGAAAAAACAAGCGTACCGGTGATCACCTATGGCTTGAATCCGGGCCATGACTATTGCGCCAGCGAGCTGGTCTTTGGCGCGAAGGGAACGGAATTTACCCTGGTTACACCGGATGGGGAAGAAAAATTATGGTTAAATATCCCCGGTGAGTTTATGGTTTATAATGCCATCGCCGCGATTATTGCCGCGGTAACCGAAGGGGTATCCATGGCAGTAATCCGGGAGGCCCTGGCGACGATGCCGGGGGTTGAAGGGCGGATGGAAATTCTGGATCTCGAGGCACCCTTTGATGTGGTCATCGATTATGCCCACTCCCCGGATTCCCTGGAAAAACTGCTCCAGTCGGTGCGGAAAATATTTACCGGCCGGATTGTTCTGGTCTTTGGCTGCAACGGCGACCGCGACAAGGAAAAACGGCCGATTATGGGCCGGATCGCGGGAGAGTATGCCGATATGGTGGTGGTGACCTCGGACAATCCCGCCAGTGAAAACCCGATGGACATTATCAATGCGGTGGTGGCTGGCGTCCGGGAAAAGACTGATCAGGTAGCCACCGTGGAACTCCGTCAGGAAGGCATCTATTACGGGGCCACCTTGTGCCGCCCGGGGGATGTCCTGGTGTTGGCCGGTAAAGGCCATGAAAAACAGGAAATTATGAAAGACGAAACCCTCTATTATAATGAATGGGACACGGCCCGAGAAGCCGTCGCCCGCCTAAAACTGAAGTCTGAGAATTAGAAAAGGTAAGAAAAAAAACACCCGCTGGGTGCTTGAGGTTGTTGCTAAACTACCGTACCGACCAATTGTTAATCGGTTGTCCGCTGCGATGCGTACAACATGATTAACAATTGCCGGTACTGGGTTATCATTTTTGACAGTCAGAAGCACCCAATGGGTGCTTTTTTCATTTCAGGCTCAAAACAATCGGGCAATGATCTGAGCCCGTTACTTCATCGAGAATATCGGTGCACTCGACCTGGGGCATAAAGTTTTCAGACACGAAGAAGGAGTCGATCCGCCACCCGGCGTTATTGGCCCGGGCATTGAAGCGGTAAGACCACCAGCTGTATTTGATCGCTTCGGGATGTTGCAGCCGCCAGCTGTCGACCATGCCGATGCCAAGGAAATCATCAACCCAGGCTCGTTCTTCTGGCAGGAAACCGGAACGCTTGGCGTTTTCCTTGGGATTTTTCAAATCAATTTCGCGATGGGCGATGTTGATATCCCCACAGACAATCACGTTTTTACCGGCTGTCAGTAGTTCCTGGACATCATTTTGCAGACAGCGGTTGAAGTCCATCTTGAAAGCCAGCCGCTGCTCATCTTTCTGGCCGTTGGGGAAATAGACATTATAAAGGATGAAATCCGGGTACTCCATAATAATGGTGCGGCCTTCATTGTTGAAAACCGGGTCGGATAAACCGGTGCGGATAGCCAGGGGTTGGCTTTTATAATAAACCGCGGTACCGCTGTAACCCTTTTTTTCGCCGGAGTGAAAATAGGCCGAATAACCGGGGATATTGAGTAGGTTATCTTCCAGCTGATGGTCATGCGCCTTGGTTTCCTGAATGCAGAGAATATCCGGATTGGCTGCTTCTATAAAAGGCAGAAAGCCCTTTTGGGCGGCCGCCCGAATGCCGTTGACGTTCCACGAAATAATCTTCATATGTTACCTTCCAATTTTATCAAATTTATTTACGGTGCCGGTTCGTTTTGGGTCTGACCCGTGCCGGCCAGATTATTCACCTTTTTCGAGATTTTCCAGGGTTTCCAGCCGATCCATAATCTCCAGCAGTTCTTCTTCCAGAACCGCCTTTTCTTCAGCCAGTTCCTGCAAAACGGTGTAGTCTTTGGTGATTTCGGCCAGCTTCTTGGTGACAAAATCGAGCCGTTGATCCTTGCCTTCCAGATCCAGCAGCAGCGCTTCCTGCTCCCGTTTTTCCTTGTAAGTCAGACCGGGCTTGCGGGTTTTGGGTTTTTCAATCGGTGGGGCTGCGGTTTTTTTCTCCGGTTGCTCCGGGGTAGCGTCTTTGGTACCCAGGCCGGTCAGCGGATGTTTCTTGATATAGTCCGAATAATTGCCGGTTTGGGTGGTAATCTGACCTTTACCGTCGAAGGAAAAAATCTGTTCACAGGTGCGGTCCAGAAAATAGCGGTCATGGGAAACGGTCAGGACCGAACCCTGAAACTCATCCAGGTAGGCTTCCAGAATGGTCAGGGTGTCGATGTCCAGATCGTTGGTTGGTTCATCAAACAACAGCACGTTGGGGGCCATCATCAGGATCCCCAGCAGATAAAGCCGTCGCCGTTCACCACCGGAGAGTTCGGAGATATAAACCCATTGGCTGTTTTTATCAAACAGAAACAGTTCCATCATCTGGGCGGCCGTAACTGTTTCGCCCCGGGAATTTTCCATCACTTCGGCTTTTTCGCGGATATAATCAATGGCCCGGAGGCTCAGATCCATATCCTCAGATTCCTGGGAAAAATAACCGAGTTTGACGGTATCACCCAGGGTGATGGTGCCGCCATCTGGCGATAGTTTTCCGGCCAGCAGATTCAGCAGGGTCGACTTGCCATAACCGTTTTTCCCGATGATCCCAATCCGTTCGCTGGGGCCGAGAATCATTGAAAAATCGTTGATAATTTGCTGCGGGCCGAATGACTTACTTAAATGCTCAATCTCAATGACTTTTTTACCGAGTCGGGAAAAGCCCACCGAGATTTCCATCTGGTTTTCAGAAAGATCAGTGGCCCGTTCTTTGATCTCGTCAAAGCGCTGAATCCGGGCTTTCTGTTTGGTCGTCCGGGCCCGGGCGCCCCGGCGGATCCAGGCCAGTTCCCGGCGGTAGAGGTTTTGGCGCTTGGCTTCGATGGCAGTTTGAGCTTCCCGGCGGTTGGCTTTCTGTTCTAAAAAGTCGGAATAATTGCCGGTATACTCATAGAGGTTGCCCTTATCCAATTCGATCGTTTTGGTGACAACCCGATCCAGAAAATAGCGGTCATGGGTAACCATCAGCAGGGCCCCTTTACGGTTTAACAGGTAATTTTCCAGCCAGGCAATGGTGTCATTATCAAGGTGATTGGTGGGCTCATCGAGAATCAGCAGATCGCAGGGGGTCAGCAGGGCCGAGGCCATCGCCACCCGTTTACGCTGACCACCGGAAAGCTGACCAATTTGTTTATGATAGTCATGAATGCCCAGCTGGGAGAGGATTGTTTCCACCTGGGATTTCAGGTTCCAGAGGTTTTCATCATCGATGCGCTGGGACAGCGACATCAGCCGTTTTTGCAGGATGGCATCCTCGGGGGAATCTTCCAGGGCGGCCAGGGTGGACTCATAATCCCGGACCAGGTTCATTTCCGGCGAGTTGGCCGAAAAGACTTGAGAAAGCACCGTGGTATCCGGATCAAGATCGGGATCCTGGGACAGAATTTCGACCCGTTTGGTACCGAAAAATTTAACTTCCCCAGCATCCGGGCTATCGAGGTTTCCAATGATCCGCAGCAGCGAGGTTTTTCCCGACCCATTAACGCCAATCACCCCAATCTTATCGGTATCGGCGATGGAAAATGAGAGTTGATTAAAAAGGGTTTTCACCCCATAGGTTTTTTTAAGATTTTCAATACTGGCAATATTCATTGACTCGTCCTTTGTGTTTTCATTTTGCTGATATTTTATCATAAATTAGGGGTTCTTGGAAAAACTTTACAAAAAGTCCTGAAAATAGTATCATATAACAATGAAAAAAGGTGGGGTGAACAAAATGATGTTGGGTAAAACCATTTTTATAGCAAAAAGTGCAGATGTGGTGGGAAAAGTAAAGCTGGGTAATTTTATCTCAGTATGGTTTCAGGCAGTCATCCGGGGCGATGTGGACAGCATCACGATTGGCGATCGCACCAATATCCAGGATGGTACGGTAGTTCATGTGGCGCCGGGTTATCCCACGGTCATCGGGGCCGGGGTAAGCATCGGCCACAATGCCATTATTCACGGCTGTGAGATTGGCGATAATGTCCTGATCGGGATGGGGGCCATTATCCTCAACGGCGCCAAAATTGGTGAAAATTCCATTGTCGGAGCTGGTTCGCTGGTGACCCAGGGCAAGGTCTTTCCGCCCAATTCACTCATCATGGGCAGCCCGGCCAAAGTCGCCCGGGCGTTGAAACCCGAAGAAATTCAGGGCATCCGGGACAATGCCGAAGAATACCTGGATACCATGAAGGGTTACATGTAAATCTTCAGCGAACGCTGTGCAAATAAAAAAAGACCCATGGGGTCTTTTTTTGATTTTTAAAACTTGACCGGTTTCAGGCGAAAGCGTTCCAGGGGTTTGTGCAGAATCGTGACCAGCACAATCCCGACCAGACCTTGAAGGGCACTGAAGGGCAGGTTCACCAAAGGACCGGCAATATTGCCGTACATGATCACTTCGGAAACGAAATAAACGGCGGTCATCGCAATCACGGCAGGAAAAGCAAAGTACAGCAGATTCTTTTCGGGAAAGCGCTGCATCAGAGAGCCGAAAATAAAGGCCATCGAGCCTTTAGCGATAAAGGTGGGCAGCATGTAGGCGCTGTAACCGCCGAAGTAGTCGGCACTGGCAGAACCAATCCCGGCGGCAATCAGACCGCCCCAGGGTCCTAAAATATAAGCGGATAACAGTACCGCCCCATCACCGGGATGAATATAACCGGTGGGCAGCGGGATCTTCACCAGCGATGTCATCACAAAGGTCAGGGCCATCAATAACGCCGTATAGGTGATTTTTTTGGTTTGATCATTCATTAAAAGTCCTCGATTCTAAAAAAATACTAAGCCGACGATGAACTGTTGGCTTAGTATAAGATTATCTCACTTTTCAATTCAAAACAAGGTCTTGAATTGAGGTATTTTTTTAAAAATCTGAACCCATCGATTAGACCTGTTCGATAAAAATACTGACGGCAGAGTTGCCGGGCAGATCGGTTTTATCGGGGTTGTTGGGCGAAACCGCAATACTGATGCTGTAACCGCTAACGGTTCCCTTCAAGTGGGTTGATTCGGAAATAGCTTCCTCGGAATAATCAGGGGCACTGGCCAGCAGGTTCTGATAGAAAACCAGAAGTTCATCGGTGCTATAATCGGAAACATAGGAAGTTTTCCAGCCCGGATGTCCCGAATCGCTGGTAATCTGATGGGACTGAGAAAGATTGGTTACGCCGTAAAGCGGAACCATCTGGCTGGGATAATTGCCAGCCAAAAGACCAGGTTCATCAACATAGATTTCGGCAGTATTTTCCGCGATAACGGTCTGCATTTCCTGAGGAACGACAATGGCGGTGGTAGCAGTCGTATCGGGCAGATTGTTTTTTATGGTTTCCGGTTCTTTGGTTACCGCAGTTGTTGTTGTTGTGGTGCTGCTGCTGGCTTCATCCGTGGTGGTTACTTCATCGCTGATCAGCTTTGGCATCACCAGGACGGCGCCGACAATAAGAACCCCAATCAGTAAGACCGAAAGAACGACATAACGTATTTTCATAAATAACTCCTTTGGATGCAATCAGCAGGTAATTGAGGTACTGTATCATTATAACCGAGATTCTTAATTTTTAGAATAAAGATTTCAAAAAACTTGATTTTATTAAGGATATTGGATAGAATATAGAACAGACCTTTTTACTTTTAAATCGTTATAAATAAGAACATAAATGTCAGGATAAGGACGCTGTGGGGCAGGCTTTAGCAGAGAGATAATCATTTTGGTGAAAGATTATTAAAAGACACCTCAGAGAGATCACCTTTGAACAGGATTTCTGAAGACTGGTTAGCCATCGCTTAAATCAGGGTAGGAAACCCCGGGGAATCGTTAACTTCATAGAGTGGGCAGTTTTCTGCCAACTTGGGTGGTACCGCGATTTTTCGTCCCTTGATTTTTCAGGGGGCGTTTTTTTGTTGACGCGGTTAAGTTTGGCCGGAACGTGTCGCGTATTTATTATCGGAACAGTTGAGTAAAAGCCTTTAATTTATTTGACAGTTATGAGCGCATTTGGATCACGCAATTAATTCAGCGCATTTACTTCAAGCTCTTAATTAACTAAGAGAACTTAACTAAAAGAATTTAACTAACAGAATTTAACTCAGAGAGACTTAATGGAGGTAGAAATTTGGCACAGTTTAAAACACTAATAGAGGGAAAAATCGGCGACCGCGAAGATGCGATCTCACAACAATGGGAAGCAATGAATCTGTTGCAGCAAACCATCGATAACCGGGAGGGACAAGAAAACTTTGTTTTTTATGAAGGTCCCCCCACCGCCAACGGCCGGCCCGGGATTCATCACGTGCTGGCCCGGACCCTAAAAGACACAGTCTGCAAGTACAAGGTGATGGACGGTTACCGGGTCCTTCGTAAGGGCGGCTGGGATACCCATGGCCTGCCGGTAGAAATCGAAGTTGAAAAACAGCTGGGGCTGTCAAGTAAACCGGAAATTGAAGCCTACGGCATCGATAAGTTCAACGAAAAATGTAAGGAATCGGTCTTCAATTACGAAGGGCAATGGAAGGAAATGAGCCGTAAAATGGGTTATTTCATTGACATGGAAGATCCCTATATCACATTGGATAATAATTATATTGAAACCGTCTGGTGGATTCTCGATAAGTTCAATAAAGAAGGCTTTCTCTATGAAGGTCACAAGATCATGCCCTATTGCCCCCGCTGTGGCACCGGTCTGGCCTCCCATGAGGTAGCTCAGGGCTATCAGGAGATCAAAAGCAATACCGTCGTCGCCGCCTTTAAACGCAAGGATGCCGATGAATACTTTTTAGTCTGGACCACCACCCCCTGGACCCTGGCCGCAAATGTGGCCCTGGCCGTTCATCCCGATGCCGATTATATCAAAGCCCGCAGCAATGATGAGGTTTATATCTGTGCCAAGGTGCTGGCGCCCAAATTACTGGGCGAAGACTACGAAATTTTGGAAGAGATGAAGGGGTCAGCCCTGGAATACGTCGAGTATGAGCAGCTGATGCCGTTTGTGACGCCTGATAAAAAAGCCTTTTTTGTCACCTGTGCCGATTATGTCACCACCGAAGACGGTACCGGGATTGTTCATATCGCTCCCGCTTTTGGCGAAGATGACTACAAGGTTGGCCGTGCGTACAATCTGCCGGTGCTGCAACCGGTGGCTGAAGACGGAAAATATACCGACACCCCCTGGAAGGGTCAGTTTGTCATCGATGCCGATCTCGATATCATCAAATGGTTAAAAGCCGAAGGCAAACTGTTCAAAAAAGAAAAGGTGGCTCATAATTATCCGCATTGCTGGCGTTGCAAGACTCCGCTGCTCTATTATGCCAAACCAAGCTGGTATCTGGAAATGACCAAGATCAAAGATACCCTGATCGAAAACAATAACGGTGTCGAATGGTACCCGGATTTTGTCGGCGAAAAACGCTTTGGCAACTGGTTGGAAAACCTCAACGATTGGGCGATCTCGAGAAGTCGCTACTGGGGAACCCCGCTGCCGGTGTGGCGCTGTGACGATTGCGGTAAACTGGAAACCGTCGGTTCCCGTAAAGAACTGGTGGAACGGGCCGTTGAGGATATCGATGAAAGCATTGAGCTGCATCGCCCTTATGTCGACGATGTCCATTTCACCTGTCCTGATTGCGGCAAAACGATGACCCGGGTCAAAGACGTTATCGACTGCTGGTTTGATTCCGGCTCGATGCCCTTTGCTCAACATCACTACCCGTTTGAAAATAAAGAACTGTGGGAAGAACAATTCCCGGCCGATTTCATCTGCGAAGGCATCGATCAGACCCGGGGCTGGTTCTATTCATTGCTGGCGATTTCGTCCTTCGTGACTGGTAAAGCGCCTTACAAAAAGGTGTTGGTCAATGACTTGATTCTCGATGCCGATGGCCAAAAAATGTCTAAAACCAAGGGCAACACCGTTAATCCTTTTGAAATGTTTGAAGAATATGGGGCCGATGCCCTGCGCTGGTATCTGCTCTATGTCTCGCCGGCCTGGACGCCCACCCGTTTTGATGTCAAGGGCATCAAGGAGGTGCAAAGTAAATTCTTTAACACCCTGAAAAACACCTATCATTTCTTTGCCCTTTATGCCAATACCGACAACATCGATCCCCGGGAATTCTTTGTGCCCTATGCCGAACGGCCGGAAATCGATGCCTGGATCTTGTCCAAATACAACCGCCTGATCAAAGAAGTTAGAGAAGAAATGGAAGTCTTTGATTTAACTAAAGCAGTCAAGAAAATCCAGAACTTTGTCAATGAAGATTTATCCAACTGGTACATCCGCCGGAATCGCCGCCGTTTCTGGGGCACCGAGCTGACGGAAGATAAAAAAGCCGTTTATAACACCACCTGGGAAGTATTGGAAGGGGTGGTTCGCCTGTGTGCTCCCTTTGCCCCTTACATCACCGAAGAACTGTATCAAAAACTGACTGACGGTGTTTCTGTCCATCTGGCCGATTATCCGACTGTCAATGAAGAGCTGATTCAGGATGCCATTGAAGAGCCGATGGATCTGGTTCGGGAACTGGTCAGTCTCGGCCGCGGTGCCCGGGAAGAAGCGCAGATCAAGGTAAGACAACCACTGTCCAAGATTATTGTCGATGGTAAATACCGCGAAACCCTGGGCGATCTCTGCGTTCTGATTGAAGAGGAACTGAATATTAAAAAAGTCGTTTTTGAAGACAATCTCGGTGACTTTATGAACTATGCCTTAAAACCAGACTTCAAGGTCGCCGGCCCGATTCTCGGTAAAAACGTCAAGCTGCTGGGCAAGGCTCTGGCCTCGGTAGAAGCCAGTGAGGTAGTAGCCAAACTGGAAGCCGACGGCAGCTTTGTGATTGAGTTGGACGGTGAAAGCCTTGAACTACGCAAAGATTTCATCGACATCCGGATTTCGGCCAAAGAAGGCTTCAATGTCCAGATGTTCAACAACAAGTTTATCATCCTCGATACCAGCTTAAATCAAGATTTACTCGATGAAGGCTGTGCCCGGGAATTTGTCTCCCGGATTCAGCAGCTGCGAAAATCCAACGGCTACGAAGTGATGGACCGCATCGATATCAGCTATAGCAGTGACGACGCCATGGATCGGGCGATTGAAATCTATACTGATTTTATTAAAACCGAAACCCTGGCTGACACAATCACCGTCAAAGCCGGTGTCGGCGAAATGTTTAATTTGAATGGTCATGATACTTGGATTGAACTGGCGAAAAAATAAAATCGAATAAAAATAAGAGCCGACGGTATGTGAAAGCCGTCGGTTTTTTTATGGAAATTTTCAAGCAGGGGAGTAAAATAATTAGCGCAAGCAAGAAATTTTAGCAAATGTCAAATTCTGGATAAAAAAGCTTATGCGCTAATCCAGTTTGGCCGATATATATTGAAATACGAATGTTGAATATTGGTGTTTATTAAGAATCGTCATTTGAGCAAATTTGCTTCGTATTTTTATCTGATCATGATTACCAGGTAGATTCAATCGGAGAGGAGGTGACTAAATGAGAATTAACCATAATATCATGGCAATTAACAATTATCGACAATTGACCAATAATACTAACCAGGCCAGTAAGTCCCTGGAAAAGTTGTCTTCCGGGCAGAGTATTAACCGGGCAGGGGATAATGCCGCCGGTCTGGCGATTTCCGAAAAAATGCGGGGCCAGATCCGGGGCCTGGGGCAGGCCGGCAATAATGCCCGGGATGCCATCTCGCTGATCCAAACCGCAGAAGGAGCCCTCAGTGAAACCCATTCGATTATCCAGCGGATGCGGGAGCTGTCGGTGCAAGCCGCCAATGACGTCAATGCCACTGCCGATCGGGAAGCGATTCAAAGCGAGATCGATCAGCTGGCCAGTGAGGTTGACCGGATTGGTAATAATACCGAATTTAATACCAAGAAGCTGCTTAATCAGGGCAATGCCGCGGTCAGTGCGGCCGATCAGCAGAATCTGATTTCCAGCCTGAAAAAATGGTGGTTGGCTGAGGCGGAAGATCTGGTAACAGCCAGCTACGGAATATCAGCCAGCGGTATTAATATGACCGTGGAGTTCGTCAACGATTCAGTCAGTACTTATGCCGCAATGGTGGAAGCCAGTTATGTAGCAACCGGTGCGGATGCCTATGGTGATCCCAACATCACCGGTAAGGCGGTATCGGATCTGAACTTAAAAATCAACCTGGCCTATGCCCAGCCGACCGACACCCCGGATGGCGGTACCTATTACCAATATGTCGACCGGGTGATCGCCCACGAGATGACCCATGCAGTGATGGCATCCACCATGAACATGGGTGATTTATCCAGTTGGTTTATCGAGGGGGTAGCTGAATTTACCCATGGTGGTGATGAGCGGCTAAAAAGCAGTATTGCAGCCCTAGGTGGTAGTGATACCGGATTGGCAAACGTTGTAAGCCGAATAGCGGCAGGTCGCTATGAGGATTGGGGTTCGGCAGATAGCCATGACTATGCCGCTGCTTATCTGGCAGTGCGGTTTCTGGAAAATGAATCGATTAGCGGCGTTGCTGGCATTTTACAAGATTTAGCAGGTGATTCAACAAGAACCTTGGATGACGCTTTAGCTATGGATGGCAGATTTATTGATACAGCCGATTGGTTGAATACGTTTAAAACGCGGATGATAGATATGTCTGACCTTTGGCTTGAGGCTGACATTACTTTGGATGCCGGCGCTGAAACAGACACAGGTTCAGCCACCGGTTCAGATGCGACTGGCGGCGCTGCCAAAACGGCTGAATCAATTATGCCGGAAACCATTGCCGATGGAACCTTGTCCGGCTTTAACATCACCTGGCCGGATCTGGCCGATTCCGCGGCGCAGTCCTTTAATATTCAGATCGGCGCCAATACCGGCCAATCAATGGCGATCTCGACCAGTGATATGCGGGCGTCCGCTCTGGGCATTGCCAGTTTAAACGTCAATAGTCACACCGCCGCCAATGCGGCCATCGGCTCCTGTGATTCGGCGATCTCCCGGGTGTCTGCGGAGCGTTCCCGGCTGGGAGCCTATCAAAACCGCTTGGAACATACCATCAAGAATCTGGAATCATCCTCAGAAAACCTGTCTTCGTCGGAGTCCCGAATCCGCGATGTCGATATGGCCAGAGAAATGATGCAATTCACCAAAACCAATATCTTGACGCAGGCAGCCCAGGCGATGCTATCGCAAGCCAACCAGCAGCCCCAGGGGGTCTTACAGTTATTAGCTTAAAGAACGAGTAGCTTAAATCATTAGTCGTATTAAAATAGGAGGCGGTAAAATTGGGCAGACAATTTAAAGCACGTTGTAATCAATGCCAGACTGAGTTTGAAGTGCGGGAAGGCGGTGGTTTGAATTTTGAACTGCTTCACTGTGACACCTGCGGTGAAGAAAAAGCGATCCGTCAGGAAGAGATTGAGGAAAAAATTAAAGACCAAAATCCGGCTTTCTCTTATAAACAAAAGGTGGAAGCGATAGCCGGTACCTGTGCCGACGGCCATTACCGCTTTGCTGCCAAGGCTCGCTGTCCCAATTGTCACTCCGACGATTACAGCCCGGCGGCTGACGCTAATGGACAGGTCCGAATGGCCTTTTATGATTAAACCGTAAATATTAAAAACCCCAGGTTTAACGATGATGAATTGTCGTAAAAACCTGGGGTTTTGTCGCGATGTGAATAGATAAACTTATTTTTCTTCAAACTGCGGATAATAGCCCAGAAACTGAAAATATTCAGCCTTTTCCTGAATGATTGGCAGCAGGTTGACCAGGGTATTCTGGGAAATGTTGCCGGTGAAGTCAATGAAAAACAGGTATTCCCAGTTCTCTTTTAACAGCGGCCGGGATTCGATCTTGCATAAGTTTAGTGAAAAGACCGAAAAGATCCCGATGATTTCATACAGCGCGCCGGGACGATGGGGCAGCCGAAAGGCGATGCTGACCCGGCTGGGATTTTCGAACAGTTCAATCTCCCGGGAAATAATCACAAACCGGGTGACGTTGGTTTGGGAAAAGTTGATGTTTTCAGCCAGGACTTCCAGGTCATAGATTTCGCCAGCCCGCTTGCTGGCAATGGCGGCCATGGTCGGGTCATTTTGCTCAGCCACATATGCAGCGGCGATGGCAGTATTGAAGTAAGGAATACATTTCCAGTCGGGATAGTCCTTAAGAAATTCCTCGGACTGGGAAAAACCCTGAGGATGGGAATAAACCTCGGTGATCGACTCCAAACGGGCACCTTTGGGAGCCAACAGACAGTGCCGGGCCTTGATTTCTTCTTCGCCGACAATATAATACTGATAGCGGGACAGCAGGTCATAAACGGCGGCAATTGAGCCGGTGGATGAGTTTTCAATCGGCAGCACACCGTAATCAATAAAGCCCTGACTCAGTGCCACAAAAACATCCTCAAATGTTTTGTATGGCGACAGCACACAATCCTGTTTAAAAAAAGCCAGACTGGCTGCTTCACCATAAGACCCGCGGGTGCCGGCATACGCCACCCGGGGTTCGGTTTTGATGGTTTGAGGATAAACTGAAAAGGCCTGATTTAGAGCATTCAGGGTATTCGCTTCAGTCGTCATGTCAGTAGCCAATATTTTCTCCTACCAGAATTACCTTAATCCGATCAGGGATGCGGCTGTGTCTGGTAACAACGATGTTAGCGCACATACAGTCATCACTATGACATTGAGCGCAGTTTCCGGTGTCATAACAGGGAGTTTTGGCATTCAAACGGATGGCATTCACCGGTGCGGCAATATTTTGGGCCCGATAAACCCCCGCATCGGTATTGGCAACCACCTTGTTGATCCCGGCAATGACAATCACCTGCTCGGGACCAAAACACATCAGTGCCACCCGGTTGCTCATCCCATCGACATTGACCAGTTCGCCATCCATGGTGATGGCATTGGTACCGGTAATAAAAGTATGAGCCAACACCCCCTGGGCAACCACCTCTCTTTTTTCCTGGGCGGTTTTCGCCAGACTACGATCAATATATTGATAATCACCATTTTTAACCGCATCTAGCAGTCCGATTTCTTTGATCGATTCAGAACCGCCATGGGTCACACTGGCTCCGCGGGGAATTAGTGACAAGGCCAGTTCCAGCGCCGTTTTTTAATTAAAGATTTACTGAGATTCAGATAATTATCTTCCTTATAACCCAAAATATTACCTCCAGAGAAAAGAATAATCTTATTATAATCCAAAGTCGTTAAAAAAACAAAATTTATTAAAAAAATGGGGTATAATAATAAAAAAACATGAAATCGCAAAAGAGGAGGATGACATGCATAAGTATAAGGGGATTATCTTTGATTTAGATGGCACACTGGTTAATTCACTGGAAGATCTGATTGATTCAGTGAATGGGATTATGAGATATCATCAGTTTCCAGTTCATTCCTATGAAGAAGGAAAAAAGTTCATCGGCAGAGGACTGAGAAATCTGACTCGGGATGCCTTGCCGGAAAAATATCGGGATGATGAAGGATTTGTGGATAAATTGACTGAAATGGTCAGATCGGAATATGCCAATAACTATCAGAAAAAAACCAGACCTTATCCGGGGATCACAAAATTATTGGATTATTTAAAGAACCATAATATTCCCTGGAGTGTTTGTACCAACAAACCTGATAACGAGGCTAAAGCCCTGGTGAAGGCCTTATTCAGCGACTATGATTGTGTGGATGTCCAGGGATTTACCAGAGATGAACTGCGAAAACCAAATCCCGAGATAACCTTGGAACTGGTCGCAAAAATGGGCCTAAAACCCCAGGAATGTCTATATGTAGGGGATTCTGTGGTTGACTATGAAACCGCTCTGAGAGCGGGAATGCTGCCAGTTTTATGCACCTGGGGATTTGAGTCCTTTGAAGTCCTAACCAAGCTGGATGACGCCATCTGGCTGCATAACCCGATGCGGATTGTGGAAGCGCTGCGTTATGGCAAGGAAATGTATTCACTGTTTAACGAAACCCCAGATCCGAACCCCAATGCGCCTAAGAAAAAACATTGATTTGTGATTAAAGGTGAGCTGTTAATGAAATAAGAAGATGAAAACTTAAGAAATGTAAACGTTAAACAAGATGTAAACGAAAATCAAAATTACATATTGACAAAAAAACCAGGTCTTGTTATAATAAAAAATTTTACTTTTCATCAAATCTGTGGTATACTAACGTAGAGAAAACCACAGAGAGGTGAAGTTCATGCCAAAAGCAACCATTATGGACATTAGACGCGAGGTGGAAAATTGTCTTGGTAAACGAGTCAAACTTGAAGCACATAAAAGCAAGAAAAAACTCTACCAAAAAGAAGGGGTAATTGAAAGCACTTATCCCAGTATTTTTACTGTACGAGTTCAAGAGGATAAAAGAAAAGAACAGAAATTATCTTTCAGTTATTCTGATCTCTTAACTCAAAGTGTAAAAATTGTATTACTAGATGAGAATGAAGTTGACGGTGCACTGTTAGTTTCATAACGACAAGATAAAAAGTTCCACATTAGGAGAAGGACTCAGGTTCTTCTTTTTTTGTTGGCTTAATTTGTTGACTTTAATGGTAGGCTTTTTATGAAACCGATGGTATAATAACCGGGTATTACAAAATTGGAGATAAAATATGAATGCTAAGAACCTGAAGATAGAATCTGAAATTGGCACCCTGAAAAAGGTCCTGGTTCATCGGCCGGGTAAAGAACTGGAACGGATTGTTCCGGACTCGCTGAAGGAACTATTGTTTGAGGATATTCCCTGGTTGGCCAGGATGCAGGAGGAGCACGATGCCTTTGCGGCGATCCTCAGAAAACGGGGCGCCGAGGTGCTGTACGTCGAGGATTTATTAAAAGACATTTTAAAAAATACATCCGTCCGGGAGAGTATCATTGCCGAAGTGATCGACAAGAATCCCTCATCGGGGAACTACATCGATGGCTTCTTAAATGAATATCTGATGTCACTGGACAGCAATGACCTGGGCGATGCCCTGATTGCCGGAGTGCTACAAAAAGAACTGGGCCATATGGAGCGGCATCTGGTCTTGACCGATTATTTAAAAGGCCCGGAACCCTATGCTTTTTATTTAAACCCGCTACCGAATTTA
>PGZR01000164.1 GCA_002841405.1 Firmicutes bacterium HGW-Firmicutes-4 | reverse complement strand
GTGTAAGTAGTCACCAGCACATTTCTGTAACTGAATGTTAAAGATCGATTCAGCAACATCTCTCATGCCGCCTCGGTCTAAAGCTTTAATAAAGTCAACCGCAGTTGCGCCACGACCCATTAAATCTTCAACAGATTTTAAGTCAGCTACGACATCACGGTCAGGCATGTCTTGAGATCCGCGAGCATAAGTTGCAGCTTCAACTTCAGCATCAGTGATTTCGGTTAAGCCCAATTCTCTGAATAAGATCTGCATTGCGCGAGCACCTTTAGCACGAGCAGCAACAACGGTATCTTCATCAGCAGGTTGTAAACCAGCATCGATTTTTAAGTCACGTTGGATTACATTCCAATCATCATAATCATCTGCATCCCAGTTAGAGCCTGCAAACATATTATCATAGTTAGGTGTAGCAGAGTAACCAGAACAGATATAATCAGTTCCTGGTACCATTTGCATTAATGAACGAGCAACTCGTCGTAAGTCAGAGTGAGTAAAGGTCTGGTCATTAGAAGAAGCACACTCTAAATCGAGGCATGCTGCTAATAAGTTTTCAGCCAATACTTCTCGGATACCGCCTGGTACACCAGCTGGAACACCGATACAAGAAACTGAACCATTCTGGCTTCCTTGTACGCCGGCACCCTTAGTGATGTATAAGCATCGAGCTTCAAGATAAAGCATTGATTTACCTTCAGCATAACCCATTTGTACTTCTGATCCGGAACCAGATGTAAAACGCATTTTCAAACCACGGGAAGCGTAGCTTGATGCTAAGAAAGCTTTAGAGTATGGTGTATCATCACCATCCATGAAAACTGGTTCTGTACCATATACAGAAATAGTTTCAGCATAAGCGGTGTAACCTTTCATACCAAGGTCAAGTTCGGTAGCTTCTTCAACCGCACATTGGGTTAAGATACCAGGGCGACCAACATTTGCACCAACCATGATGGCAAGAGCATTAAATGGTGCATAACGACCGATACCTACGGTTGTTTCCATTTCATCAAATCCACGGATAGCAGCTTCTGCAGCATCAGCAGCGATTTGAACCATGTTATCTTTTACGTTAGTAACGTGACATTGGTTAGAAGGCATTAAACGAGCTCGCATTTTACTTTGAGCCATCATCATTTCTAATACTGTCATGTGACCAAGTACTTCGGTTATTTTAGCAGGAGTGATCGAGGTAGTAATATCTACAACGATATCTCTTGGTACATTAATATCAACCAGCATATTGGCAATTTTGATAGAATCCATTGCCATATATTCCTGGGCTTTTTCTAAACGGATTGCATAGTTAGCGATGAAAGTATCGAGCATATCAAACTCAGCTCGTTTTTTTCCATCTAATTCTACAACCACACCGTTTTCAACAACCAAGCTTGGTGTTGGATCCTGAGGGCTGTTCATTGCAATTAGACCTACTTCTGGCCATTCTTTAACGAAACCATCCTTTTTGACTGGACGAGCTGCTAAAGCTTCAAATCTTTTTGACTTAAGAGCTTCTAAAGCTTGTTTACCAACTTCTCTAGCAGCGTATACGGCTTGACGAACTGCACCAGCGTCTCCAGAAATGAAGATCATTGATTCATTCGAGAATTTAGTACCACCATTATCAGGTGAAGCATAACCACAAAGTTCTACGTTAGCAGCTTTTAAAGCAGCATCAGACATTAATACGCCGATACCAGCTGGAGCACCAACAATAATTGCGAAAGCTTTTCCGATTGGAGCACCTAAAGTCATATTACAAGCAAAGCTTGCACGGGCAGTATATTGGAATTCCAAGTGACCGGCTGCATTTGCATATACATCTCCGAAGGTTCTGTTTAAGTCGTTAAGAGCTACTTCAACAGCACGTTTAGCATCAGATACATCTTCAGCACCAAAGATAATTAAAGAACCATGACCTGCGCCACCTTCAGTATCTCTTGCTAATTCACAAGAAACAACTTCGCAATTAGTAGCTTTTACAGCTTCATCAGCAGCGAAAATCTGAGGACCAGCACCAGTTCTAGCGGAAAGAATACCGATAGATCTGTATTTAGGATCAATTTTCATAGCTTCATGTAAAGTTCTGTCCACGTTTGCAATAACAAAACCAATTGTGTTACCAACTGCTGTTCCTACAAATTCGGTCAATCCGCATACACCGGTTGCAGCGGCAACTGAGCCAGTTTCTTCAACTTCACTCATTTTTTTCATAACTTCTTCCATCAACTTGTTCATTAAATCATCTTTCATTAATTTACACCTCCGTAATTATTAAATATTATAGACTTGGTAAAATTTTCTCCACATCACCGTGTGGTCTTGGGATTACGTGTACTGAAACAACTTGTCCAACTTTGTCAGCTGCTGCAGCACCTGCATCAACTGCAGCTTTAACTGCTCCAACATCACCACGAACCATTACAGTTACTAAACCAGAACCGATTTTTTCGTAGCCCATTAATGACCTTTGGTTTCAATCATGCCTAAAGCTTCGTTTGTCATAAGCTCTATCCTCCTTAATTACAAGATTTTGTTACTGAACTACCTATATTTTAATTCAAAGTCTATGATAATTACTTGTGCTATTCTTATAAAATTATTCTAAGTTTCTTTTGATCAGCTTGAAAACCTTTTACTAACGCTGTTTTTTGTATCTGTACACAATAACATAGAGGAATATTTTGTCTAACACCTGCACTTTAAAGTTGCCACAGTTTATTTTTTCGCATAAAAAGAACAGGTCAACCCTCAGGTTTTCCTGTTCCATATTTTTACCTGTTTATTTGATTTTTGTATCAGGATACTTCCCGATGGTTTTCTGAATATTTTTCATCCTTCGAATGGGTATTTCCTGAATGTTCGTCTTCCTCAAGAGCGATTCCACGCCGCTCTTTCCGATATTCAGTCGGTGTCATACCAGTGCTCTTTTTAAATACCTTGCTGAAATAATTCGGTTCATGATAGGAAAGATCCAGCGCGATGTTAATGATGGGAACATCGGTATTAGCCAACATATCTTTGGCGATTTCAATTTTTCGTTCTGTCAGATAGGTTACAAAGTTGACACCGGTTTCTTTTTTAAAGATCTTACTTAAATAGTAAGAACTCATATTGGCATACTCTCCAACCTGATCCAAGGAAATATCTTTATAACAGTTTCGGTCAATATAATTCAAAATATCTTCGATATTGTTCTTTCGTGTTTCTTTATTGTCAAGCATCCGGTCAAAAACCTTGTCAATAGTTTTCATGATTTCTATTTTTAGATCATAACGATTTTTATAGCCGTTGACAAACTGCATATTATTACTTGTACAGAGTGGACTATTCAGTTCATAACCGCACATATCCTGAGTAACAATATTGAGTTCTTCCATAAAATGTTTAATTTCTGCCTGAACCGACATGATATCGTAGGTATGGTAATCATAAATCATATCAAGATAACTGATCAGGGCTGATCTGGCATCACTGTATTTTTTCTGAATAATGGCAAAAATGACCTCGTTCATTTTTTCGTCAAATCGTTCTTTGGCATTGTTCTTTAATGAAGCAATACTCTGGTTGATTGAATCCATCAGTTGTTGAGGTCGGATCGGTTTTAACAGAAAATCATCGACCCGAGCTTTGATAGCCTGATGAGCAAAATCAAATTCATTAAATGCCGTAATTAAAATGACTTTTTTTTCATGATCTTCTTTTTTGATCATCTTTAAAACATCAATTCCGTTAATTTCCGGAATATTAATATCCAGGAGGATAATATCTGGATTCAGCCGACGGATTTCTTCAATAGCCACCAATCCCGAAGATGCTTCGCCCACAACTTCGATGTTTTCGCCATGTTGACTGAGAATGAGTTTAATCGCTTCAATCTCCAAATGCTCGTCTTCAACAATAAACAGTTTATACATGTTATAATCCCCTCCCAGCTAGAGATTTACGGGGTATTTTAATAGTAATTTCAGTGCCCTTTTCAAGCTCACTTTTTATTTCAACCCCATAATCAACGCCGTAGTAATACATAAGCCGCTTGTTTGCGTTATTGATACCAATTCCCGTATTTTTTTCCCGTCCGTCCGCTTCATAGGTTCCATCCAGAATTTTATGGATACGATCATCTGGAATACCCTTACCATCATCAACAATCTTCAGAATGGCAATTTCTTGAAGAATATCAGCCGATATACGGACCTCACCGCCTTTGGCATTGGGTTCAATGGCATGGATAATCGCATTTTCCACAAAGGGTTGAATGGTCATAAATGGACATAAGATATCTTCAGCCATCTCATCCACTTCCACCGAATAATTCAGTCGCGTTCCCAGGCGCATTTTTTGAATGGATAAATAATTCTGCACATGTTCCATCTCTTCTTTCAGCGTCACCACATTGTTCTTTTCTTTTTTCAGGGTGTAACGCATCATATCAGAAAATGCATAAATCATATCCTGCGTTTTATCGGCCCCTTCAAGAAGTGCTAAACGGCCAATGGTGTTTAATACATTAAACAAGAAATGCGGATTAATCTGAGCCTGTAAAGCTTTTAAATCTGCTTCTTTTAAAGAAGCCTCAACCTCGCTTCGCAGTTTAACCTCTTCCATCAATTCCAGATTCTTATTATGTAATTCCTCCTGGATGATGTGGATCATCTGTTTTTCCACCAGATAATTGGCAATGGTATAGAGCAAATCCGCTGCTGCTCTGACCTGGGTTAATGTTGTTTTTAACGTTTTGTCATACAAATCTGTGATTTCAGGGTTTTTCGAAAAATCTGTCAATTCATGGCTGGTACCATAAGGCAAGCGTTTCATTTCTTCTTCATCAATTTTTACCTGTCCAGCCATAATGGCGCCCAGATAATTTCCCTTGACCATGATTGGAACCGCAAGGTCTACTAGTCCCCCATGACAAATATAAATCGATGGTTTCCCGGATCGTGCTGATTCAATGCCTCCATGAGCATCCGATTGATAACAGCAATCCCGATTATTGCTGTCTTTTCTGACACAATTGCAGAATTCTGAAAAATTACTGTATTCAGTAATCGGATTGCCTTTGTAGTCAACCGTAACCGCGGCAAGTCCGGTGGCATCTGAAAAAGAATCCTGTATTCTTTGCAGCACCTCTACGTCAATAATGTCAGTAATCTTTAGTAAGACTCTCATAAAACAACCCCTTTAGACAATAATCCCATAATTTTCATTAGCATCGATTTCCATTGAGTAATATTATAACACAAACAGGAATTTTTTGGCATCTTTTTTACCATTTTAGAATATTTTGCATTAAATCAGTATTATATTGCTTTGCATTTTTATATTTATTGGTGTTTTAGACAAATCAGATATTTTCTCGACTCAAGGTATCTAAGCTATTCCGTATTTTATCCGTTGACTGCAATAAATCGATTTTTCTTATTCCTGGCTATTCAATCTGTACTTTTTAACTCGTTTTATCTTCAAAATAAAAAAAACGAGTTTTTTTGTCATCTTTTTTAAAAAAACACTTGCAAATAAAAGACTCCTCAATTATACTGTAAAAGTGTCCTGAAAGCAGTTATCATCTGGGGGTGTGGCGAAGTTGGGATCGCGTCTGACTGGCAGTCAGAAGGCCAGGGGTTCGAGTCCCCTCATCTCCACCAATAAGAATTGTATAAGAGAGCCGTTGAGGTTCTCTTTTTTTATGTCTAAATATTGAGCGCTGTCAAAAAACCCTGGTCTGGCGACTGTTTTTAAAAAAACTAAAGCCCAATAACAAAAGTTACTGAGCTTTACGGCTTTTGTGACCAGGATATGGTCAGTCTTTTGATTCTCAAAGAATTTATGAGAAATGTTTTGGCAAACTTCAAGTTATTGACTTATATACCTTGATCTTTCCGCTCATAATTCGTATTTATTTTCATTGCGAGTGTAAAATATTCTGTCAATACATATATTTCATTTCTCATCATCAACGATTTCTGCTAAAATGAACATAAAAAGACGTTTTTCACATGAAGGAGTCCAATGAAATCTCTGCATTCGATTATTCAATCACTCAATCCCTATTCCGCCTATGATAAAGCGCAAACCGCGCTCTTGCGAAAAACTCTGATGTGCGATAATATCAAGCGTTTAAAGATTATTGGGGTGATCGGCTTAGCAGTTAATTTGCTCTTACTTGTGCTATATTATTTGAAAGATGGCGTTGAAGGACTAACCGCCATCGAGGCCACATTACGAATCGCCTGGAATCTGGCCAGTATTATTTATATCTTCGGGGTTGGTAACCCTCATTTTCCCAACGCTGTGAAAAAAAGACAGTTTATTTTTTTCTATGGTGCCACTGGCCTCTGTCTGCTCTTTGCCAGTTTGATTACGGCCGTGTTATCCGTGGAGCAGGGTTCCACATTTCTCTATCTCATTAATGTATTGCTGATTGGCAGTTTTTTATACCTTTCATTACTGGAAATGATTTGTCTAATCGTCCCCAGTTTTCTGGTTCTTGTCATTTCCATTATTTTCACCCCCAGTTCGATCCTGATGACACAGGGTAATTTTATCAATGTGATTGCCAGCACAGCTTTCGCCGTTGTTATTGCCCAGACAATATTAATATCAAAATTAAAGCAGCTCTCCAGTACCCAGACAATCCTCGATCAGAAAAAAGAGCTGGAATATCTCATCGATCTGGATGGACTTACCCGGATTCCCAACCGTCGCAAGCTGGAAAGCTATTATCTGAATCATCCTGATACCTCATTCGCGCTG
>PGZR01000163.1 GCA_002841405.1 Firmicutes bacterium HGW-Firmicutes-4 | reverse complement strand
TTTTTCCAATTTTCGGTAAATTCGTTCCCATCCGCATTCCATTTCCTTATCAACTTCACACATGCCTTCTTTGGCACCGCCACATTGGCCGTTGAGCAAACTTTTTGAACATGCAGTAATTGGGCAAATTCCGCCGGTACCATTCAGATAGCATTCGCCACACTGTCCACAATCAACATTCAGTGGTGTTACTCCCTGGAATCCTGGTAATGGATAGGTATCGCAACAGGAGTAGACTTTTTTGCTTTCAAATTGAGCAGCAACAGTCTGAACCCCAACGCCACAGGAGAATACCAGGATGGTATCTGCGGCATTAATGACATCGGTATGTTTTTGCAATTGCAATTTTAAATTATCGGGATTACAGATATAATCCGTTGTGATAATCTGAGTCACACCGTTAAGGTCTTTTTGCAGTTCATCTGCTTCGTGTTCAGCAAAATAGACTTCTTTGCAGCCGTGACAGTTTATGATCACAGTTTTTCCTTGAGCCAGTGCTTCGATTGTTTCTTTTGATTTTAGTTGGGTAATCAGCATATTATTTACCCTCCCTTATGGCAGTTTTTCCGATTTTAATTCGTTCAACAATTGGAATTTTTGATGAACAGATATATTCACAACATCCACATTCAATACAATCCATAGTATTTTGTGTTTTCATGCCTTCCCAGTCTTCTGACAGAGCATATTTAGTGAAATACAGTGGACGCAGTTCCATTGGGCAGACATCAGCACAACGTCCACACTTGATACATTCTACCGCTTCTTTAACAATCGTTTCAACAGCGATAATACCATTGGAACATTTCAGCATCGGAACGTTGAGATTCGCCTGGGCGAATCCCATCATTGGGCCACCGATTTTAACAGTTACATCATCGCCTTTGACATCGCCGCAATAATTGACGATATCTTTGACAGAGGTACCAATCTTAACTAAGTAGTTGCCTGGCTTGTTGATGCGGTTACCGCTGACAGTCACAACCCGTTCAACCAGAGGCATGCCTAACTGGATTGCATCGGAAACGGCTTTGGCTGTACTGACGTTACATACGATTGCTCCAACATCCATTGGCAGTCCGCCACTTGGCACTTGCTTGCCCATAACCCGTTTGATGAGCATTTTTTCAGCTCCTTGTGGGTATTTGGTTTTCGCAACGACGATTTCGATGTTTTCGATATCGGCTGTTTTTGCCTGCAGTAATTCAACGGCATCCAACTTGTTGTCTTCAATGGCAATCACGCCTTTTGGTGCGCCGGATGCTTTCATCATGGCTTTTAGACCATAAATTACTTCATCAGCATACGCCAACAGAACTTGGTGATCCGCGGTTAGAATTGGTTCACATTCGCAACCGTTGAGCAATACCAGTTCAATCGGTTTAGGTGATTTAAGTTTAACGGCAGTTGGGAATCCAGCCCCACCCATACCGACAACGCCTTTTTCGCGGACAATTTCGATAATTTCATCAGCTGAAAGTTTATCTAAATCTCCAGCCGGTTTGACTGATTCATCAAGGGTGTTCTTACCATCTGACTGAATCACAATCGCTAAGCTATCGAGCCCGCTGATTGGATGCAATCGTGGTTCAACGGCAACAACGGTACCACTGACGCTGGCATGAATCGCACTGCTGATAAAGCCAGCGGCTTGAGCAATTTTCTGCCCCATTTTTACCTGCTGTCCAACTGTTACAATTGGTTCAGCTGGTGCACCAGCATGCTGTGACATGGGGATAACCACATTCACAGGATCCGGGAAAGGTACCACTGCGATATGTTCACTCAACTCTTTAAATTCGGTTGGGTGAATCCCACCATAGTATCCTTCGAATCGTTCTTCACGGACAGATTTTACATATTCGCTGACAAATTTGTGATTGACTTTGGAATAATCCCGAAGTTCTACTGGTTTGTCTAACAGTTCTTGCAAACGTCCTTGTTTTTCTAATCGTTCATAGATGAGCTGCCATCCGCAATCCATCTCCTTGTCTACTTCACATTTGCCATTTTTAGCGCCGCCACATTGACCATTCAGTAAGCTTTTTGAACAATCAACAACAGGGCAGATTCCGCCAGTCAGGTTCAGATAACATTGGCCACATGCTTCGCATAAGGTGGTTGTCAATGCCATTCCATGGTAGCCATCAACGATAACGGAGTCGCTTGCAGCATATACCGGAATTTCGGCCATTCCTGCAATCGTCTGAATACCCAGACCACATGAGATAACAAACACATTTTTGGTTTCTTGGGGAATAAGATCCTGGAAGCTCTTCGATGTTAATGGTTCATTGCACAGAAAATCAATTCGTGCCGAGCCCACGATATTTTTGCCCTGTTCTTTGGCAATTTCTTCAAACAAACCGCATTCCGGTTCGTCAAAACTGTCAAGTTCCTTGAAGCATTTGTTACAGGCGATAACAAACAAATCATCTTTGTCTGCCAAAACCGCATCAAGCTCTTCCTTTCTTTTCAGTTTAAACTTTGTGTAATCCTCCAATTGTATACCTCCTTTGTTTTTTCAGATTTTATAAGTTATTTTGCATTTTACATGCGCGAATAACATGTGCTGCCAATAAAGCTGTTGTGATTGGGCCTGTTCCGCCACCGCAGTTAGGAGTTGCCGAAGTAATCATTGCAACCTTGTCTAAACAGTCTACGTGAGCATCTCCAGCACGAATTTTCTTGCCTTCTTCGTTTAATACAAATTCTTTATTTTCGTCTTTCATCTGAGACATAGCAACGTCAATTAAGATACAGTCTTCGCTTAACATATCAGCTCTCACTAATCCGTAGATACCACATGCGGTTACAACGATATCAGCTTTCTTGGTGTAAGAAGCAGTATCTTTTGTATGTACGTGACACATAGTTACGGTAGCAAATTCATTTGTCAGCATAATTGTTAGTGGTTTTCCTAATACGTTAGAGTTATTAATAACAACAACGTCTTTACCCTTAACATCAATGTTATAGAATTTAAACATTTCCATAACGCCTTCAGCTGTACATGGGAAGAATCCTCTTTCATCGGCGATCATCAGTTTTCCTAAGTTTGTAGGATTAAGCGCATCGGGATCTTTTTCTGGGCTTAACAGATATTTGATTTTTTCTGCATCAATTTGATCTGGTAATGGTTGGAAGATTAAAACAGAATGAATGTCTTTGTCTTCGTTAATTGCCTGAAGTTTTGCAATAAAATCAGCTTCAGTTACATCAATAGGGAATTGAACGGATTCAACTTCGATGTTTGATTTTCCCATTCTGGTGATAATGCTTTTTTCGTAAGAAATAGATCCTGGATCTTCACCAACTCGCATAATAGCCATTTTTACTTGAATGCCTTTTGCTTTTAATTCATTAGCATCCGCCAGCACTTGAGCCAGTACTGATTCACTTACTTCTTTTCCACTTAATAATTTTGCTGCCATAATTATAATACTCCTCTTAGTTCAAAATTTTTATTGGTTTTTATAACTCTTTCTATGAAAGTTGTTTTTCAACATCTGCATAAACACGGTCACAAATTTCAATACCTTTGTCCAGCATTGGTTTGATTCTGTTATTAACATCAGCTACATAGTCAGCGTCTTTGATTGTTTTGATGTTAATTAATACATTAACCCAGCCACTGATCATTCCAGCTCTTAAACACTGAACGCCGCATGCTACATCACTGATGGCTAAAGCGGAACCTTTTCCGACCAGTTCTTCCTGTAATAAAACAGCCTTGTAACATACTTCAACGATTTCAAGCGGAATGCTACAAGCAACCTTGGTACACTCTTCTAAGGTTTTTTCTTTGTAAGCTTTTTCCTCTTCAGTTTCTTTAGGCAGACCATAAGCTTTTGCTAAAGGCAAAAAGTTTTTTGCATCTTCATCAATCATTGCTAACAGACGATCCTGTAAAACCTGCGCTTCTTTTAAAATACGCTGAATATCTTCTTCGTACTCTGCATATTTTTTCTTTCCAGTGGTCAAGTTGCAAACCATTCCAGCTAGCGCTGTTCCGATTGCCCCCACTAATGCTGCTGCACCGCCGCCACCTGGAACAGCAGCTTTGCTGTACAGGGCTTCAACAAATTCTGTGCATTTTTTTTCTGAGATAGAACCAAGATCAGTTCCTACTGCATCAAATTCCATTTACTAACTCCACTTCAATCTTTTATTGTATATTTTTTAACACTTTAACTTAACCGAGATGGGTTCCTGAGAACCCACATCGGCCTTTTTATTTATTTGTTTTTTCTAGAATAAACCAGAAATTACACCATTTTCATCGACGTCAATTTTTTCGGCTGCTGGTACTTTTGGCAGACCTGGCATTTTCATGATATCGCCAGT
>PGZR01000023.1 GCA_002841405.1 Firmicutes bacterium HGW-Firmicutes-4 | reverse complement strand
CAATTGTTACATCATGTTGTACGCATCGGAGCGGACACGGCAGCGCCTGTCCGATTCCGCAGCGAACAACAGATTAACAATTGGTCGGTACGGCAGTTTAGCGACAACCTTATTTTATTAGACTTCAATCCACCCCACTTTCGACAAAATCCCCGTCGCATCACTTGTGATGCGACGGGGATTTTTATTGTGGTGGCTCTGTGAGCAGATTGTGGTTGTAAATCGTGGCGATTTCGGCCGGCTCCAGCGGTCTGCTGAAGACGTAGCCCTGGATGCCATCGCAGCCGCTGTTTTTAAGTATCTCAACCTTTTCCCACTCCTCAATGCCCTCAGCAATAATTTTTAAATTGAGGCTGTGGGCCAGCAGAATCAGACTTTCGATCACCTTGATCCGATTGCCTTGTAGAAACTGTTCACTGATCGATTTATCCAGTTTAATTTTGTTGACTGGCAGATAGGTCAGGCAATTCAGCGATGAATAACCGGTGCCAAAATCATCCAACGCTACTGACAGTCCAGCGTCTTTAAGCTCTTTCAGAAACTGATTGGTTTGGTAATCGTTTTCCATCAAGATGCTTTCGGTAATCTCAATCTCAATCAACTGCGGATTCAGATGATGTTTTGATAGCAGCGAAGCGATATGAGTGACGTAATCTTTATCCCGCAGCTGACGATTGGAAAAATTGATGGCCACCGGTTTTTCCGCCAGACCCTTATCTCGCCAACGGACGACCTGATCCACGGCTTCCCGAGCCACCCAGCGGCCGATCTCACTGATCAGTCCGGTTTCTTCGGCCACCGGAATAAACTGGTCCGGACCGAGGTTGTTATCTTTGAGTCGCAGCAGGGCTTCAAAGCCACTAATCCGGCCACTGTACAAATCGACCTGAGGCTGATAAACCAATTTGAAACCATCAGACTTCAGCGCTGCTCTGAGTACCGTTTCAATTTCAATTTTCCGGTTCATTTCATTTTTTAGTTCGTGGTGATAATACAGGTAGTGATTTTTGCCCCGATTCTTAACCTCGTACATCGCAGTATCAGCATTCATAATCAGCTGATCAATAGCACTACTGTCGTAGGGATAGCAGGAAATGCCCATGCTGACGCTGACAAATACTTCCCGGCAGTCCAGCCGGAAGGCCTCATCAAAGGCGGTCAGAATCCTATCGGCATAGCTTTCTATATCTGCCTGATGATATTTATTGGTAATCAGAATAAGAAATTCATCCCCGCCCAGGCGACCGACCATCATGTTTTCGTCGGTAATTGACAACAAACGATCGGCTATCTGTTTGAGTAATTCATCACCGTAAAGATGTCCGAGAGTGTCATTGATACTTTTGAAATTATCTATATCCAACAGTAGCACTGCACCGGTATGGCCAGCCTGGAGTTCTTTTTCCAACTGTACCAGGAAACTCATCCGGTTGGGCAGCTGAGTTAAAAAATCATGTCGGGCCAGATGTCGAATCTGTTCTTCCTGAGCCTTGAATTTGGTATTATCAAGCAGGATACCATGTAACTTAATAAAGCTGCCCACTTTAGATTTTATCCCTTTGCCCCGAATCAGCAACCACTTTTGCTGTTGTTCTGCTTCAGCAGTCAGAACTTGTATATTGATCTGAGATGTTTTTCCCGCTAGATAATTACCAACTTCCGCAATCAACTGCTCACGATGGCTGATCTCCAACACGGTTTCCATCCAGTCGTAGATATTGATATGATTATTGACGGTCTTATTGATAATCCGGGAGAAATCTCCGGCAAAATGGACCTCCATGGAAGCAAGATTCACCTCCCAGACCGCACTGTTTGTTTCCTCTATGGCAAGTTCGAACTTCTGGTTCAGTTCTCCGACTTCGCGGTCGTGCTCTTCCATCACTTCATATTGGCGCCGCAGCGCCCCTTCCACCGCTTCCAGCTCATTGTAGGTTGATTTAAGCTCGGCATTGCTGGCTTCCAGATCTTTTTGCATGCTCCGACGTTTCAAATTATCAAAAATTAGGATCACCGTTATCAGGGTCAAAAAACTCAGGATAATGGCAGTGGCCAAAATCAGATTTCGGTATTTGTCCAGAGGATGTTCCGTTTTATTGATCAGAACTGCACTAGCGGGAATCAAATGATCCGGAATCTTGTACTTCTGGATCAGATTGTAATCGAAAATATAGTAGTAGGGCGATTTTTCAATTAAAGCGATGGATTCGACTGGAGTGCCCGCAAAAATATCGCTGACCAGCTGGGCTGCTGTTTTACCCAGGGCCTGGTAGTCTACCATTTTTCCGCCTAGCAATCCGTAACCGACACCGCCAATCGAAGCCCGGTAAACCGGTATTTGAGTATGCTGATTTAGAAAGGTTGCAGCTTTTTCAAACTCCATATATTCGTCATTTCGGTCCGGATTCATATCGAGAAACAATAGAATGGTGTCATCTTCCAGCTTCTCCAGTTCAGCTCCCAGCTCCACAAAGCTATATTCTGGAGTATTAATAGTTGTAAAAGTGAGGTCTGGAAAACTTTGTCGGAAGGATTCAAACTGCTGACGGTTGCCCTTACCAGTCAAGGTTTCATCGGCAATCCCCACCACTCTGGTAGCATGGGGGTTAAACACTCGGGCCACATCCAGAGTTTCTTTAATCGAGATCCGCTCAATAATGCCGGTGATGTAAGGATCACTGGCTGCCTGCCGGGCTCGTACTTCATCGTTTACACCTAAAAAAACAATTGGAATCTGGTAAAACAGTTCGGTCTGATAATCGATAACAAATTGCAAGGCATTGTCATCCCCCACAATCACGGCATCATAGAGCGGCAGATTGGCCAATTTGAATTTCAGACTCTGATAAAAAATCTGTTTATTCTCGGGAGTATCCAGACGTTTAGTATCCATGTATTCTATTTCCAATTTGATCTTTTTTTCATCAAAAACTGACTTGATTCCATCAATCTGGTCAGGTACGGAGACAAAGCTTTCGCTATAGGAACTGATGAAAAGAACGGACTTTTCCTCCTGAGCCTGGGCAAAATTAGTCGGCCCTAAGAGCATATTTATGAAGAGTAAACTGACAAACACGAGAAAACTCGCACTTAGAGCTGACTTAACTGGTCTTTTCCAATTCATTTTTTGACTTGGCTCGTAGTTTGGCATCGATCCCTCCGTTTGAAAATCCTTTTTATATTACCTCAACGCGATTGCAACCCTTTTCCTTGACTCGATATAAGGCCGAATCTACCCGGGAAACGATGGTTTCCGGTGAACCGTCAGCTTTTAACGCAGGAACCTCGAGGCTTATGGTCACCTGACCGGCACTGCTAAACAAATATGTGACAACTGCCTGGCGCAGGCGTTCAACCAGCCCGGCAGCTTCTGCCAAACCGGTGTTGGGCAGAATAATCAGAAACTCTTCACCGCCCCATCGTCCCACTATATCGCCATTGCGGACATTTTCATTGAGAACCGCAACCAGCTCAACTAGCTACCCGGTCCCCGACCTGATGACCATAGGTATCGTTGACCTGCTTAGAATGATCAATATCCAGAATCATAATTGAAAATGGCGACAAGCTAAGCTTTCAACCATTCAAATTTCTCTTTCATGGTTTCATCAAGTTTCAAGCGGTTGAAGCTTTAGATCAGTATATCTGTGATTGATAGCCGCCGGATTTCTTCTTCTCCATAAATGCTCGATTATAAGCAATCAATGTGCCCTCTGCAACTGTCGTAATTACGGTTGCATCCGGAATGGTCTGAAACACCATTTCAAAATGGGAGCGAGCTTCTTCAATCTCGTGGATAGAAGACTCCAGTTTAGCCGTTATGCTATTCAAGGCATCCGAAAAATCACCGAGAAAATGAACCCGTTGAGAAAAATCTCCTGCGGCAATCGTTTTTGTTATCCAAGTCAGGTTCTGAAGAGATGCCTGTAAGTTTTTCATGGATCCCAGCACGTAGCCTTTTCCTTTAATCTCATGGGACATATTCCCATTGCCCAGTTCTGCTGATATTATCATGGGGAACTGCTCTGACTCGAAGGTCATTGAGCAGGGATTTAAAAGACTCTAAAATTGACCCTGCGTCTTTACTAATCATACTATATTTATCAGCTCCCATCTTCAAATAGAGAGCTGTCGGTTTTTCGAAATGGAAAACTTCAGATATTTATTTGTTAGCAATCAGTTTCAAATTACTGGTTGTCTGTTTTGGCACTGAAGCGACAGGTACGAGCTCCGGTACACCAACAGTCAATCTCTTTGACAATAAAGGGTTTCCCAGAAAAATTCTCGAGTAGAGCCGATATAAAGCCCTCATCATAGGTACAGATCTCATACCCTTCCTCCGGCAACCCGGAACAGACCAGATCCTCGGAAACGGTCAGAACTAATTCCCCTTTTTTCATGTCAGCTTGTTCGATCCGTAGTATACCCATACCCAATTCTTTTTGGATCGCTTTGAGCTGATTGACGAAATTATGAGATCATCAGTTTTCGTGATCATATACTGATAAAATGCGCTTCCGTCCAGCTGGCCAGCCTCAAAAATATTTCATCAGTCTCTTCTACTTATTCTACCACGTTGACCCGGGAGATTGTCAAGGTGCTTTAATTTGCATGGCCGCGATTCAGTTGTTTATTTTGGGAATAAATATAGAAAGAACTATTTTGAAAACGATTCTTAAAAAAGTTGACTTGACAATTAAAAATCCATTCGATAAAATACATAGCATGCTATGTATTGGAGGCGCGATGAAAAAACAAAGCTTTAATTTTGGAAAAACAGTGAAACAATTGAACAATATCATGGAAATGCGTTTCAATCATTCTCTGAAGCAATGGGATCTAACCTCATCTCAGTTTTCAGTAATTATGTTTTTGCTGCACAATCAAGATCGCGAGGTTAACCAGAAGATGATCGAAGATGCCTTTCTTCTCAAAGGACCGACCGTCACCGGGATTGTCAAACGCCTGGTCGAAAAGGATTTTATTCGACGACGATTGGATGCCCAGGACCGGCGGATTAATTATCTGGAGCTCACTGAAAAAGGACTGGCCCTGGAATCCATTGTCTGCGCCGAGATCACCCGACTGGAAACCGATACCCTCCGGGGTATTTCAACCGAACATATTGACCTGCTGGAAACCCTCCTGAATCAGGTTCTAGAAAACATTACCTGCCCCAACCTATGATTCAACGAAAGGAACATTAATGAAAAACGATTTATTTGAAAAGTACCCTATCCCCAAAGCGGTGTTGACCCTGGCGATTCCCACCATGCTGAGCATGCTGGTGACCATCGTCTACAACATGGCTGATACTTATTTTGTGGGACAAACCGGCGATCCCAATCAGGTGGCCGCTGTCACCCTGACGATGCCGATTTTTTTCCTACTGATGGCCTTTGGCAATATTTTTGGCATCGGTGGCGGATCCTATATTTCCCGGCTATTAGGCGAACGAAAAATCGCAGATATTAAGCACACCTCCTCCTTCGCCTTCTATGGCTCGATTGCCTTAGGCCTGATCGGGATGGTGGTATTCCTTGTCTTTATGGATCCGATTCTGACGATTGCCGGAGCCAGCCCCAACACCATCGGCTTTGCCAGTAACTATTTAACCATTGTTGCCTATGGCGCCGTGGCCATCAGTCTGCAGAATTCACTGGCTCAAATTGTCCGGTCAGTGGGCGCGGCCAAGGAATCGATGATCGGGATGATGATCGGAACCATCGTCAACATCATTCTCGACCCGATTATGATTTTGGGCATGAACATGGGTGTTGCAGGGGCTGCCTGGGCCACCGTGATTGGTAATGCCTGTGCCGTGCTTTACTTTATTTATTATATTTTTAAACACAGCGATGTGCTATCAATTGCCCCTGGTGATTTTCGAATGGAAGGTGCCATTGCCAAAAACACCTTCGCTATCGGAATACCAGCATCGATTAATAATATTCTGATGAGTTTTTCGATGATCATGCTCAATAATTTTGCATCAGCTTATGGCGATACTGTCATTGCCGCCCTGGGTATTTCTGGTCGAGTCTTCTCCGTCGTGGTGATGTTGGCCTTAGGTCTAGCCATGGGAATTCAGCCCTTTATCGGCTACAATTATGCCCAACAGAACTATAAGCGAATGAATGATGCGATCAAATTTACCGCAATTATCGGGATGATCATGGGCGCTGTGGTGATGGCTGTCTCGATCATTTTTGCCACCCAGATCGTAACTTTTTTTATCAATGACCCTGATGTCATTGCCATCGGTGCGACAATGCTGATCATTCAAATGCTGGTCAGCCCGTTTCTGGGTCTCCAGTTTATTGTAACCACCGTCTATCAGTCTCTTGGCAAAGCCATTCCTTCGCTAATCCTGACGGTTTGTCGACAGGGTCTGGCGTTTATCCCGATTCTGATCATCGGCTCGTCGCTGTTTCAGCTCCAAGGCATTATTTGGGCCCAACCCCTGGCAGACGTGGTTTCGATAGTGCTGGCAGTCTCCATGTACACCGTCACTTACCGTAAACTGCAGGCCAGCAAAAGTAATCCCGTTTCACTGGCCATGGAAGATGGACTGGTCTAAAATTTGCACAAAAGCATCCTTTCTTACAGGATGCTTTTTTTCATTTTATCACGTGTGATATGGTGGCAGCTATATTCAACCTTGCTCAATCTATTTTTACGGTGAATAAAATGGATGATCGCTGCTAATCCGGGTATAACAATTATATCAAATTTATAAGGGGGATAACTCATGATTATTCTTGTATTGAATTGCGGAAGTTCCTCGGTAAAATTTCAGGTTTGTCGAATGCCAGAATATGAGGTTCTGGTCAAGGGATCGATTGGAAGGATCGGTTACTCGGACGCGGAATTTAAACTTAAAATCAAAGATCAAGTCCAAATCCTGGAAAATCTGCCCATTCTAGATCACGAAAGTGGCATTAATCTAATTCTGAGCACCTTAAAATCTCGAGCTAAATCGTTAGGATTTGCACTCACTGATCTGGCTGCCGTCGGCCATCGAGTGGTTCAAGGGGGTGAGCAATGTAATGATTCCATCCCCATAACACCAGCCGTCATCGAATATATCGAAAGTATTAAGGATCTGGCGCCACTGCACAATCCCCATCATCTGTCTGGCATTTATGCCTGTGAAAAACTGTTGCCCAACATACCCCAGATAGCGGCATTTGACAATGGTTTCCATATGACACTGCCCCGTCATGCCTATTTGTATGCCTTGCCCCTGGAACTTAGCGAAAGATATAAAATCCGGCGTTACGGCTTTCATGGGATCGCTTTCCGGAGCATGGTTGCCGAGGCTGAAAAATTTCTCCCCAAGGATTATGAAGATTATCGGATTGTCAATATGATGCTGGGCAGTGGTACCACGGCCAATGCGGTTTATTATGGCAAATCAATTGACGTGAGCACCGGTTTCACGCCCCAGGAAGGCTTGATTCAGTCCACCCGGGCCGGCGATATCGATGCTGCCGCCTTGCTTTATTTAATGAAAAAAGAAAACCTGTCCCTGAGTGATGCGGACACTCTGATCAATAAAAAAAGTGGCTGGCTGGGATTATCGGGGATGGGCAACGACATGCGGGAAATTTATGAAGCGGCTTTAAAAGGTAATCAGCGGGCCGGCGATACCATTGCCACTGTCTGTCACCGCTTTCGCAAATATATTGGGGCCTATGCGGCTGAAATGGGTGGACTCGATCTGCTCATTTTTTCCGGCGGCGTTGGTGAAAATGCCTGGTATATTCGGGAAGCAGTGTGTAATGGTCTGGAGTTTATGGGGATCGTGTTGGACGCTGAAAAAAACCGGGAGCAGTCCGGAGAAGGGGTGATCAGCACGGAAGACTCTGGGGTTCAGATCCTGGTGGTCAGTGCCAATGAAGAAAAGGTGATTGCCGAGGATGCCTTTGGCATCCTCGCAGGCTGTGATTAGTTAATCAAAAAACTAGCTGCTGTGAACCCTTAAAGGACTCGCAACGTTTTTTTTGCATCGATGGCTCTTAGCCGATATTCAGTGTGCACCATCCCAATGTTGGTGGTCATGACGTTACCGGTGGTGGCTGGATAGTCCATAAAAATGGCGATTGTAACGGCCAGAGCCAGTCCTTCCAGGGGAATCCCCAACAGGTTGAAGACAATTGTAAAGAGAAAGGCGCCCATCCCCGGAGAGGGAGGAACCGCCACCGAGAGAATCATACACAGGATCACCACCGGAATCATATCCGCCAATGAGAAAGCGATGCCATAAATATTCCCCACGAACACAGAAGTCAGTAACAACATCGGAATGGCATCCTGCTTGTTAAACAGCACTCCCACAGGGATCGAAAAATGAACTACATAATCCCGGATTTTTTGTTTGCTCAAAGCAGTCGAGGTGTGGCTGGCAAAGCTGGCACTGGAGCTGGCGGTTGATAAAGCTATCAGCAGAAATGGCGCCGCTGACTTCAAGTAAGCCAGGGGACTGATTCTTTCGTAAAAAGCCAAGCTTAGTAGCATCGCCAGATCGATAATCAGGTAGGAGCCGAGAAGCAAAGCAATCAGTCGAAAGGCCCCAAGCAAGGCAGCACCTTCTCCGGAGATCATCATGTTCAGGATACTAATAAACACCACCCCGGGCATCATGACACAAACGGCATCCAGAATGGTTGAAAAAATCAGATTGGCTTCGGTAATGATCCGGGTAATGGCTGGAAATCGACCTTTTAATGTCAGCATGACCACACCGCCTATAATCGCAAGAAAAATAATCTCCAGGGTATTGCCATCTAGAAAGGGCTGAATGATATTGGTGGGGATAATCCCAAACACCATCGCCCCGATCTGATTCCACAAATCACTCTGACCGCCCTGACTGGCGGATCCCGATTCGCCCAGCAGAAACATCTGGGCGATGATCAGGGAAACTGCTGAAGCCAGCAGCATGACCACCATGGTCCAGGTCAATAGCAGCCGGAAAATACGCTTCATTTGGGCCAGGTTATCCATATTGAAAATACTGCCAATGGCCGAGAAGAACAGCACCGGTATAACGATGGCGTTAAGAAAGCCAAAAAAGGTACTGCTGATAGGAGTCAGAATGCCGCTGCCGATCTGTTTCCCCAGATCCGGCGCCAGCGCCTGAAAAACAAGCCCGGCGAAGATCGCCCCTATCAGGGCGATGGCAGTGGTCAGTGCTGGGTTCAGCGGTTTCTGTTTCAGAGTGTAGGAGACATTGTTACAGCCTTTTTCATAAGAATAGGTTACTGCCGACAAACCGATTAAGATATTCTGGCCGATCCGGTTGTAGTCTTCTTCCTCATCTCCTGATGTTTCCGGTATCGTTAGCGGGTTTTCCGGAGCCCCCCAGTAGTTTAACGACAGAGTAATCGTTCTGAACCGTTTCTGAATCGATAATTCGAAGCTGTCATCAGCTTCAGCCCGCTCCGACCAGTAAACAATCGCTTCTTCAACAAAGAGCTGGGCTTTCATATTGTCAGATTTGGGACATTTGTATTGATGCAGCAGTTCCTGAACAAAGTCATTAGCCTCATCAAGGCTGGACAGTTGCAGTGGTAAGATCTTTTTTGATTCCATAGTTCCCCCTCATTCTTTCTATCTTATGACTATGGTTTTTAATGACCATGCACTGACTTTTTCCAAACTTTTGATCAATTTACAAAATTCCGGGACTGGCCAGGGGCACTCACACAAATAACACAGGATCATCCGACCCTGTGTTATTCACGTTGAAGAAAATGTCATCCTCATCAAATGGTGAGCATATTAGTCTAAGATTAGTACTATTATACCACCTGACTCATTCTGCCGTCATCATAATTCAATTGCCATCCTACCCCAAATTTATCGATCAGGGATCCATAAACCTTGCTCCAGAACGTCTCCTGAAGTTCCATTTCTACTGTACCGCCATCTTTTAATTTATAATAAAGAATTTTGATCTCATCCAGATCGTCACTGAAAATCACCAGGGTCATCTTACTCTTTTGAATATCCCGGGATTTTGGGGGTATATCAGAAAGTAATACCCGGGTTTCTTCCAGCTCCAGATCAGCACGGATCACCACTTTTTCGGCTTGATCCAAAGCTGCTGCTTCGGGTTCGTGAAGCCTCTCTCCAAACAAGATAATTTCCGGGTTATCGGTGCCGAAAACATCTGCATAGAATTCCACAGCTTCCTGGCAGTTCCCACTAAAACTAATATACGGTTGTATCTGCATTTCAACACTCCTTTTTCCGTTTTGATGCGAACGTTATGCTTAAGGCTCCTGGGTTTCGCACCGGTCTCTCTGTTTTAATCAATTTCTCAGAACCATGACACTCTGTACTGTTTTATAGCCTTTTTTTTAGAGTTTAAACGGTTTCGGGTAAATTTTTCACAACTTTCTGCAAAATAAAATTGACCAAACGCAAAACTGCTGTTATTGTTATAAGGGTTCTAAAATGTATATCTATTTTAGTTCATTTATATCCAGCAATAGACAACTAGCGTTATTGCTGCAAGCGGTACTATAAAAGGGAGGAATTGTTGTGAGTATACTTTTTCTAATTATCGGGTTGGTATTGTTAGTCAAGGGCGCCGATTTTTTTGTGGAGGGTTCCTCCTCCATTGCCAAGCGGTTTAATATCCCCACGATGGTCATCGGTTTAACCCTGGTAGCCTTTGGCACCAGTGCTCCGGAACTGGCAGTCAGTGTTTCCGGATCCCTTAACCAGGCCAACGGGATTGTTTTCGGAAATGTAGTCGGTTCCAATATTGTCAATATCCTCTTTATTCTAGGGATCTCGGCTTTTATTGCTCCCATCAGCATCAAATCAAAAACAATTTTCAAAGAAATGCCATTTGCTATTCTAACTACCGTGGCCTTAATGTTAATGGTCATGGATGGATTGATCAACGGCGATCCCATCAGTGTCGTTTCCCGTTCTGAAGGTTGGATTCTGCTGTTATTTTTTGCCATTTACCTTTATTCCATGGTGGAAATTTCAATTATGGGAAAAGAAGAATCAGAAGAAGAGATTATCGTCCTGCCGGTTCCCAAAAGTGTGATTTTTACCATCGGTGGATTGGTGTCCATTATTTTTGGAGCCGATCTGGTAGTCGGAGCCGCCAGCGAAATTGCCGGACTCTTAGGCTTATCGGAAACACTAATCGGTTTAACCGTTGTCGCCATCGGTACTTCCCTTCCTGAACTGATCACCTCAGTGGTGGCAGCCAAGAAGGGCGAAAACGATATTGCCGTAGGTAATATCGTAGGCTCTTGTATCTTTAATGTACTTTTTGTGATGGGTGTTTCAGGTGTGATCTACCCCATTGATATTGCCGTCGAAAATTATGCCGATCTGTGGATAT
Organism: Firmicutes bacterium HGW-Firmicutes-4; assembly: GCA_002841405.1. Classification (GTDB taxonomy): domain Bacteria; phylum Bacillota; class Clostridia; order Eubacteriales; family Eubacteriaceae; genus Acetobacterium. The sequence goes on along the minus strand of PGZR01000023.1, from coordinate 23,514 downwards.
TGCTGGCAGCCATGCTGATTGTTGTGCCGATGATGTACACTTCAAAAAAAATCAGCCGCTGGGAAGGCGTTGTGATGATGCTCGGCTATGTCGGTTATACAACCTTTATTATTATGCGAGCCATCTCATAATAGAGTTGATCCTTCGAATTGAAAAAAGCGTTAAAAAAAGCACACCTTAAACGTGTGCGCTTTTTTTTGCAAAAATATTATGGCCGACTTTCATACCGGCTGATCAGCTGATCGATAGCTGCCACGGTGGCTTCTTTGGACAATACATAGGAGCTGCCGGGCAGGCTTCTGAAAAAGTCATCAAACGCGGCGACAATGTTCTCTTCTTTTAATTTGATAGTTTTATATACCTGCTGGCCAGCTTTTCTGTAATGGAGAATCAAATGTAATAACGTCGCTTCATTGATAAACTCAACCGCAGAATTCAGATTAATCTTATCTTCATCAAAGGCATAGGTCTTCCGGTTATCAGCCTCAATATCGTCCCGGACCTGTTTAGTCAGCATCAGTCGCTCAGCTGGGGTAAATGGGTAACAGATGTCATCCGGAAAGTACATGCTGCCATCTTCCATAAATACTTCCAGATTTTTCAGGGAAAACACATTGATCATCGACCGGTTTTCCTGTTTAAAATAATCATAGAAGCGATTAGTTGCTGCCACCAGAGGTTCGTAAAAAGGCATATCTTTGCGGACCTTGTTGGCTACCATCTCATGGGTGGCATAGTAAGCAAAACAGGGTAAGGGTTCCACCACCTGACGGATCCGATAGGTGGTATCCAGTGAATAAACAGCAAATATATCCCGACTTTCTTCAATAAAAGGTTCGGTCTGCTGAAGGATCGATACAAAGCCCTTTTGATAAAGACTGTAAAGCTCTGGATCATTATAGCGGATAGCCCGGCTGAAATCCCGGGAAATAGTTATCACTTCTGCCGAGGTCAGGATAAAATAAGGAAACAGGACATTAATTTCATGGATTTCACCGGCTGACATATAACAATAGTGGGAGTGGTAACTGACATTGTCCAGCAAAGACAGCCCTATCAATGTTTTCAGGGCCCCAAGTCCGGGATCGGCGGCGTTTTCATTACCGATTTCCGGAAAACTCTGGACATCCTGTAAGATCAGGTGTTTCTGATTTCCTAGCATCTGCTGAAAAATATGCTGATAGACCGATTCAAAATGACTGGGTATGGCCAGCTTCAAATGGGGATGCTCACCACAGAATAATTCCCGGTCAATGCTTATTTCAATCATCGTCAGGACTGAACTGGATCCTGATACAATCTGAATTTTATCCCGGGCTGCGGGAGATGTATCACACCCAATTTTCGGCTTAACTTCCTTTGAAAAGGGAATTTGAAAGGTGGTCAGTTCATATATAATAGCGATAATCTCTACTATTTTTTGACGATTGTAGTAAATACGTTCACCCACCTGGGTAATTTCCAGCAAGGTCTGTAATTCTTCTGATTCGACATTTGAAAGCCGCAAGGCCTTGCATAAACCACTAAAAACCTTTTGCGTCGGCAACCGCTCCCCGGTTTTAACCCGCTGGAGGGTGGTTCGGTTTATTTTTCCCGTTTCTGCCAGGGATTGAATGGTTTCCCCGCTTTCCTCTATCAGTTCTGTTATCTTTTTGCTAAATCGTGTCATGCGCTGCTCCTGCTTGGATTTATTTTAAACCGTGACTAACTTCCCCGGGCTTCACCGTGGTTTCCAAAAACCTTCTGTAAAAAAATCATCGTTTGAATTATTAAATTTCGAAATGCAAAAGTTTATTCTGAACTCAGTAAATTTGCTACTACCTTTAATTATAGCGTTGTTTCATACAATTGCAAGATGTGGCGTTTAGTGTGCCAAATTTTTTATTTAAAATTTATTATTTATTGACACTATCGACTATCTGATTCTGTAATCAAAAAAGAATCGCCTCTTCCATTTAATTTAAAGAGTGATTCTTTTTCAAATGTATCATATTCATTTTTTGATCTGATTTAAGCAATATTCCCAATCACGCTATTGGCCCATTTGATGGCCTCCCGGTAGTCATGGTAAATATAGTATTCCTCAATTTTTAAAGCCTCGGCCACTGCCTCAACCAAAAGCCAGTCACCTTTTTCATAGGCCAGCATCAATTCATAGATGGGCAGGAGAATACCCTGTTCTTTGATTAAAACATCAAGAATCGATTGGGGCAAGGCAATCCCGGCCAGAACCACATTCATGGGTTGATCCAGAATAGCATCCAGAATACTGAACAATCCCATCAGCGCGGCATCATGTTCCTGCTCGCTCATCCCTGCTCTTTTAGCCAGGGATTCGGCAAAACGGGTGCGAATCAGAGAGATTTTAATGAGTTCGGTGGGTTTATCCTTACTGAGATCATGGATCATTAAAATACTGATCCAACGTTCGAATTCCCGGAGACCAATGTAACTCAAGGCGAATTTAATTGAATTGATCAACTCGCTGCCAGCTCGAAAACTGGCCAGCCGGAGTAACCGATAGGTCAGTGTCACATCCTGTTCAATCAGCTCTGCCAACTGTTCAAAGGAGGGTTCATCAGCATGGATTTCAGTCATCAACTTAAGATACTGAATTTGTGTGGGGGTGGCCCGGAAGGACCGCCCGGCAATCCGGGGTTTGCTGAAGAAATAGCCCTGAAACAGAGTGAATCCCATTTTTTTAGCTTTTTCAAATTCATCCCGGGTTTCCACCTTTTCAGCCAGCAATGTTTTTCCCTGGGCCAGCCCTGTCAGGACATCATCGACGATACTATCAAGTGGCGTTACCATGATGTCATATTTGATAATATCGGCCAGAGGGGTCAGCGGGTAGGTTTGATAGGTCTGGGCAAAATCATCCAGGGCGATGCTGTAACCCATCGCTTTTATAGCAGTCAGCCGCTCCATCAGATTGTTGCTGACTTCGATATTTTCCAGCATCTCAACAATCATCCGATTCGGTTTGATCAACTCTACGGCCTCGGAATGGATAAAGATCTCATCAAAATTAATAAAAGCAATTTTGTCTTCAATCAGATTTTCAAGCCCCGATTCAAACAGCCCGGTGATGACCATGGCGGTTGCCCCCTGGGATGATACCCCACCAAATTGTGTTGACTGGCTGTTAAGCCGGAATAAAAGCTCATATCCATACACTTCAAGTTGAGCGTTAAAAATCGGTTGTCTGGCAATAAACATGGAGGCCTCCTGAGACTGGTTAAATACATAGTTTTATAATTGTCCAATCATTTTCACGGTTTATTCTATCACTTAGTTTCATCAAGTACAAGTAATCTCATCCGACTGATGGCGTCTTACTTTGATACACTGGTTAATAACCAACCGGCTTTTACCATGACCTAACAGAAACATGACAGCGCTGTGATCAGCCATGTTTATTGCTTAGTTTCTTATTTATTCATTGCCACCGGCCCTTTCAGGCAATGTTTGAAATGATTTGATAGGCCCATCGAATCGCTTCCCGATTATCGTGATACAAGATATACTTCAATACTCAGCTCCTGGGATCTTCGAAGGGTTGTGCCCCAATCTCCCTTTTCATAAGCCGCCATTAATTCATAAATCGGATATAGAGAGCCACTACCATCAATCAGGACTTCCAGAATTGAGGGTGGCAACGCAATCCCGGAAAGGGCCGCGGCCATCGACTTTTCGAGAACTCCATCCAAGACGCTGAACAGACCCATCATCCCGGCACTATGCTGGGCGGTGTAGATCATCAGCGCTCGTTTTGCCAGGGTTTGGGCAAAGCGGCTGCGGATAATCGAGATTTTAATCAATTCCTCGGGCTTGTCCGTGCTTAGTTCCTGAAGCATTAAAATATTGAGCCAGCGTTCAATTTCGTTGAGGCCCATATAGGTCAGCGCATTGCAGATCGAACTGACGAGGTCGTGATTGGACAGTACACTAGGCCATCCGCATGACCCGATAAGCCAGGGTGACATCCTGCTGGATCAATTCAGCTAGGGCATCATAAGAAGGATCATCCTTTTTAAGCTCGGAAATCAGTCTGAAATACTGGCGCTTGGTCGGTGATTTGCTGACCGAATGACTGGCGATAACTAGTTTACTGAAAAAAGTAGCCCTGAAACAAGGTGAACCCCATTTTTTTAGCCTGCTGGAATTCAGCCGGGGTTTCCACCTTTTCGGACAGCAACACTTTTCCCTGAGCCAGGCTCGCAGAGGGTCAGCAGCAATCGTATCTAAAGGGGCGAATCAGATCATACTTGATAATGTCGGCATAGCAGGTCAGCAGATAACTCTGATAATCTTCGTCAAAATCGTCCAGGGCAATCTTTAAGCCTTAGTCTTTATTGTTTTAAGGCGGGTCATCAAGGGGCCATTAATTTTGATCTTTTCCAGCATTTCGACCACCATCTGATCGGGTTTGATCCGTTCCAGAGCATCGGAATGAATGAAAATTTCATCAAAATTAATAAAGGCCAGTTTGTCTTCGACGATATTTTCAATCCCCGATTCATACAGGCCGGTGATCAGCGCCACGGTGGGCCCCTGAGAGGAAATCCCCCGAACTGACTGGACTGACTGTTCAGCCGAAAAAACAATTCGTATCCATAGACTTCCAGCTGATTATTAAAAATTGGTTGTCTGCGATAAACATATTCTCCCCCTTTGGAGCATCAGTTCTGCTCCACTGCTTAACTGAAAACGCTCCATTTTTCAATTGTCGAATTCGTTAATTTTATGATAGCATTATCTTGGATAATAAACAAGCTAAATCGGATTCGCTCTGATTTATTACTCTGAGCGATTTCATTAAATAGGTACTGCCACTTTACAGTTGCCAATGGATTATATTCGCTAGCGGAGATCATGGAGTATTTCGATAATAAAGAGCATATGCTTTTGTTCTTCATGGATAATATTCTCAAACATTTGATACTCCTTTGCTTCTTTTTCAAACAGTCCCAAATGTCCGGAATAGATGTCAACTGAATTTATTTCAACTTGTAAGGCAAACTGAAAAAACTCTTTTTCTGATTTCATATTAATGTTTTTCCCATTATTTTCGAGATGATCGATCTGTTTGTCCAAATTCTTCGACATCTCTTGATCAAGATTTGTCTCAAGACTGTGTTTATCAGCCGCGAACGCCAGCATTTATTTTTGATGTCGACCTTCTTCTTTTGAAAAAGCCAGCACTACTGGTTTTAACCGTTCACTACAGGTTTCTGAAGACCCTGATACAAGACTTCACCCATCTTTTCAATCTTTGCCAGTTCCACAAAATACTCTTGTAAATTCATTTTATTGCTCCTCACCTGAAAAAGTATTCCTTTTGATGGTACCCCATTCTTTACTGCCTTTCTTAAAGTTAAGAAACGAGCTGACCCGACACCACACGGTAATTTGGCGGTAAATAAACTGTTCGAAAAAACTGAACAGAATTAACTTGGAAACCTCTTTGACCCCACTGTAGCGTTTGTATGAGATTTCTTCAAAATATATCCCTGAAAGGAAAAGATAATCCCAAATAAAAAAACCATTAAAAAACGAAAATGAAAAAACTGGAAACAGTCCCAGTAATTATCGATATAATGAACAGCAGATAACCAAGGAGTTCAATAACCGGGCTGATCATTTCTTCCATATCCTCATGAATCAGAAAAGGTTTACAATTCTGAGTAAGGCGTTTTTTTTGATAATACAATCGGCATCAATACCACAGAAGAGCGGGTACCGGGATAAATTGATACCAGCGTTTAAAGCATCGGCTTTTCCGCCATTGATCTTGTCGACGATGACCAGATTGGGAATCTCAAAAGAACCATAGACGCCTCTGATTTCATTGCACGCAACCTGCATATTTATTTCAACAAAATCCCGCATTTTTCCCAGCGAGATAAAGGAGTGTTGCTTTCGAGTAGATGTTATTATTAGATCAGTACTAACGGCATTCCAACGTTTTTATACGCTGTCCGTCAAAATTCTTCTGGTAATACTGCAACCGGATATGGACAATGTTTTCCCAAGAGTAGTGCCTGGCCGTGGTGTATGCTTTTTGGCAGATTGCCTGGTATCGCCGCTCATCCATGTTCAAAATTTCTAGAATTCCTGCTGCCAGTTCGTTGACATTATCGGGCTCAACAACTTTTCCTACCGCAAATGATGACAACCCACCGACCCGGGTAACGACCACCGGTTTTTTGCAGCCCATTGCTTCAAGGGCGGCAATTCCAAAACCTTCTGAACGAGAAGGCAGCACGCTTAATCTGGCAATATTATGCAACAACGCCAGCTGGCGTTGCGAACGCTGCCCAAGAAACAGAACATTGTCAAGATCAAGTTTTTCCCGTTCGCTGTTGCTTAACGTATCAAGGTTACCGCTGCCCATAATCAACAGATAGGCCTTGGTTTTTTCCTGTATTAGCTTATTTGCTTCAAGTAACACATCTATGCCTTTGGTTTTGGAAATTTTCCCGCAAAAAGTAATGAACGGGTAATCCTCCAAATCTGGGTATCCCATCTCGACCATGACAGTCTGCCAGTTTAAATGTTGGTTTGGCGTGAAAATGGTTTGATCATAACCATTCCCGGTGACGATGACCTGTTCTGGCTCGACATCATATAGCCCGAGAACTTCTTCTTTGACATAGTCCGAAATCGCAAAAATATAATCCGCTTTTTTTGCCGACTGAATCGTCCTCTGCTGCATCCGTTGATCGTAATGAAAGCCCAGCTGATCGCTGTGATGGGCAACACAAATATAGCGCTGATCCATTTGATGCAGCAAATGATCCAATGCCCAAATATGCTGACATTCAATCACATCGGGTTGAAAATCCGCGATTACTTTTTCAAGTTCTTCTTTCATATAACTGAAATAGGCGTCCAGTTCCTCTTCGGACAAGTCTTTAAATGTCCAGGCATCTTTGTGATTACGGGGATTAGGATCTTCAATAATCAGGGGAAATGTGTATAATGGCACCCCTTTATGGACGACTGGAAATTTTACGATCCGGTAGGTTTCTTCATCACCATAATATTTTTCATAACCATTACCGGGGAACCCGCTATCAGGGAAAAAAGCCATTACCTGATGCCCTCTACGCTTAAGTTCTGTCATTACCCCATCTGCGACCGTACCGCTTCCAGTCCCCCAGGGGCCCGTGTTAGTAATTAATATGCGCATATTTTTAACCCCTGCTGCTTTCTTGACAAAGTTTGGTGTAGTTTTTGACCACCGACTCCCATGAGTAGTTGTCAACACTGATTTTTCTGGCACGTTCGCGAATCTGCTGTCTCTCCTGGCTGTTCATCGCCTGATAATAGTTCAGTAAAACAGAAATATTGCTGGCCAGATTTAATACCAGTCGATCATCTAAAAGCAGTGGCTTCAACTTGTGCCGGTCAAAAACGTCATCAAATTCATCGATATAACGTTTAATCACCTCGGAAAACCCACTATGGTTAGTTTGTACCGGAACAATCCCCGATGAAAGAGCTTCGGCGGCCACCAGACCGAAGGCTTCGGGAAAGATTGAGGTTGCAACGGTAATGTCGGCACAGGCGATCAGGCTTTTTAATTGATCGTGGCCTAAAAAGCCAGTTAGGACAAAAGCTGCGCCAATTTTTTCTTTGGCTTCAGCAAAATAAGCCCTGGCAAAATCCGGATCTCCCAGTTTTTTTATTAAGGCCGTAAAAAACCGGGCTGAATGTGGATCGATTTCACCGTCAACGGTTTCCGGGTGGCTGATCAGATTAATAAAAGCAGTTTGATCACCTTGATCCAAGGCCGCAATCATGGCTTCGAAATAGGATCGACTTGACCCAAAACCAACCAGCAAAAAGCGCACCTGATGATGATCCATCATAATCAGCGGAGCTGCTGCTATGATCAACTGAATACCCTTTGTCCATAAATATTTACCGTAATATAAAACGATTTTTTCATTGTTAAAGTCAATTTTTTCAAGCTTAGCAATAATATCGGCATCGGTTTTCCAGAGCCCTCCATCGAAATCCGGGTTACGGCGCAACTGTTGGGATGCAATTTTTAGATCATTCACAAGACTGTCAATAACCGGTTGTTTTTTACAGCTGTCCGTGAGGGTGATAAACTTTTGTAGATCCACGCCGCCCGGGATGGCCATCGATTTTTCTTTGATCTGAACATCATTGTTAAAAAACTCCAGAAACTCATTTTTCGAAAAGTGGCTGACAAATGCAATCCTGTCTGTGTTGGCAATGGCTTCACTGGCGTAATCCTGAACCAGGGCACTGTTTCTGACCGAGAAATTCAAACAGCTGCCATGAACCGTCATAACATGATAAGATTGACTCAGACCCAAATGACTTCGGGCTACATAAACCGGCTGCATAATCGTATGGTTGGTCCAAACCATGTCGGTTTGGCTGCTGATCAGCGCCGTATTAATCGCTCGACTATTGTTTTCAAGATAGCTCTCAATTTCTGTTTGGCTGCAGTTGGTAAAGGTTTTTACCTGATAACCTTGATATTCATCATAAACATAAACCGGTAGAAAGCCATTCAAGTTGGGTCGATATAGGTGGCATTTCCCCGGATAGGGTGTCTCGTTCTGGTAAACGATCCAACTTTCACTGTTTCGGTCATTAAAATCGAATGCTTTTTCGATAAAGTCAAATTTATCCGGATCATTTTCCTGACAGAAAAGATTCACCTGATGACCCATTTTACATAATTCCCGACAGCAATTCTCGACAAAAAGGTTGCTGCCGGTTCCCTTTAAAAAATATCCGTGTACCATGACAATCTGCATAATATCTCCTCTTTTACTGGCCTATATAGCCATTAGTTAGTCAAATGCAATTAAAATACCCCATAATTCATTAAATATCATATTTTTAATCACGAATAAGCTTGATAAGTTATTTTTGCTATCAAATAAAGAAGCACTTAGTGGTCTAATCAGGGCTTGGCTCAATCGAAACTAGCAGATGATTTCGTGATCAATCAAACCTTACTTTTTTTGTTTGGTTGATATTTGTCAATTCAGAGCAGCTTATTTGGCCGGTTTTCCATAGCTGAATTTTCCTTTAAAGACCAGCCGACCATTGCGATCAAAGGAACGCCCTTCGCCATGCCAGACCCCATTGACAAATTCGCCATCATATTTAAGCTGGCCATTATCGTAATATTCTTTGCAATGACCGTTGGGTACCGAGGGATCTTTGGTGTTTTCCTGATTACTGGGAAGTCGGGCAAAATTACCTTCGCATTTAAGTTTGCCATTGGCATCAAAGATCCGCCCCTGTCCGGAGGCATAGCCATTAGTAAAATTGCCAACATATTTCAGTTTGCCGTTTTCTTCGTAGAGCTTTCCCGGGCCTGAGGCCAGTCCATTGACAAAGTTACCTTCGTATTTCAAGGTACCGTTTTCGTAATACTCTTTGCCGGATCCGACTTGGATGGCGTTGACAAAAACCCCTTCCGAGGCCAGCCGATTATTGACGAAACGCTGGCCGGTAAAGCGGCTGCCGACATAATAACCGATGATGTAACCGTCTTTGCAGGGGATTTTGATCTGGGGCTGCTGATTGTTGGCTTGGCTGCTCTGCTGGGATGTCAAATAGAGCCAGGTGCCGAGGCCAACAATGACCAACAGGACAATAAAAATAATACCGCCCATAAGCTTACCTCCTGTGATGGATTTTGGTATAGCGAAACAATTTTGTTTAAAATGATGGTTGGCACTTCGCTGGCGTACCGACCAATTGTTAATCTGGTGTTCGCTGCGGAATCGGACAACATGACGTAACAATTGGTCGGTAGTGGGTTTGAAGTGACTAAATCAGCTTGTTTTTATACTTTCCCAAATTGTATTTAGAACCAACTGCAAAGCAGGCATTGTATAACTTTATTTTTTTTCCTATAGCGCTAATTGTATAAGCTTATTATGACCCCGATGGTGATGATTCGACAAGGTTTTCGGTGAAATTAAGTTGGGAACCAGTTGCGCTGGCAAAGGCTGATTCGTATTCTGCAATCAGGTTGTCCAGAGCCGTCAGAGTGGTTTCGGTGGGCAGGACATAATCGCTGGTTGGCAGGCTGGTAAAAAACTCTTTAAAGGCGGCAATGATGCCGAGTTCCCGGAGTTCGATGGTTTTATAAACCACCCGGCCATCGATTTTATAGTGCAAAACCAGCCGCAGACAATCGGTGCTCTCATAAATAAACTCCATCGCTGAATTTAGAAACAGTTTATCGTCATCCAGAGCAAAGAGACTGCGGCGATCGTAAAACAGATCATCGCGAACCTGTTTTACCGTGGTCAGCCGTTCAATCGGGGTTAGAAGATGATAAATTTCTTCGGGGTAAACCAGACTGCCATCTTCCATAAACTGGCGCAGGTTTTTTAACGAAAAGACATTGAGCATCCCCCGGCTGACCTGTCGGAAGTAATTATAATAGCGGTCAACCGCCTCCAGCAGCGGTTCGTAATAGGGAAAGTCTTTATTCAGTTTGGCTTCCAACAACGCTCGGTCGGTATAATAAGCAAAGCAAGGCAGTGGCTCGACGATCACTTCCACCTTAAAGTTCCGGTCCAGATCAAAGACTTTAAACAGATCATTACTCTCCAGAATAAACGGCTGGGTCGATGCAAGCATCTGTGCGAAGCTGTCGCTGTAAAGGCGATGAAAGGCGGGATCCTGGTAGTGTACCGCCTGGCTGAGATCCCGGGAAATGGTGATGACAGCGTTGGAGGTCAGAATAAAATACGGGAACAGAGCGCTGATTTCGGCGCCCGGGATGGCTTTTTCGGATTGCTTTACCCAGCAATGGGACTGATATTTGACATTATCTAGCAGGGTCAGTGCAATCAGATGTTTCAACGCACCCAGCATCGGATCTGCAGCATTATCATCGGATTCGCGGCACAAACTCAGTACATCCTGAAGGTGCAGTGATTTTTTGTTCCCCATTAGCTGCTGAAAAAGATAATCATAAACCGCCTGGAAACCATAGGGAATCGCCAGCTTCACAGCAGGTTCTGCGACCTCAAACAGTTCCCGATCAATGCTATGCTCGATCAGGTTCAGCACCTGTTTTTCTCCGGCGACAATCTGCATCATTTGAACCTGATCACGGCTGTTTTCTGAGGGTTTCTTTTGGTGGAGCTCCTTAGAAAAAGGGATCTGATATTCGGTTAATTCAGAGATAGTTTCAATGAGTTCAATGATTTTCTTACGGTTAGCGTAGGTGCCATCCCCCACCTGGGCGATTTCCAGCAGGGTTTCCAATTCCGCTTCTTCGGCTGGTGAAAGTCGCAGAACCCGGGTCAATTTTTTAAAAAATGTTCGTGTGGGCAGCCTTTCACCCGATTTAACCCGCTGAAGAGTTGTGCGATTGAAGTTCCCCATTTCCGCCAGGGACTGTACTGTTTCACCACTTTCGATGATATATTCTTCAATTTTTTTACTGAGTAATGACATAAAACCTCCCCTGTGTTCCAGTTGTTGCCTGAATCGACTTTATTGTTTTTTCTTAAAGATTTATATTCAATTATCTCTGCTATTGTTCACACATTCTTAATAATCATAATGGTTTTATTGTTTACTTACAAGTGTAATATTTTGTGATTGTTACAGATCTGGTATTTTGTCAACAGGTGGAATTTCTTTTATGAAAATAACTTGACGATTGATTTTGTGTTTTTTTCAAAATCTCAGGCAATTAGTCGGATAAATCGATGTAATCGGTAATGTTTTTGACTGCCTTTATTATGTCTTTAGTACTTCGTATAGCCCGGTAACAGCAGTCAAACCAAATTTAACGATACATGATAGTATTTTATTTAGAATGATTCTTGATTCCTTTTTCAATCAGTGTTATAATTTTTTATAGATCAAATTGAATACTATGAACATAATTTTTTCACCAGGAGGATTTAATATGGCAATCGTATGGACCCAAGATTTATCTGTCGGTGTCACCAGTATTGACGGACAACATCAACAATTATTTAAAATGGCGGATGACCTTTTTGAAGCCGGAAAAAATGGCAAATCAAAAGAAATGGTCGGTGACCTGCTGAATTTCTTGGATGCTTATACCAGGCAGCATTTCCGTGATGAGGAAAGCTATATGGCCAGCATCAAATACCCGGGACTGGCTGAACAGCAGACCGCCCACAAGAATTTTGTGACTGAGCTAACCAAGCTAAAAGCCGCCTATGATACATCCGGCGGTAATATTTCGGTGATCATCAATGCCAACCAAATGGTAGTTGACTGGCTGACCAAACATATTTCCGGTATGGATAAAAAAATCGGTGCCTACGCCAAAACCCAATAAAAAAAATTGAAATTTCACCCGCGATTTTTCCTTGTCGTGGGTGAATTTTATTTTTATCGACTTTCATAGTCCCCTCTCCCCTCAATAATTCGATCTTAGAAAGTATATTACTCTAATCAAATGCTACCCATTTGACTGGGATGATTAAATTTAAAATATGGTGGTACTATGCAAAGCCAGGCTATTTTTGCGAACCGAAACTGTCAATGATACGAAAAAGAGCGGTTACCTACAGCGCCATCGGTTGAGTGTAACTGATCATCCCCTACTCCCGCACCATTCTGTTTAGTAGATAAAAAGACTTTGATTTGATAATCGATAGGCAGTTGACCGCCCTTTACCGCCCTTTAATGAATATTCTAAAAACAAAAGCAGTCAATTTGACAAAGTTAAAAATTCACCCATTTACACTATTCTCCGAAACGGTTATACTAATTCAGTACCCTTTTAAATTCTACATAACGACGATTGGTACGCTGTTCGAAAAAAATTACAGTATTTAATCAACGCCTAAACTTTACACTTCAAGGAGGAATCCCATGTCCGTTATCCAAAATATGATCCAAACCTATAATCTCGTATACCAAGTGGAAAAAGAATATTCGCTGGAAATCATCGTTACTACTGATCTTTATCAAGAACGACTGAAATTGTCCAATACCAAATGCGATCAAGCCATTGTCAAGGCCTCTAAACAGGAGCTCGATGACAGCTTAAAGCTGCTGGTGTTGCCAGACCTGGAAGATAGTCATTATTATCTGCTGCTTCATGAAGACCTCTTTGATGAATCCCAGCAATACGGTCAGGCCATTGCCTACGAATACACCCGGGTTATTGATTATGCTGATATTCAGGAAAAATACGGCGTCTCTAATTTAAGGGCAGCCCAATTTCCCGATTCGGCCTGCTTTTTATTTTTGGCTGAAGTCCGAGCCTGGTATCGGGGCTTCAACCTTTACTACAATCTGATCAGCGCTGAAAACAAAGCGGTGCTCTTTTCCTATCTCTGTGGCACTGTGCCCGAATACGAAAGCCTGCTGTCCTTCGATCTGACAACTCATATGCAGGGCCTGGCTGAATTCTATGGACAAGCCCTGGCTATCGGTTCCTATGTAAATTTTGATGTGAGCCTGCCGGACTACTTAAACCGCCATCACATCCATGATCTACTGAAAGTTATCCATGATAACATCAGTAACATCAGTATTTTTGAGAATTATGAGGTCATCCATGAAGCTTTTGAAGATTTTATCCTGCACAAATCCAAAGAAACTGAACCCCATGTACATAGCCACAGCTGCAATCACATCCACCACGATCATTAATGCCTGATCAGGATCAATCAAGTTGTTTGGAGTAAACCGTCGGCGTCGTTTGCGATACTTCAGAAACTGCGAAAATAGTTGAATTAATCCCTTTAACACAGTACAATATACTAACTACTTCTAACGTATCTTTAAACAACCGTACCGACCAATTGTTAATTCGTTGTTCGCTGCACCATGATGTAACAAATGTTGGTACTTAGTGATCTTTTTGACCGTCAGAAAGTACAATTAGATAATGCATTAAAATTCGCAATAATCAAATCGTTAAAATTCTGGAGAAAACAATTGGAAATATCAACGTACGAAACCAACCCCACCGAAATCACCTTTAATATCCGTGAAATCGTTCAATTAAAAAGTCTGGTGGCTTACTTTCAGCCGATTATGTCGGTCACCGGGAAAAAAGTCCTGGGTCTGGAGGGCCTGATCCGGGGGATCATTCCGGGTTCCGAAGCACTCATTCAACCCAAGCAGCTTTTTGACGCCGCTGCCGCTGCCGGACTAACCATTCCCCTGGATCGGGGCTGCCGGGATGCAGTGCTTGATGGCTTCCGCGATTATCATCACGCCAATCCCGATCTGCTGCTGTTTCTGAACCTTGATACGGCTATCATTGATGAGGTTGGAGGTTCCAATTATCTCTGCGAACAGGTTAGCCACAGCGGCATCAGTCCCAAAAATATCGTCATTGAAATTAATGAGTCCAAAGCTTTGAATACCCGCGAACTAACCCAGTTTGTGGATAATTATAAAAGCATGGGTTTTCTGATCGCTTTGGACGATGTCGGGGCCGGCTTTTCCAATATGGACCGGATCGCCGAACTGAAACCGGATATTGTCAAAATCGACCGTTCGATTATTCAGGATATGGACCGTATTTACCACAAACAGGAGGTCTTTAAATCGCTGGTGAACCTCACCAATAAGATCGGCGCCCTGATTGTCGCCGAAGGAGTAGAAACCCGGGGCGAAGCGATTCAGGTACTGAAACTGGGTGGCCAGGTGATTCAGGGGTTCTATTTTGCCAAACCCGGCCATGATTTTGTCCTCAAGGCCGAGCTGATTGTTAAAACCGCCGAGGTCGTCGACGACTATAAGGCCCTGCTGCTCCGGGAGCTGGAAGACTATAACCAAAAGTGTCTGGCTTACACTCACACCGTCAACGGGATGATCAAAGCCCTGGCGGTGGTGGATCACCCCGATGAATTCGACGGCCAGCTTGAGAAAGCCCTGATCAATGCGGATACGGTGGATTGCGCCTACGTCCTGGATGAATCGGGAATTCAATGCAGCGACACCGTGGGTGCCAAGAATATCGGTGCCTGCGAAAAGCTGGTCTTCCACTCGGCCAAGATTGGGGTCGATCATTCGATTAAAAACTTCTATTATAATCTGATCAAACGCAAACAGGACACCTACATTTCCGAACCCTACGTCTCGATGGCCACCGGTAGCCTCTGCATCACCTATTCCCGGGTCTTCCGACTGGCCGCCCAAAAGTATATCCTCTGCGTCGATTTTCTGGAAACCCAGCAACCCCACCCTTTTAGCCTCTAGCGGCATAAAAAAAGATGAACCTAATCGTTCATCTTTTTTTATTGCCACTGGCTATAATTTGCTTTTTTTATATTGGCTGAAATCGACTTTTGCCGGGGTCGGCTGGCCGGTCAGTTCGTCGAAATACTGGTAGGCGGTTTTATCGGTAAAGCTGCCATCAGTAAAGAGGATATTCTTCTTCATTTTTATCTGCACCTCATAGAGGGTTTGCATCAGTTCGTCGGCATCACGCTCATCCATCATAAATTTGACGCCATATTCAAAAAGACTGTCGGCCGTTTCCTGACTCCACACAGGGGTGCCGATGGCCGAAAGCTCTTTGCCCAGCAGGGTGGTCGTAAATTCCAGGGTAAAATCCCGTTCCAGCGGAAATTGAATGTTAGAGATAAAACAAAGGCCCCCGGGACCAAGGTCTTTAATCAACGCTTTCGAATTCCCGACATTCATGGTTTTATCCTTGATCTTTAAGATTCGCAGGTCGGTTTTTAATAAATCCCGGAATACCTGACGGAATGATTTTCGTCGCTCGGCCCGGGGCTTGAAGGTCGTGTTGCTAAGCACCGGTCGGCATTTGCCTTTTTCCAGAATTTCATCAATTTTCAGAAACGGCACCGGTCGCGAGTAGAGGTAGCCTTGTCCCGCAAAGCAGTTATTTTCCCGCAGAAACGACAGCTGTTCCCAGTTTTCAATCCCTTCGCAAACTAGTTTAATACGCAGATCTTTAGTCAGACTAATGATCGCCCGAGCGATAATGGCGGTGGTCTGGTCGGCCATGATGTCCTTTAAAAAGGAAGCATCCATTTTGATAATGTCGATGTTAAAATGCTGCAGGTAACTCAGTGACGAATAGCCAGTTCCAAAATCATCCAGGGCGACCTTAATCCCGGCCCGCTGCAGTTTTTGAATATCGGCAATAGCCTTGTGGGCATTTTCGATGATCAGGCTTTCAGTCAGCTCGACGATCAGATATTTGGGATCGATCTCATACTCAGCCAGGACATCGGTGATGTTCTTAACAAAATCCCGTTCATAAAACTGAATGCTGGAAAAATTCACCGAAACATAAACTGGTTCGTATCCCTTCAACATCCAGTAGCGCTGATCTTCACAAACTTTCTTGAGCAGCCATTTTCCCATTTCGGCAATCGCCCCGGTTTCTTCGGCCAGGTAAATAAATTCATCAGGTGAAACCATCCCCCAATCCGGGTGATTCCAGCGGATCAGGGCTTCAATGGCGAGGATCTGATTATTTTTCAAGCGCACCATCGGTTGATAAAAAACCATGAACTGATCCCGCTTGACCGCCATCCGTAAATCGTGGCGCAGTTGGAGCTGTTTATAGTTCTGAATATTGAGCTCGGAGGAATAAAAGCTATAGCGGTTCTTGCCCTCTTTTTTTGACCAAACCAGGGCAATGTTGGCATATTGAATCAGCTGTTCAATTTCATCGACCACCGGCTCAGCCCCCGCCATCTCGTCGTCGGTGGCGGTCTCTTTTACCTTCATTTCCAGCGGATAAACACTAACCCCGACATTGACATTGATATCAAATTCATAGATATCAATTTTGAAGGTCCGATCAAAGAAATCGATCACTTCCAACACTCTCGCCTGGTAGGCGTCCAGATTAATCAGCCTCTCGATAACAATAGCAAAATGGTCTTCGGAATACCGCGAAATCAGCGTGTCTTTGCCTAACAGGCCCCGCAGCCGCATCACAATTTGAACAACCAACTGCTTGCCAACCATAAACCCCAAAGAATCATTGATCTCTTTAAAGCCGTCAAAGTCCAGCATCATGACAATCAGACTATCCTGGTTGAGATCGGCCGCAAGACATTTTTCGGTCAGCTCTTTCTTAAACTGATTCGGTTTGGGCAGCGCTGTAGTTTCATCATAAGAGGCCAGCTTTTCTATTTTCCGCTGCATGATGATGCGATTGGTGACATCCCGGAAATCCAGCACCAGCCCCTGAATAATTGGATGATCGAGAAAATTCTGAATGTGCACTTCCAGATAAATGGGTTTATCGCCGGACCCGGCAAAGGTAATGATCCCGGTTTCGGGGATCCGCGGATTTTCCATGGCGCTGCAAATCAGGCCCTTTAAATAAGCCGCTTCATCGTGGTCATAGTAGTCATAAACGCTTTTGCCGATCATACTCTGCGGGTCATAATTAATGACCTTCTGGGAAGTGTCGCTGATATAGCGGATGATCCCCTCGGCGGTGATGATTTCAAACACCATTCCCGATTCCTGAATCAGCATTTTGGTGCGCTGCTGAATTTTGTCAATTTCGCGCTGTTTAATTTCAATCGCCCGCTGATACTCTTTTTTTTCGGTTATATCCTGGATCGTCCCATCAACATGGGCCGGCTGACGGTTTTCATCGAGATGATATTCGGCCACCTGAAAAACCTCGCGAATCGTTCCATCTTTGCGGATCACCCGAAATTCCAGCTCAAAAGGCTCTTCGCTCAACTCACCCTCCATCGAGTCGGTGATGATACTGCGATCCTCGGGATGGACGCGATTCACAAAATCCTCAAAGGTACCCAGGAATTCCGCCGCAGTGATACCAAAAATCCGCAGTGCCTCAGCGGACATATAATTCCGATCGGTCACCGCATTCATTTCCCAACTACCAATTTTGGCCAGCCGTTGGGCCTGTTCAAGATTTTTTTTGATAAAAATGATCTCGTTTTCCAATTCCTTGATTTCTGTCACATCCTGGATGGTGCCCACCAGATCGGTGTTTAATCCATCGCTATTAGCAATCGGCTCGCCCACCAGGCGTACGTATTTGATTGCCCCGTTGCGCAGTAAAATACGGTACTGCAGGTCAAATTTTTGATGGGCCAGCCGTTTTTGGGTTAGTTCGGCCAAAACATAGCGATCCGCGGGATAGGTAAAGTCCATTAATTCAACTACGGTGCCGCCAAATTCCTGGGGTTTCAGATCATAAATCCGATAAATCTCGTCGGACCAGAAGATTTCATTTTTTACGGCATTGAATTTCCAACTTCCCAAACCGGCCACTTTTTGCCCCAGATTAAGGTTTTCACCCAGCTCTTTCAAACTGTTTTCGATGATTTTCTCGCTGGTGATATCCTGCAGGGCCCCGATTATTTTAACCGGGATACCCTTTTCATCAAGGAGCGTCCGGGTTTTTTCTTTAACGAATTTCTGATTGCCCTGAGCCGTGATGATCTGGTATTCCAGTTCCTGATTATGGCCCTGAAAAGCCAGCTCCCGGGATTTTTTTACCTTGCTGACATCGGGTTTGCTGATAAATTGAAAATAGGACTCGGCATTTCGCTCCAACTGATCGGGAACGGTTTCAAAAATGCGATAATATTCATCAGTAAAATAAACCGTGTCCTTACCGATTTCATAAGTCCAGGATCCGGTTTTCATCATTTCCTGGGCATGACGACGGTTTTCCAGATACCACTCGTCTGGTTCTGGCAAGGCTGAGGATTCTTTAATTTTGATGCGGTTGAATAAGCTTTCTAAGGCCATCTGGCACACCACCTTTCCAATTCAAAACAGAAGTGAGGATCATTGATTTATTCATTTCTCCTCCTTAACATCAATTGTTTATATTTTGTTACTAAACAGTATATGCCCATTTTAGTCAAGTCGCAATCACTTGTTTTGGAACGTTAATCCTTTAACAGTCATAAAAATGATGAACCAAAGTTCATTAATCGAATTTTGAAGTAGCCAACCTAGTACCGACAATTGTTACATCATGTTATACGCATCGGAGCGGACACGGCAAAGCCTGTCCGATTCTGCGCGAAGGCAACGAGCCAATCATACGCTTTCTTGTAGTTGGCGACTGCCCGCGACCAATGCGAAACAAACGTAGCGGATTTCGCATAGCGCAGCGAACAACAGATTAACAAATGGTCGGTACTGAAGTTTGCCGCTAACCCAAAAAACAGCATAAATTCGGAACACCACTTTTTCCCCACAGTCCGGACATTGGAGCGGGGCATCGGTGATAACCCCTTTCCGGGCGGCATAGACAAAGGGAAACACTGCACTGAGTGCCATCATACAGAAGTTTCCGCTCTGTTCCTTATCCAGCAGGGGTCCATCAAAAATGACTTCATCCCCCGGTGCATAAAGCGGACAATCCGATGACGCGACCACCAGTTTTATTTTTTGTTCAATCGCATTCATAATTGACCGCCTACAACGCCTGTCGGTACAGATCTTCGATCTGGATCAGGGTGGTGGCCCGGGGATTGACCAGAATATTACCGCTTTTCATGGCATCTACAGCCATCGCCGGGATCATTTCAGCCGTAACTCCCACCTCAGCGAGAGTCTGAGGAATCCCCAATGCGGTAGTCAGGCTGCGGATCTCAGCAACCAGCGTCTGGGGCGTGAAAACGGCTTCGCCCTCCCCGCCTTTGATGGCATCATAAATGGTCTGATAGCGGCCAGTATCGGCCAGGGCATTGAATTCCAGCACTGTCGGCAGCAGTACCGCATTGGCGACCCCATGAGGCACATCGAAATAGCCGCCCAACGGATGGGCCATCGCATGGACATTGCCCAGCCGCGCCCAGGCAAAGGCGATCCCGGCAAACATACTGCCATAGAGCATCGCCGCCGCTGCCTCAGGATTGGTCCGATCCGCCACAAACAGGCGAATATTCGCGCCGATCAGGTCCAGCGCCTTTTCAGCCATGGCATCAGAAAACGGTGACGCCGCCTTGGACAGATACGCCTCGATAGCGTGCACCAGGGCATCGATCCCGCAGGCTGCCGCGGTTTTTTCGGGGGTGGTCATCACCAGCGTCGGATCCAGCACCGCCACCGCTGGCAGCAGTTCATAACTGAACACTGTCAGCTTATAATTCCGGGCGCGGTCAGTGATCACCGCAAAGGCCGTCACCTCCGAGCCGGTGCCGGCGGTGGTAGGAATCGCAATCAGCGGCACAATCGCCCCGGGCACCTTGTCAGCCCCTTCATAGTCTCCGATCGACCCGCCAAACTTGGCCAGCACCCCCACCGCCTTGGCGACATCCATCGGCGAACCGCCGCCCAAAGCAATAATACAGTCCGCTCCGCTATCGGCAAAGGCCTTAGTCGCCTTATCGACGGTTTCCACCGAAGGGTTCGCTTCGGTTTCGGTAAAACTGTCAAAAGCCAGCCCGGCCCGTACCAGAATATCCGTGATCTTCGCAACCACCCCCATCTTATTCAGATGCGGCCCCGAAATCACCATTGCCTTCTTAAGCCCCTGCTTAGCTAAAAGCCCCGGCAATTTCTCAATACTATCCACCCCACAGATGATTTCCTGCGGTATTTTAAAACTAAAACTATTCATATGTCTTCCTTTCACAAATCCCGGTGGGGTTATTCAGTTACGCTGCCAATCCGGCCGGCGAAGACCGGTTGTTCATCGACGTCTACATATTCCACGTCCATGTGGGCACCAAACTCAGCGCCATACTTGAACTTGCAGTAACCGTAGAAGATCACGCCCAGGATCGCCCAGCCACCGGCCATAATCCATTCTTCAAAGATAAGGGCAGTCGAAGCAAAGGGCAACGGAATAACATATAGCAGTGTCATCAAGCCAGACAGTAAAACCGCCATTATCCCCACAAAGGTACCATATTTGACTTGATATGGTCGTTTCATATCGGGCGCTTTTTTTCTTAAAATCAGGAACGATAAGGACACCATCGCATAGGCTAAACAGACCCCGAAGCTACCGGCATCAACAATCCAGACCAGCATTTTACGGCCAAAGAAAGGAGCAATCACTGATAGTACACCAATCAGGGCAATGGCATAGACTGGGGTTTTATATTTCGGGTGCAGTTTCGCAAAAGTTTTGGGAATCATGTTAGACTCTGCCATCGAGAACATCGCCCGGCTGCCGCCGATTAAGAACGAGTTCCAGCTGGTGATAATCCCGGCCATTCCGCCAACAATCAATACCTTGGTCATGATCGCACTGTTAAAGGCCAGACCCATCGCATCAGCGGTCACCAGGGTCGAATCAGCCATGGCAGCAGCTGGCATCACATAGGCGACTGCCAAAATAACCAGAGCATAAAAGGCCACCGCCATCACGATCGACAGAATCATAATGCCGCCGATTTTCTTGAAACCGGCATTGATTTCTTCAGCTGCCTGAGGAATTACGTCAAAACCAACGAACAAAAAGGGAGTCATCACGGCTACCGTCAGGACGCTGCCCAGCGCCGTGGTACCAGCTTCAATGCTGCCGCCAAACATATTGCCGACAATATTGCCAGGGTCGCCATTGACGGCTGATCCGGCTATTAGGAGGATCCCGGCGCCGGCAATTAAGGCAGTAAAAATAGTCTGCAGTTTGGCCGCTGTTTTGGCGCCCAAAATATTGATAATGGTAATGATAATCGCGGTGACGACACCGACCGCCACCCAGGAAGCGTAAATATCGAATCCGGCAACGGTGTACATATAGCCCTGCAGGAAATTGGGGCTCAGATATTGGATTACGGTCGGAAAGGCGACGGCTTCAAAGGCCACCACGCTAACATACCCGAGAATTATCGCCCAGGTACAGATAAACGACCCGGTCGGCCCCATCGCCTTATAACTGAAGACATGCTCGCCGCCGCATTGGGGCATCGCCGCGGTCAGTTCGGCATAGGTCAGCCCGACAAAGAGCACCATAATGCCCCCGATCACAAAGGCCAACGCCGCACCCAGGGCGCCGGCGGTTTCAATCCAGATGCCGGTGTTAACTACCCAGCCCCAGCCAATCATGGCGCCAAAGGCCAACACAAAAATGTCTTTAGTGCTCAACACTTTGTCAAATTTTGACTTGTTTGTTTTTTCACTCATTTTTCTTTTTGTATGATCCGCATTGTGAATCATACTCTCCTTTCGTTTTTGGATTTGTTAAAATAATTGCGTGTTTAAATAAAAAAACGGGGTCCTTACTAGCCGGTTGCTGACGGTCTGTTGATTCAGACCGCAGCTGTTCAGCTGTAAAAACCCCATTGTTTAGATAATCTATTTATTTAATTTAAGTGATCTATTTATTTCAAGTGCTTTGTTTAATTAACCAGTTCTTTAACCGTTGCTTCGATGATGCCGTAGGCCTTGTCACAATCTTCTTTGGAGACGATCAGCGGTGGTATCATGCGGATGATGTTTTTGCCAATGGCGGTGATCAGCAGTTTTTTCTCCAGGACGCCGTGTTTAACATCGACGCCGGAGATGCCGTCTTCAAATTCCACCCCGATCAGTAGGCCCTGGCCACGAACTTCTTTGACCTTAGGCAGACCTTTTAGTTGGTTCATAAAGTAGGCGCCCATTTCCCGGGCATTGCCGGCCAGGTCGCGGTCCAGCAGTTCGGTGATCTGCGCCAGCGAGGCGGCGGTGGATACCGGATGGCCGCCGTAGGTGGTACCGTGGGAACCCATCGTAAAGGCTTTGGCGACCTCCGCGGTGGCACAGATGGCGCCGATTGGCATGCCCCCGCCCATGGCCTTGGCCATGGAGACGATATCTGGCTTGATGCCGTAATTCATATAGGACATAATCGCCCCAGTACGGCACCAGCCGGTCTGGACCTCATCCAGTAATAACAGCAAACCTTTTTGATCACAGAGGGTTCGCAGTCCTTCCATAAACTCCATTGTTGCCGGATGGACGCCGCCTTCCCCCTGGACCGGTTCAATGAGAATAGCGATGGTATTGTCGTTGACCGCGTCTTTAAAAGACTGCAGGTTGTTGAATTCAGCATAGCTGAAACCCGGGGTCATGTCCCCAAAGCCAATTTGGCAGGCATTGTGGGGCTGGCCGGTGGCGCTGAGGGCACCCATGGTCCGGCCGTGAAAGGACATTCGGGCGGTGACGATGTTGTAGCGTTCCGGGCCATAGGTTTCGACTCCGTATTTCCGGGCCATTTTGATCATCGCTTCATTGGATTCGGCCCCGGAGTTCTGGAAAAAGATCTTGTCCATGCCAATGCTGGTACAAATCTTTTCGGCCAACAGTACCTGGGGGATGGTGTAGGGATAGTTGAAGGTGTGAATCACATCGGCGACCTGATCCTGCACCGCAGCCACTACCTTATCATTACAGTTGCCAGCGCTGTTAACGGCGATCCCGGCGTAAAAATCGAGGTAGGCCTCACCATTTTCGTCATAAATATACATATCCTTGGCGGTCTCGGCGATAAAATCAAACCGTTCGTAGGTTTCAATCATATAGGTGTCAACTTTTTGCTTTAGTTCCTCTTTTGTAAGTCCGGTGTCTTTCAGT
>PGZR01000162.1 GCA_002841405.1 Firmicutes bacterium HGW-Firmicutes-4 | reverse complement strand
GGCGCCTTTAGCCGGGAAAAAGGGAATTGCGTTTATCAATAAACTGGAAGACGATCTGGTCATCACCGGTGATGAAAAACAAATTACCCAGTTGCTGGTGATTCTTTTGGATAATGCCATTAAATACAGCAGTGAAAACACCATTATTCGCGTCATTGGGAAGAAAACCCTTCAAGGGGTGTCAGTGGAAGTTATTGACCAGGGGATTGGGATTCCCAAAGATGAGATAAGCAAGGTAACTCAACGGTTTTATCGGGTTGACAAGGCCCGCTCCCGCACTGAGGGCGGAACCGGTCTGGGGTTATCAATTGCCAATTGGATCGTCGACGGGCACCATGCCGGCATGATCATCGAAAGTGAAGAAAAAAAAGGAACCAGGATTACATTAAATTTTGACAAGGGGGGAGAAAAGAAGTGAGCAGTCTAAAATTTTGCGGAGACGAAATTATCACCGGGCCCGGCACCCTGGATGCCATTAAAAAGATAGCGGGACAACGCTTTTTTATTGTAACCGGAAAGACCGCCCTATTTAGAAATGGGACAATCAAACGGGCCGAAGCCCTTTTAAAAGAAAGCGCCAAGGACTACGATATCCTCAGTGGTATTGGAGCAAACCCCAGCGTGTTAGATGTGGAAACGGGTCTGATCAAGATGAAAGACTTCAATCCAGATGTGGTGATTGCCATCGGCGGTGGCTCGGTGCTCGATGCGGCCAAGGTTATGACCCTGATGTGTGAGTACGATGGGTTAACCATCGAAGCGATTAAAACCGGCCAGGCGCCGGAAAAACGGGAGCGGATTAAATTGGTGGCGATACCATCAACCTCCGGGACGGCATCCGAGGTCACCCGGGCAGCCGTGATTACTTTCCCGGATGAGCGCATTAAAATCGGCCTGAAAACCAAGGCCTTTATTCCCGATGTGGCGATTCTAGATGGAGAGCTGGCTTTGTCGATGCCACCCAACGTGATGGTGGAATCGGGAATGGATGCTCTTACCCATGGTCTGGAAGCATACATTAATAAGAATGCCGATGACTTCACCAAAACCATGGCCAGGGGGGCAGTGGAAGGTCTGCTCAAACATTTGCGCCAGTCCTTTGAAAGCGGCGATATCGAAAGTCGCCAGCATGTCCACAATTTTTCCTGTCTGGCCGGGTTTGCCTTTCAGAATGCTGGACTGGGAATGGATCATGGCATTGCTCACGCCTTGGGGGGACGCTTTGGCACCAGTCATGGCCTCCTCAACGCGATTGCTCTGCCCTATGTGCTGGAATACAATCAGCAGGATCCCCAGGTGGCCGAGGACCTGGAACAGCTATCCCGGTTAATCGGGAAAAACATCATCTCTGAAATTATAGATTTGAATAGAACCTTCGGCATCTCCAGCTCCTTTCAGGTCGCCGGGATCCCGGAAGAACAATTTAAAGCCCACTATGATGAGTTGCTGAAGAATTCACTGATGGGCTCCACCCAGCGGAATCCTGTAAAAATGGATGCCGCTGAAATGGATAAGGTCTTAACCAGCATTTATTATGGCGAAAAGAAATTTTAATATTGAAACAAATTAGAGCGTTGCAAAAATGAGCCTGAAGCGCTTGGAATTTTGTAATTACTATGAAATAAATATTTAGGAGAATACATGAGTTTATTAGACGGGTTAAACACTCGACAACGAGAAGCGGCAGAAACCATCGATGGGCCACTATTAATACTGGCAGGGGCCGGATCAGGAAAAACACGAACCATTATCCATCGCATTGCCCATATTATTGAAACGGGACAGGCCTGGCCCTCGCAGATTCTGGCCATCACCTTTACCAATAAAGCCGCCGGCGAAATGCGGGAGCGGATTGCTAAAATGAATATCGAGGACAGCAAACGGATCTGGATGTCGACCTTCCACGCCATGTGCGCCCGGATTATGCGGACCCACGCCCAATGGTTAGGTTATGACGATAATTTTGTCATTTACGATATGGACGACCAGAAACGTTTATATAAAAGTCTGATCAAAGAATTGGGACTCAACGACAAATACTTTACCAACCAGTTTTTAAGCGGTGAAGTCTCGACGGCCAAAAATAATTTTGTCAGTCCGGAAGCCTATATAAAAGCCAATTCTGGCGATTTCAGAAAAGAACAGGTCGGACTTTATTATAAACGCTACCAGGAAAGCCTAAAAGCAAACAATGCCATGGATTTTGATGATCTGATCTACAATACCCTGGTATTATTTAAGGGTTTTCCGGAAATTCTGGAACAATATCAGAATCGTTTTAAATACATTATGGTTGATGAATACCAGGATACCAACCACAGCCAATATGAACTGGTCAACATGCTGGCCGCCAAATACAAAAATATTTGCGTCTGTGGGGATGATGATCAGAGTATTTACGGCTGGCGGGGGGCAGATATCAATAATATCCTGGACTTTGAAAAAGATTATGCCAACGCCAAGGTGGTTAAACTGGAAGAAAATTATCGCTCGACTCAGACCATTTTAGACTGCGCCAACGGCGTCATCGCCAGAAACACCGGCCGTAAGGAAAAGGCGCTGTGGACCAACAATGATGGCGATGAAAAAATAATGATCGCCTCCTTTAACCAGGGTTATGATGAAGCCCGATTTATTGTTGATGAGATTAATGACAATATTAACAAGGGCAATGGTATCTTCGGCGATTTTGCGATTCTATATCGAACCAATGCCCAGTCCCGGCTGTTTGAAGAAGCCCTGATGCGGGCCGGTTTGCCGTTCCAGTTAATCGGCGGAACCGGGTTTTACTCCCGGGTTGAAATCAAAGATGTCATTGCCTATTTAAATGTCCTCAGTAATCCCAAAGACAACATGGGCTTTATGCGAATTGTCAATGTGCCCAAACGGGGGATCGGTTCAGCAACGATTGAAAAAATTGCCGAGTTCGCCAATTTTAAAAGCTTCAGCCTGGTCCGGGCTTTCAGCGAACTGATGAAGAAATTGGAAGCAATCCAGGAGACCGCCAGCTTAAGCGAGCTGATCACGGCGGTGATTGAAAAAACCGGTTACCTCGAAATGCTGGAAACTGGAAAAATGGATAAGGGCGAAAGCCGGTTGGAAAATCTCCAGGAACTGGTATCCTCAGCTACGGACTTTGAAAAAAATAGTGATGACCAGAGCCTCAGCGCCTATCTGGAAACGGTAGCCCTGTCTTCGGAAACAGATAAGTATGACGGCGACCAAGGTAAGGTGTTGCTGATGACCCTTCATAATGCCAAAGGGCTGGAGTTCCCGATTGTCTTTATTCCCGGTCTCGAAGAAGGGATATTCCCCCATGGCCGCGCCATGGATTCACCAGAGGATATCGAAGAAGAACGGCGCATCTGTTATGTGGGCATTACTCGGGCCATGAAACGTCTTTATATTTCCTGGGCCGCCGAAAGAACCCTTTACGGACGCCGTCAAATGCAAACCCCGTCCCGGTTTCTCAAAGAAATGCCAGATGAGGTGTGTGTGGAAAATAAACAGCGTTACGAGCGTAAACCAGAAATCGACATAGAAACTAAAAAGAATAAAACCTTTTCCGAACGAGTTACCCAGTCGAAGGTAGCGATCCGCAGAAATAATGCCAATGCTGTTAGCCTTCACAATGGTCCATCGGAAAATGGATTTGCGTTGACTGATAAGGTCAAACATAAAAAATTTGGTATTGGCACCGTGGTTGAGGTGAAAAATAACATGATTTCGGTGGCATTTCCGGGGGTCGGGATCAAAAAAATGGATCCGACTTTTGTGGAAAAGGCCTAGTTAAAAATATCGGTAAAAAAAGTTAAAACAGCAATGAAGGATTGGAAACAAGTATGAGCGAAACCCGTATTGAAGCGTTAAGGAAAAAAATAGCAGCATATAACCGAGCCTATTATCTCGATGATGCACCCCTGGTTTCAGACTATGACTATGACCAGCTGATGCAGGAACTGATTGCGCTGGAAACAGAAAATCCGGAATTGATCACCCCGGATTCCCCGACTCAGCGGGTTGGTGGAAGTCCTTCCGCGGGCTTTGAAAAGGTACTCTACAGCCGTCCCAAGCTGAGTCTCAGCAATGCCTTTGATGCCGGTGATCTCCGGGATTTTGACCGCCGGGTGCGGCAAACCTGTCCCGCGGCCAGCTATGTGGTGGAATACAAATTTGACGGACTAACGGTGGTGCTTAACTACGAAAATGGCCTATTCGTCCAGGGCGCTACCCGGGGTGATGGGGAAGTCGGGGAGAACGTTACCACCAACCTTAAAACCATCCGAACCATCCCACTGCGTCTTTCAGAACCGGTAACCCTGGAAGTACGGGGCGAAGTGTTTATGGGAAAAGCCGATTTCGAAAAATTGAATCAACGACGTCTGGCCGAAGAGGAAAGCCCCTTTGCCAATCCCAGAAATGCGGCGGCTGGATCCTTGCGGCAATTGGATCCCAGGCTAACGGCCTCCCGGCCATTGGATATTTTTATCTTCAACCTGGAAGTAGCAGCAGGTTTTGAAGCTAAAACCCATCAGGAGACGTTGGATTATTTAAGAAACCTGGGTTTTAAAACCAGCGCGGTCAAAGCCTTTAGCGATATCGACGCGATCATAGACTACTGCAGCCTGATGGAAACGGAAAGACGAAATCTGCCCTTTGATATCGACGGTCTGGTAATTAAGGTGGATGAATTATCCTGTCGGGAGTTGTTGGGGAATACCTCAAAAAGCCCCCGCTGGGCGATGGCCTATAAATTTGCCCCAGATCAGGCCATTACCACGGTGAAAGCCATTACCGTCCAGGTTGGCCGAACTGGTGCTCTGACACCAGTGGCAGAACTTGCGCCGGTATCATTGGCCGGGTCGGTAATCGCTCGGGCAACCCTCCATAACGAAGATAATATCCGTGCCAAGGATATCCGCATCGGCGACCATGTAATGATTCAGAAGGCTGGCGATGTGATTCCGGAGGTGGATCATGTGGTGTTTGAAAAACGATCGGGAAACGAGGTTGTTTTTCAAATGCCAAAACGCTGTCCGGTTTGTGATGAACCGACCTTTCGAATTAACGGGGAAGCTGTGACCAAATGTCTGAACATGGCCTGCCCGGCCCAGGTGTTCCGCAAACTGGTACATTTTACGTCCCGGGATGCGATGAACATTGAGGGGCTGGGCCCGGGAGTATTGCGGTTGTTGATGGACGATAAGCTGGTGATTAACCCGGTGGACATCTATCACCTGAAGCAAAAAAGAGTGCAGCTGGTAACCCTTGAAAAGCTGGGAGAAAAATCGGTGGATAATCTCTTAGCTGGTATCGAGGACTCTAAAACACGGGAATTATCGCGGCTGATTTTTGGTTTGGGAATTCCGCTGGTCGGCGCCCGGGGGGCAAAAATCCTGGCCGACCATTATCAGAAAATGGATAACCTGATCCATGCCCGGGTAGATGAGCTCAAGGAGATTTTTGAAATAGGTGAAAAAATGGCTACTGAAATTGTCGATTTTTTCCAGACCCCTACCAATATTGAAATCATCAGAGGTCTGGAAGCGGCGGGGCTGAATATGATTCAGGAAACTCGCTTGGCATCTCAGATTCTGGCCGGAAAAACATTTGTGCTTACCGGCACCCTGCCCACTCTCGACCGACGGGAAGCCAAAGCTCTGATCGAAGCCAATGGTGGTAAGGTAGCTGGCAGCGTTAGTAAAAAAACCGATTTTCTCTTATCCGGGGAAAAGTCCGGGTCTAAATATGAAAAAGCCCAGTCGCTGGGAATTGCAATAATTGATGAAGACGCGTTTTTAGCCCTTGTCAGGGGTGGTGGATTTGATCTATAATGAAGGGTGATTTTTAGAATCAGACTGACAGCTCCGGCTGTAAAAATAGAAAACAGTAACTGTATGAATAAAGAATAACCGAGAAACTTAACAGCAAAGAAAGGATAACGAATATGAGTTTAACACGAGAAGATGTCACTTACGTGGCCAATCTTGCCCGTTTGGAATTTTCCGAAGATGAAGTAACCGCCCTGGCCGACCAATTGGGGGCTGTGCTGGATTATGCAGAGACCCTCAGCGGCTTGGACACATCAAAAATTAAAGCCACCGAACATGTGCTGGCAGTTCAGAATGTCTTTCGGGCAGACGAAATCAAATCCTGTCTGACCAATGAAGAAGCGTTGGCCAATGCGCCGGAAAGCGAAGCCGGGTGCTTTAAGGTTCCCCGGGTTATGGAATAGGAGGCAATAATGGAATTAAGTCAAAAAACCATACATCAAATAAATGATCTTCTAGATAAAAAAGAAGTTACGGTTACTGAGGTAACCCAAGCGGTGGTTAACCGCATTAACGCTGTCGAAAAAGCCACCGATGCCTATCTCAGTCTCCAGACCGATAACGCTTTGGAAGTCGCTCAGACACTGGATAACGAGCTGGCCGGGCGAGCAAAAAGAACTCCGCTGGAAGGAATTCCCTACGGTCTTAAAGATAACATGTGTACCAAGGGGATCTTAACCACCTGCGCGTCAAAAATGCTGTATAACTTCAATCCGCCTTATAATGCCGAGGTATATGACCGACTTAGCGAAGATGGCGGTATTTTGTTGGGAAAAACCAATATGGATGAATTTGCCATGGGTTCGTCCACCGAAAACTCGGCTTATAAAAAGACCCGTAATCCCTGGGATTTAAAAAAGGTACCCGGGGGCTCCAGCGGCGGATCAGCCGTTGCCGTGGCAGCCGATACGGCCTTTTATACTTTGGGATCAGACACCGGCGGATCGATTCGTCAGCCCGCCTCTTTTTGCGGGGTAGTAGGAATGAAACCAACCTATGGTCTGGTCTCCCGCTATGGTCTGGTGGCCTTTGCATCGTCGCTGGATCAGATCGGACCGTTCACCAAGGACGTTGAAGATTGCGCGCTGGTGCTTAATGCCATTGTTGGTCATGATGCCAAGGATTCCACCTCCCTAAATCTTAAAAAAATCGATTATACCCAAAACCTCAAACAAGGGGTTAAGGGTCTAAAAATTGGTGTGGCCAAAGAATTTTTCGGCGAAGGTCTGCAGCCGGAAGTCCGCAAAAGTCTGGAAGATGCCATTGCCATCTATAAAACCCTGGGTGCTACCATTGTCGATGTATCCTTCCAGCATCTGGATTATGCCCTGTCCGCCTATTATATGATTTCCTCGGCTGAAGCCAGCTCTAACCTGGCCCGTTACGATGGCATCCGCTATGGTTTCAGAGCCGAAGAATACAGCGATCTGGTTGATCTTTACAAGAAAACCAGAAGCCAGGGCTTTGGCGATGAGGTAAAGCGACGGATCATGCTGGGTACCTATGCCCTC
>PGZR01000161.1 GCA_002841405.1 Firmicutes bacterium HGW-Firmicutes-4 | reverse complement strand
AATCTCTCTGACCCTGGCACGATCCAGAGATCAGTTCAGACTGAAGAAAATCACCGACTATACCAAAAAAAGTATTGAACGGGATTTAATCCCCACCAGCGCTGTCATCAATGATATCAAGATTGCCCATTTCCACGAACGCTTCAAGATTCGGGCGGATAAGGGTGCCGAAAAGGGTATCTTAGATACCTATGTAAAAATTATTGACGATCTGGTGGAAAAAGGCTACACCGCGGAAACCATTGCGGCGGTATTGCTGCAGGCCCAGTTGCCGCTGTCAGAAGCCGAAGACCTTAACACCATTGAACGGCGACCAAGACGTACGGATGCAGCACCACGTCGCGATGGCCGGGATAGCCGAGATGGCCGCGGCCGTCGGGATGGCGGATCCAGAGACGGCGGTGCCCGTCGAGCAGGGCCAGAAAAAACCAAACGTCTTTTCATCAGTGTCGGCGAAAAGGATCATGCCCAGAAGCGGGATATTTTGGGTGCTATCTGCGGAGAATGTGGCATTCCATCGTCAGCAGTCGGCAATATTGACATGTACGACAAGTTTACCTTTGTTGACGTGGATGAGGAACAAGCCAAAAAAGTTGAAAAAAAATTAAATGGAAAAATAATCAAAGAACGTAAAGTAAAAGTTGAGATTTCTAAAAAGAAAAAATAACTAAAGGATCAATAGAACCTGGGTGTGAGGCTTACCTTGTCTTTGGATCCAGGTTTTTTTCATTAGTGCATTTATTAGTTCATCTAATAAAAAAGAAGGAGGTGCCAGATGAAAGACACGCAAGCAGAAAAAAAGAATAAATTGGGTGTTGTTCCAATTCCGAAGCTGCTCTTTTCAATGTCAATACCGGCAATTATTTCGATGATGATTCAGGCCATGTATAACATCGTCGACAGTATCTTTGTGGCTCAAATCGGGGAAGAAGCCCTGACTGCGGTTTCCCTGGCGTTTCCAATTCAGATGGTCATCATCTCCTGTTTTGTCGGCATGGGAATCGGAATAAATTCTGCCATATCGAGGCGTCTGGGCCAGAATAAAAAGAGCGAAGCAGCCAACGTGGCTGAGCATGGCTTCTTACTGGCGATGCTGATCGCGGCTGTGTTGGGTATTTTGGGATTTTTTACAGCGGAAGCATTTATCAGTTTGTTTACTGACAATGCCAACATTATTGGCCAGGGCCGAGCTTATTTAATGATCGTCACGGTTTTCTGTTTTGGCAGTTTCATTACTCAGGCAGCTTATTCGACGCTACAGGGTAGCGGTGAAATGATCCAACCGATGGTGGGACAAATCATTGGCGCAGTGGTTAATATCATTCTCGATCCGATCATGATCTTCGGGTGGTTGGGATTTCCGGCAATGGGAGTTGCCGGTGCGGCCATCGCCACGGTGATCGGTCAGTTTTTTGGGATGACCTATATGCTGTTGGTAATTTTTAAAAGCAATAAGAATTATCTAAAACTGGATTATAAGGTGTTTCATTACGAAACGGCAATTGTCAAAGATATTTTTAAGGTTGGCTTACCAGCGGCAATTATGCAAGGGCTGGCGTCATTGATGATTACCGGATACAATCTGATTCTAGCCGGATTCGGAATGTCGGCAGTGGCAGTTTTTGGCGTTTACTTTAAAATTCAGTCGGTCATCTTTATGCCTATCTTTGGTTTGGGTCAAGGTGCTATGCCGATCTTTGGTTTCAATTTTGGGGCTAAAAATCGGGAACGGTTTAATGAAACTCTGAAGGTAGCAGTTACCGCTGCCCTGACGATTATGACCATTGGCACCCTGTTATTCTGGATTTTCCCGGCCCAGATTATGATGGCCTTTAATCCATCGGCGGAAATGATGGAAATCGGGATCAATTGTCTGCGCAGTATCAGTATGGCCTTTCCTCTGGCCGGGATTTCGATTATGATTGGTGTCAGCTTTCAGGCAATTGGAAAAGCCTATGTCAGCATGATTGCTTCCTTTATCCGACAGATGGTGGTGCTCTTGCCGGTTACCTATCTGTTGGCTCAGACCGGCGGGCTGGACTGGGTCTGGTATGGGTTTATCATTTCCGAAATATTCTGTCTGGCTTACGAGCTGTTCATGTTCCGCTGGTTTCAGCGAAACATCTTCGATACCTGGGAGGCTTCCCCAGTGGTGCAAAATTAACCCGCATTAAAACCGGAACAATTAATAAAATTAAAAAAAGATCTTCAAAAGCCATTTAGCTTTTGAAGATCTTTTTTTACCTTGCATCCAAAGTATTAATCACATCAATACTTTGATAAATCAGGTCATTCATACGTTCGATTTCACCGCAGAGAAAGAGGTAGCCAATCAGGGTTTCAAACCCGGTAGCATAGCGGTAGTCTGAAGGGTTGGCGTTTTTGGGGACCTGTGAGGCGGTGTTTCGGCCCCGCTTAACCATTCGCTCTTCTGCTTCAGAAAGCTGTGGTAGCAGCTGCCGGATGATTTGGGCCTGGGCGCTGGCCCGGACATAGCTGATCGAGGTTTTGGTCATAAAATTAACATTCTGGTGACCGCAGCCGAGCAGATACTTCCGGATCAGATCCGAAAATATCCCATCGCCGATGTAGGCCAGAGCCAGGGGATTCATGGCGGCGGCCTGTTCGATGGTATAGTTTTTTTCGATGGTGGACTTAATTGTTTTCAAGTTTTCGGCATTTTGAGGCGTTGGGGTCAGGCTTTTTTCCATTTAACACCTTCCCGGGTATCCTCCAATACAATGCCTTTAGCCAGCAGTTCATCCCGGATCTCATCAGCCCGTTTGAAATCTTTGGCTTTGCGGGCAGCTTGTCGCTGGGCGATCAGGTCTTCCACGGCCTCTTCAAGATTGGTTTCTTTTTCTTTTACAGCCAGTCCTAAAACGGTGGTAAGTTCGGCAAAAATATTCTGGCCGGCCATGATTGCCGGTTGGGAAGAAGCAGCATCCAGATTGGAGTTGAGATCCCGGACCAGCTCAAAAATTACCGCAATCGCATCGGCGGTGTTGATATCATCGTCCATAGCGGCGACAAAATCGTTTTTGTATTTAACCAGAGAATCAATCCAGGCCTGTTCTTTTTCGGTGGCCATCTCAGCGGTGGCATTTTCCAGCAAGAAAACCATCTGGAATTTGGCGGTATACAAGCGTTCCAGGGCACTGGCTGCCTGTTTAAGCAGCGGTTCGCTAAAGTTAACCGGACTGCGGTAATGAGCCATCAGTAAAAACATCCGCACTGCTTCAAGTTCAAAGGTTTTGGCAATATCCCGGACGGTGAAGAAGTTGCCCTTGGATTTCGACATTTTCTCGTTGTCGATGTTGATGTAGCCATTGTGCACCCAATAGTTGGCAAAGGGTTTACCGCAGCAGCCTTCCGATTGGGCAATTTCATTTTCGTGGTGAGGAAAGATCAGGTCCTGGCCGCCGCCGTGAATATCGATGGTTTCGCCCAACTTTCCCAATAGGGTTCGCCGTCTTTTTTCTTTTTCCACAGGGCAAAATCCAGGGGACTGTGTTTTTCATCATTGACATCAATCCGGGCGCCGGATTTCAAATCGTCAATGGACTGTTTCGATAATTTACCGTAGTCTTTAAAAGCATCAACATGGTAGTAGACATTGCCATCGACGTTATAGGCCAGGTCTTTTTCTTCCAGGGTTTTTATCATCGCAATGATTTCCGGCATGTGCTCGCTAACCTTGGGATGAACCGAGGCCCGTTTGATGCCCAGGGCATCGGCGTCGGTGAAGTACTCCTGAATATATTTTTCCGAAACATCGCCCGGCGAAATCCCTTCTTCATGGCTGCGGTTGATGATTTTATCATCGACATCGGTAAAATTCTGGATAAAGGTGACCTCGTAACCGGTATATTCCAAAAACCGGCGTAGCACGTCAAAAACGATGAAGGGACGGGCGTTGCCGATGTGAAAATAATTGTAAACAGTGGGTCCGCAGGAATACATCCGGACCTTGCCGGCTTCAATCGGGACAAAGGTTTCTTTCTTCTGGGTCAGGGTATTATATAATTTCATAAAGTTCAACCTTTCAATTTATTTCTTTACAGCAATGTGTTATGATAACATATTATACACTAAAGATAAGATTAAGTGTCAATGGATAAAATTTTTTAGGAAGAAAATTTCTGTTATCATCTAAAATGAATGATAAGAAATGAATGAGGAATCTCCATGGAAGCAAATGCAAAGAGAAAAGTCCTGGCCCAGGCGATTTTAGCCCTTGAAACCGAAGAGGATTGTAATCTGTTACTCGAAGACCTGTGTACCATCAAAGAAATCGAAGACATGGCCCACCGGTTCGAAATTGCCTACTTGTTGTCCCAGGGAAAAACCTTTATCGATGTTGAAAAACTGACCGGGGCCAGCTCGGCCACCATCAGCCGCGTCAACCGCTGCCTCAAACACGGCAAAGGCTATCGCAATATCATCGAAAAAATGAAAAAGGACCATACATTGGAATAGTCTTATCTAAAATTTAATATTAAAGGAGTTGAGTGTAGTGATGAAAGCTGTGAAAAAGTCGAAGAAGTTGGACAACGTTTGTTATGATATTAGAGGACCGGTGGTCGAAGAGGCGGACCGCATGGAGCGGGACGGCATTGACATTATTATGCTCAATACAGGAAATACCGCCCCCTTTAATTTAAATGCCCCGGATGAAATTATTCAGGATATCAAATATAACATGAAAACCGCCGAAGGCTATTGCAATTCCCAGGGCATTTTCTCAGCCCGAAAGGCCGTGGTTCAGCATTATCAGACCAAAGGTCTGATGGATCTGAAGGTGGATGATGTTTTTCTCGGCAATGGTGTCAGTGAACTGATTCTTTTTTGTATGCAGGCGCTACTGGATGATGGCGACGAAATTCTGGTTCCCGCACCGGACTACCCGCTGTGGTCAGCTGCCGTCAACCTATCTGGAGGAAAGGCTGTCTATTATATCTGTGATGAGGAAGATGAGTGGAACCCCAATCTTACTGATATAGCCAGTAAGATTACCCCCAATACTAAGGGAATCGTGGTCATTAATCCTAATAACCCCACCGGTGCCCTTTATCCCAAAGCGATTTTAGATGGGATTGTCGATCTGGCGGTTGAAAACAATCTGATTATTTTTGCAGATGAAATCTATGATCGGGTTCTCTATGATGATGCGGTTCATATCCCGATGGCAACCCTGACCGAGGATGTGCTGGTGGTGACTCTCAATGGTTTATCAAAATCCCATCGTATTCCCGGATATCGGGTCGGTTGGATGATTCTGACTGGCAATAAGGAAGGGGCCAAAGATTATATCGAAGGGATTAAAATGCTTTCCAATATGCGGATGTGCTCCAATGTTCCGGGACAGCATGCCATCCAGACCTCATTGGGAGGGTACCAGAGCATGAATGATCTGCTTAAACCCGGGGGGCGGCTATATGAACAGCGGGAGATTGTCTGCAAGCGGATCAACGCGATTCCGGGTCTGTCCTGTGTAAGACCCAAAGCTGGGTTTTATGTCTTTCCCAAAATTGATACCGAGATTTTTAATATCACCAGCGATGTCCAGTTTGCTCTGGATTTCCTCAAAGCAGAACATGTTCTGATGGTCCAGGGAACCGGCTTTAACTGGCCAAAACCGGATCATTTCAGAATTGTCTTTTTGCCTCATCCCGAAGATCTGATCGAAACCATGGATCGGCTGGAACGGTTTATGGCCGGCTATCAGCAAGAATAAGTTAAAAGAACGGAAGAATAATGAAAAAACAATTAATAAAAAGTAAAAAAAGAGCAATCCTGGCCGGTGTTTGTGCCGGTCTTGGTGAATACTGCAATATTTCGCCTTGGGTTTTCAGAGGGCTATTCCTATTGCCCTTTGTGCTCAGATTTGTTCCGGGTATCATTAGTATCGTTGTTTATATTCTATTAGCGGTGGTACTCCCTGGTAACCAGCGGATTGAGGATCAAGATGTAGTTGAAGTGGATTATGAAATTATCGATGACAACAACGAGGAAGAGATCATTGATTTCAGTGGCGAAAAGACAGGCTCCAAAGAAAAGGTTGAGTAGGATGCAGGAAAAAAGAATCATTACAAAATCAAGTCAGAAAACCTTTGATTTTGCAAAACATCTGGGGGAAGCCATCGACTTCCCCCTGATTATTTTTTTACACGGTGAAATGGGAGCTGGAAAAACCCTGTTTTCAAAAGGGTTTGTGGCCGGAATGGGTCTTACTGACGAGGTCACCAGTCCCACCTATACGATTGTCAATGAATACGGCAATCCGCCCCGGATTTTTCATTTCGATTTATATCGGCTCCAGGATCCGGAAGAGCTTTATGAGATGGGCTTTGAAGATTATCTTAGTCAAGGCTGCACGCTGCTGCTGGAGTGGCCGGATCTGGTGCTGGAAGATCAATTTGAGCCCAAGCTGGAAATAAGACTGGTATCCCATTTGGAGACGCCTGAGCAGCGGGAAATTATTTTGAAAACAGACAATCAAAAAGTGGCACAGATCTTAAATTCGCTGTAGTCACAAAACGCAAAGCAATATTGGGCAAGAGCAGGGATCTAGGCTCGTTGATCATCTGCGTGCCGCGATATTAATAATTAATATTAAGGTGGCAAACATGGAAAAACCGCTAATTAGCGTAATCATCCCCGCCGCCGGATTAGGCCGGCGGATGAACGCATCGATCAGCAAACAGTATCTGCAGTTAAACGGAAAACCGATCTTAGTTTATACTCTGGATGTGTTTGAAAAATGTTCGATGATTGATGAAATCGTGTTGGTCATCAATTCGGAGGAGCAGGATTTCTGCCAGGAGCAGGTAATCGGGGCCTATCCCTATACCAAGATCAAAGTGGTGACAGGTGGCAACACCCGGCAAGAGTCGGTTTATGCCGGACTGGAGGCGGTGAATCCCCTGACCCGGATTGTCCTGATCCACGATGGTGCCAGACCTCTGATCAGGGAGTCGATAATCCGCAAGAGCATTGCCGAAACCATCAAACATCGGGCCACGGTGGTGGGGGTTCCGGCCAAAAATACCATCAAGGTGATTAATGATGATGGTTTTGTCGAAGACACCCCGGATCGAAATTATCTGGTCGAAATACAGACCCCCCAAACCTTTGATTACGATCTGATCAAAGAAGCCCATCAAAAAGCCCTTGAATCCGGAGTGGCTGGGACCGATGATGCCTTTCTGGTGGAATGGCTGAAGATCCCGGTCAAAATTGTGGTTGGCGACTATACCAATATTAAAATCACCACCCCGGAAGATTTGACAATCGCCGAATCGATCATCAAGCAAATGGCCGAAAAAGAATGAAGTGAAAAAAGCTGTTATTTTATGCAGTTTTTCGCTTCATTCTTTATTTATTGGGGAATAAAAGATATAATGGAAATGCACGAAACAAAATACTAAGGGTTATTCACCTTTTTAAAAATAAATTGTGAAAATGTGGAGGAAACCATGATTGAATTATCTGAAGAACTTCTATTAAGAATGTACTATAAAATGAATCAAGCCCGATATTTTGAAGAAAAACTGGATGATCTCGTTTCAAAGGGACAGGTTCATGGAACCGTTCATCTGGCCATGGGCCAGGAGGCCTCAGGGGTCATGGCCTGTCTGGCGCTGGAAGAGGGTGATCTGGTATCATTGAGTCATCGGGGTCACGCTCAAGCGATTGGCTTTGGCCTGGATGTTAACCTGATGATGGCCGAATGTCTGGGAAAATATACCGGCTACTGTAAGGGCAAAGGGGGTTCCATGCACATCGCTGATGTGGAAAACGGAAATCTTGGCGCTAACGGCGTGGTTGGCGGGGGGTTTAATCTGTCCTGCGGAGCGGCGCTGACCCAAAAATACCATCAAACCGGAAAGGTAGTGTTGTGCTTTGCCGGTGATGGCGCCACCAACGAGGGCAGCTTTCATGAGTCCTTGAATCTGGCCTCGGTCTGGAAGCTGCCGGTGGTTTTTTTCATTGAGAACAATCAGTATGGGATGTCAAATCCGATTGAGAATCACATGAATGTTGAAAATATCTCCGACCGCAGCGAGGCTTATAACATTCCGGGCCTCACTATTGACGGCAACAATTTTCTTGATGTCTACAATACCGTTACTAAAGCGCTGCGCTATGCCAGAGCTGGGAAGGGCCCGGTGCTGATTGAAGCAAAAACCTATCGCTACAGCGGCCATTCCAAAAGTGATAAACAGGTTTACCGTGATCAACGCGAAGTTCAGGTATGGCGGAAAAAAGACCCGCTTTTGAAGATGAAAGAGTATCTGCGGGAAAATCGCGTTTTTACTGAAAAGCAGATCCTGAAAATGGAAGACGAAGCCATGATTTCCATTGAGCAAGCGGTGGAGTTTGCAAAAAAAAGCCCGCAACCGCAGCTTGACACAATTTTAGAAGATGTATACGCGTGAGAGGTTGAATGATGAAAACAAGTGATATGACAAAAATGACCTACCGCGATGCCATCCGTCTGGGAATAACCGAAGAAATGCGATTGGACCGGGATGTCATTTTTTTAGGTGAAGATATTGGCCTCTACGGTGGAGCCTTTGGGGTGTCGAAGGGATTACTGGAAGAGTTTGGCGAGGAACGGATTCTGGATACCCCGATTTCTGAAGGCGCTATCGTCGGAACAGCGGTGGGGGCCGCAACCACAGGCTTGCGTCCGGTTTGCGAAATTATGTTTATGGACTTTATTACCCTTGGGTTGGATGCTCTGGTGAATCAGGGTGCTAAAATGCGCTACATGTTTGGCGGCCAGTCCCAGGTACCGATGGTCCTACGGCTGCCGGCCGGTTCCGGCACCGGTGCAGCGGCTCAGCACAGTCAGAGTCTGGAAGCCTGGTTATGCCATGTGCCGGGACTAAAGGTGGTGTCACCATCCACTCCGGCCCAGGCCAAAGGACTGATAAAAGCGGCCATCCGGGATAATAACCCGGTCTGTTTTATTGAACACAAGATGCTCTACGATGCGGTGGGTCTGGTACCGCTTGACGACGATTATACCCTGGAAATTGGAAAAACCATTGTCGAACGTCCCGGCAAGGATGTAACCATTGTCGCTTACGGCACCACCCTGGCGAAAGCTATTGAAGCCGCTGAATTTTTAGATGAAGAAGGGATTCGGGTGGAAATTCTCAATCCCCTGACTCTGTATCCGATGGATATGAAGCCGATCATTGAATCGGTTATCAAAACCGGTTGTCTGATTGTCGCCCACGAGGCCGTTAAAACCGGCGGTGTTGGTGGCGAAATCGTCGCCCGGGT
This sequence comes from Firmicutes bacterium HGW-Firmicutes-4, assembly GCA_002841405.1. GTDB lineage: Bacteria > Bacillota > Clostridia > Eubacteriales > Eubacteriaceae > Acetobacterium. The sequence goes on along the minus strand of PGZR01000161.1, from coordinate 2,427 downwards.
GGTCGAAAGCGAAGCCTTCGACTATCTCACCGCTCCGATCATTCGTTTAGGCGGTTTGGATGTCCCGATTCCCTTTAACCAGGAGTTGGAGGCGGTAGCAGTGCCTCAGCGGAACGATTTCGTTCATGGAGTCTATCGTCTCCTCAACCGGGAATAGGAAGTTGGCGAAATGATGGAAAATGAAATAATACTACCGAAAGAGAACTTGGATATGGCAGCAGAAAACTTGACAATCACCGCTACGTCAGAATTGGTGGAAAAAAATGAAAATGACACAGTTCTAGACGCTGGCAAACATGAAGAAGCACTTCACGGGGCTGTCGATTTAAAAGCTGAGACAGTCGCTGCGCTCCAGATAGAAGCAACAGTAGAACGAACTGAACCTGGAGGAGGTATGGCTGTTGAAGATCCGGCAGATGAAAACGCTCTTGAAGAAAACCTCGAAGAAAAACTGACCGCGGCCATTGCGGCGCTGGAAAGAAATCTGGAAGAAACCATCAAAGAAGGTTTAAAAGGACAACCCTCTGAAGTCATTCGGGGAATCATCAAGGACGAAGTGAATGAAGAACTGCAGGAAAACCCTAAAGAACCAGATCCCCGTGCCGGAAAGGTCAGAGCAACCCCTGCGGCAAGACGAATTGCCCGGGAATTTAAAGTAGAACTTGTCAAGGCGACTGGTTCCGGACCAAACGGAAGAATTGAAGTCGATGATGTAAAAAAACTGGTGGTCATTCAACCAGGAACCTTCGACTATAAGTCAAAAGAACCGGTGGTGATTGGTACAAGTCTGGATAAAATTGCGGGAAATCCCAGTAATCTTTTTTCAACTCCCGTCAAACTGGAAGAAATTCCCGATAAAAAAACGGTATCTCGAAAAAAACTCAAAGATATGAATCAGAAGATTGAAAAGGTGCCAAATCCGGAACTGGATTTTGTGCCCTTCGTGGATGAGAACGATGAAAATCGGGAAGTTAAAGATGCCGATGTGGTGAAAAAAGTCTCAGCATTGGATTTTGTGCCCTTTGTCGATTTAAAAGCGGAGCCGTTAAGGGAAGAAATTATTGTTAAACCAACGCCGATGCATTTGCTCCATGAAAGCGAACCGGAAGACCAGAGATTGGAAAACAAAAGATCCCGAGGTATGTCAAGAAAAAATCAGAACCAGGACAACAGTAAGATGGCAATCAAGGCCACCGAAATCAGTACCCCAACGGCCACTGAAGCGGTCGTCAGTGAAGAAAAAAGCATTGAAAATCAATCTAAGATAACGCAAACGACAGCACACGAAGAGCATCAGCCGGAAAATGTAATACCAGAAACCGCAAAACCAGCAGTTATTGAGCCAACAATCACTGAGCCAGAAGGTGCGGAGATCGAAAAGGCTGATCCAATAAGGATGGCTGCAGAAAATATGAGGCCTGAAGCATCGGCTACTGCAATAGAAAAAATTACTGAAAACAGCAAAATCAACCAAGACCTAGCCATTCCAGCAGCGATAATCATCGCAACAGCCAACGAGACCATACTGGAATCAGGGCTGGCTAAAGACAAAGCTGGAGAAACTGTGACCCGGTCGGTCCGGCCCAAAGCGATCAGAAAATACAAGGTTACAAGCAAATCGGAAACACCAGTTATCAGCTTAACCACGGAAATTGACATGACCGAAATCAAGGACCTCCGCAAGAAGATTACCAAAAAAATTGAAGAACAGGCCAGATACCGCTGTACCTATACAGATTTTCTGCTTTTGGCAACTTCCCGAGCGCTGGTGAATCATCCGCTGATTAACGCCAGACGAGAAAATGATGCGGTGGTTGCCCATGCTCATGTAAATATGGGGTTAACCGTCGAATCTGAACATGGTTTTATTGTGCCGGTGATCCCAAACGCCCAGATGATGAACTTTGTGGAAATCGTAAAATGTCGGGGTGATCTTTTAAAGGCGGTTAAAAACAAACATCTTTCCCAAGATCAGTTAGAGGGCAGCACCTTTACCATTACCAACCTGGGGATGTATGGAATCCGGGAGTTTACGGCCATCATCAACCAGACTAACAGTGCCATCCTCAGTGTTGGCGAAGTGGTTCAACGGATTCGTATTCATCAGGGTGAACCAGTAGTTCGATCAGTAATGAAAATCAGCCTGAATCTCGATCAACGGGTTGCCAATGGCGTGGACGGAGCAAAATTTTTGCAAGATATTAAGGCCGACATGGAGAATCCATCACTTTTATTGTTTTAGTATTAAAATTTGTCAAAATCAAGAAAAGATAACGTTACCAAAAAAATAATCATTGTCACATTTAAGCAAATTGTGTTAGACTAAAAAGCATAATATAAGATTACAGAACATACATGAAGCAGATGAAAAGCAATGGCCAATTGTCTGCTTTTTTTGTATCTAAGCGAGAGTTGAATTCGAAAGGA
>PGZR01000022.1:35656-39368 GCA_002841405.1 Firmicutes bacterium HGW-Firmicutes-4 | reverse complement strand
CTGATGGATATGGGCCAATGTAATGATGCTTACTCAGCCATTCAGGTTGCTGTTGCTCTGGCCGGTGCCTTTGAATGCGGCGTTAATGACTTACCACTAAGCATGGTACTATCATGGTACGAACAAAAAGCCGTTTGTATCCTGCTGACCCTGTTACATCTCGGCATTAAAAATATCTTATTGGGACCATCATTGCCAGCCTTTATTTCACCAAACGTATTAAACGTCCTGGTTGAAAACTACAACATCGGACCAATCACCACTCCCGAAGCTGACCTGGCAAAATTACTTAGCTAATCTCAACTTCCAAAAATAAATTTTAACATCATCTCACAAATTGATAGTCTGTCAGAGAACCTGAATCAGGTACTTTGGCAGACTTCAATTTTATAACAACGAATACTAAAAACCTTGAAGGAGGACTTGTTTATGGGTTACCAAACGACAGCGGAAAAGATAAACGCTATTTTTTCCGACTTATCGAAAGACTACCTTATCTATGCGCCTAAACGATTTGTCGGCGATGGCACCTTTACCTACATCGACACCATCCGTTATGGTGAAATTACTGATCTTGCCGAAATCGAATTTGCTGAAAAATCTAACTATTCGTTTAAAGAGGTCTTACTCCCCATCTCTGAAACGCTGTTTTATTTTACTGAAAACGAAATGAAAGAAGCTGACGCTCCTAAAAAAGGGGCGATCGTGTTCTTACGCAGCTGTGATCTGCATGGCCTGAAACGGATGGATACCATTTATCTGGAAAACGGTGGCGTCGACACCTATTACAAACGGTTGCGGGATCATACCAAATTTATTCTGATGGGCTGTGAAAACTCCTTTGAAAACTGCTTCTGTGTTTCCATGGGTACCCAGACCAGCGAAGACTATGATGCTTATTTAAAGGTTGATGGCGATAACGTACTGGTCGATAGTCGCTGGGATTACCTGGACGCTGCCCTGGCCGGAGCAACCCAGGCGCCGGTAATTGCTGATTCGGTCACTGCCAATGACACCGTCGTGACGATTCCAGAAACGGTTCCCCAGACCCTGTTTGACGACCCGTTCTGGGAAGAATACGGCAATCGCTGTATTGCCTGTGGACGCTGCAACTTTGTCTGTCCTACCTGCACTTGTTTCACCATGCAGGATATTTTCTACACCGACAACGGCAAAGCCGGCGAACGGCGGCGGGTATGGGCTTCCTGTCATGTCGACGGCTATACCGATATGGCTGGTGGACATGCGTTTAGAAATGACAAGGGTCAGCGTATGCGCTTTAAGGTGCTGCATAAGGTCAATGATTATAAACGTCGCTTCGGTACCCACATGTGTATCGGCTGCGGCCGCTGTGACGATGTCTGTCCCGAATATATTTCTTTTGCCAATTGCATCAATAGGCTGAATACCTTAGTCAATGACACCGTAAAGGAGGAAAACTAAATGACTGAACTTAATCCTTATATTCCTTTCCTTTCGAAAATCACCGAAGTGATCAAACATACCGAAATTGAGTTTACTTTCCGCATGACCTACAGCGGTGATGTCAAACCAGGACAATTTTTTGAAGTATCGCTACCCAAGTTTGGCGAAGCCCCGATTTCGGTCAGCGGCATCGGCGACGGTACCGTCGATCTGACGATCCGTAAAGTCGGCAAGGTTACGGATGAGATCTTTGAAAATTATGTCGGCGATACCCTGTTCTTGCGCGGACCCTATGGTAACGGCTTTGACATTGCCAACTACAAGGGCAAAGAAATTCTGCTGGTGGCCGGCGGTACCGGTCTTTCGCCGGTCAAAGGGATTGTCGATTATTTTTCGGCTCATCCGGAAGACTGCAAAGGCTTTACCCTGCTGGTTGGTTTTAAATCGCCCAAGGATATGCTGTTTAAGAAAGATTTTGAAATCTGGAAGAAAAATATCAATGTGATCATGACAGTAGATTATCCGGACGAACATTATGATGGCAACTGCGGTCTGGTTACCCAATATATTCCCGAACTGATGATCAAAGGTCTGACCGATGCCGTCGGGATTGTGGTGGGCCCCCCGATCATGATGAAATGCACGATCAACGATCTGCTGGCCAAAGGCTTCAAGGAAGAAAACCTGTGGATTTCGCAGGAACGAAAAATGTGCTGCGGGATCGGAAAATGCGGTCACTGCAAAATCGATGACACCTATATTTGTCTGGACGGCCCAGTTTTTAATTATACCAAGGGAAAATTTTTAAAGGATTAGGAGGAAACCATGTTAGATCTGAATACCAAGAAGATAAAGAAAAATGCCTATCGCGTCACCAAAGTCCGTGGGGAAACCGCCTCCCGAGTCCGGGTTCCCGGGGGCTTATTAACCGCCGAGCTGCTGCCACTTATTCAAAACATCGCCGAAACCTTTGGCAATGGTCGGATCCATTTAACCACCCGTCAGGGCTTCGAAATTCCCGGTATTAAGTATACCGATATGGACGCAGTCAATGCCCTACTCCAGCCGATTATTGACAAACTGGAGATCAATCAGGAAATTCCCGGCAAAGGCTATACTTCTGCCGGTACTCGGAACATTTCGGCCTGCATCGGAAGCAATACCTGTCCTTTTGCCACCTATAACACCACCAATTTTGCCCAGAAAATGGAAAAGGAAATCTTTCCCAATGATCTTCATTTTAAGGTGGCCTTCACTGGCTGTGCCAATGACTGTATCAAAACCCGAATGCATGATTTTGGCATCATCGGCATGACCGAACCACAGTATGAAAAAGAACGCTGTATGGGCTGTCAGGCCTGTGTGAAAGCCTGCAAAAAAAAATCGGTGGATGCTTTGTCGGTGGAAAATTACCGGATTGTCCGCAACACCGAAAAATGCGTCGGCTGTGGCGAATGTGTCATTAATTGTCCCACCAGGGCCTGGACCCGCAGTCCGGTCACCTACTACCGGCTGGTGATTATGGGCCGCACCGGCAAACGAAATCCCCGACTGGCCGAAGATTTCCTGGTTTGGGCGACCGAAGATGCGATTATTAAAATTATCAAGAACACCTATGGCTTTGTCAATAACTACATCGACCGGGAAGCACCCGGCGGCAAAGAACATATCGGCTATATCATTGACCGCACCGGCTTTGAAGAATACAAAAAGTGGGCCATGGAAGGCGTCGAGCTGGATCCCCGCACCATTGTCAAAGGCCCCGTTTACTGGAGCGGCATTCACTACGATGGAAAATAAGGTTTCGGCTGGCTACCTTAACGACCTAATTGTTAATCTGTTGTTCGCCGCGGCCAATACGAAATCCGCTTTGCTCCTTTCGCATTAGTCGCGGGCAGTCGCCAACTATAAGCAAGCTTGTGATTAGGCTCGTTGCCTTCGTGAAAATAGGACAGGCTACGCCGTGTCAGCTCCGATGCGGACAACATGATGTAACAATTGTCGGTACTGGGTTTGATTCAAAATTTAGAAAAAACGACCTAATCATTCGATTAAGTCGTTTTTTAGTTTTTATTATTTACATATGAGGTTCTAGGCTTTGGCGATTTCTTTGCCGAAGTCGATGGCTGATATCTGTTGGACGTCATCGGGATTCCACTGATTCCTAAGACCTTCGTTGATGATTTCAAATCCGGCGCCTTCCAGCCATTCATTTAACACCTTGGTGGACTCGCCGCTCCAGCCGTAGCAGCCAAAGGCGGCGGCCTTTTTGTTTTTAAACTTCAGC
>PGZR01000022.1:0-35577 GCA_002841405.1 Firmicutes bacterium HGW-Firmicutes-4 | reverse complement strand
CCGTTCCACATCGTATCATAGATAATGGTAATCTGATTTTCCTGATAATCCCCGGCCCATTGGGCATATTTCTCAACGATTTGCATCGGGTTATCATTCCAGATAACGCCATGGCTGGTGGCAATTATATCAATGGTCAGATTAAAGGCAATAATTTCGTCCAGTTTCTTTCGCAAGATGGCGCTAAAGGGAGTTAGAATATTGGCGTAGTATTTTATCGCTTCTTGAAATAAATCGCATTGATTAACCAGATTATTAAATAATTTCTCGGTGGCATAATGCTGGCCAAAAGCGTCATTGCTGAACAAAATATTGTCTCCAGTCAGATAGGTGGCCATGCTGTCGGGCCAATGGAGCATCCGCATTTCCACAAAAATCAGTTCTTTGCCGTTACCCAGATCCAGCTTATCGCCGGTTTTGACGACATTAAAGTTCCAGTCCTGGTGATACTGGCCCTTCAACGACTTAACGGCGTTTTCAGTACAGTAAATGGGCACGTCGGGAATTCGTTCCATCAGTTCCAACAGCGCGCCGCTGTGATCGACTTCGCCATGATTGGCAACAATAAAGTCAATCTCATTCAAGTCGATCACCTGTGCTAAATTTTCCACAAATTCTTTTGCATAGGGCATCCAGACCGTATCGATCAAAACGGTCTTTTCTTCCTGAATCAAATAAGAATTATAGGTAGAGCCATGATTCGTAGAAAATTCGTTGCCATGAAACTGCTGCAGCTCCCAATCAACTTTGCCAACCCAGCTGACGTTATTTTTAATTTGTTTTTTCATTATCTTTTCCTCTCAATCACTTACTTGATCACTTACTTGACATCAACGATAATTATATACCCTAAATTATCAATTTTAATCTGCTATGTTCTTGAATCCCAGTCCCTGACCCTTTCAGACCTCGATATTGATAATATGCTCAGCCCAGTCTTCATAAAATGAGGCTTCATGGGAAACCAGAATCAGACTGCCGGTCCATTTGATCAGCTCTTTTTTTAACACCTCTTTGGCATCAGCATCGAGATGGTTGGTGGGTTCATCAAGAATCATAAAATTGGCACTGGTCAGCATTAAAATACAGATTTTCACCTTGGCCTGCTCCCCCCCGCTGAGGGTAGCTACCCCCTGAAGCATGCTTTTTGCTTTTAAACCGCACTGGGCCAGATAGCGTCGCAACTGACTCTGGGACAGCTTGGGATAGACCTCGGACACCACCTGAATGGGCGTCAGGTTGGGGTTATCCCAGTTGAGATCCTGCTCAAAATAGGCGATTTTAATGTTGTCGGCAAATTTGAATTTTCCTGAAATCGGTGGTATCTGTTTGACCAGGGTTTTCAGAAGAGTTGATTTCCCAATCCCGTTGAAGCCGGTGATCACGGTTTTCTGGCCTGACTCGATTTTGAAATTCATTTTCGACAACAGCGGATAATCATAGCCGATCTCCAGATCTTTGACACTTAAGGAGCGCTGGGTTGAAATATGAGTAGCCGTTAATCGAAAATTAGGTTTAGGCACCAGTTCTGGTGGTGGAATCCGATCGATGCGATCCAATTGTTTCTGTCTGCTCTTGGCCATGCTGGCGGTGGAAGCCCGGGCTTTGTTTTTAGAAATATAATCTTCAAACTTCTTGATCTCTTTTTTCTGGGCTTCAAATTCCCGGATATAACTCTCCCGTCGCAGTCCTTTTAAGGAGATAAACTTGGTAATGTTGCCACTGTATTTTTTGATGGTGGAAAACTCGATGTCGCAGACACAGGTGGTGATCTTATCGAGAAAATCGAAGTCATGAGAAATCACCAAAAAGGTCCCCTCATAGGCTTTTAAATAATCAGTGAGCCATTCCACATGTTCTTTATCTAAAAAATTTGTGGGTTCATCCAGAAGCAGCACATTCGGTTCTTCCAGCAGCAGCTTGGCCAGAATAACCTTAGCCCGCTGGCCGCCGCTGAGCTGTTCCAGAATGCTGTCCATTCCCAGCGCCGTAATCCCCAGACCATCGGCAATTTTTAAGATCCGGCTTTCCAACTCATAGAAGCCGGAATTTTCCAGCAAACTCTGTAGATCGGAGGCTCTGTTCATGGCTTTCTCACTGCAATCGCTGCCCATGTCTTCATAGATTTTGGTCAGCTGTGCTTCTATTTCATAGAGCTCGTGAAACGATGTTTTCAGATAGTCAAACACCGTTACATCCTGATCAATTTTGGCATGCTGGTCCAGATACCCGACTTTGATCCCTTTTTGCCACCGGATCTCCCCGCCATCGGGAATAAGTTCGCCGATAAGGGTATTTAAAAGGGTGGTTTTCCCGGTTCCGTTGCGCCCGACAATCCCCATATGCTCCCCTTTGAATAATTCAAAGGAAGCCTCCTGATATAAAATTTTATCACCAAACGAATGTGATAGATTAATGACGTCCAATAGTCCCATTATTATTTCTCCTGTTGTTAAGAATTTTTAGCAAAAATAAAACAGAGAGCCATTTTATACTGACTCCCTGTCATTATAAAAGGCCATAACGAACATTGCGTTATGGCCTGAAAACTTTCCTGCTGGTTACCGGTTTAAGCGCATCAAAATAAAGTATAGCAATGCTACACTTAAATAACGCTTAGACCGATGAGAATAAAAGTTTTAGTTTATCTTTAGGCTCTAAACAATGTCTCATCGTATCTCTCATTGCCAGAGCTGCTTCAATGGTTAAAATCATCTTGTTACACCTTCTGCTACTAGTTTATCAAAACAGACTGAACTTGTCAATTGACATTAAAAAACCAGCCCCGCCCTTTAAGGATGGTGCTGGTTTTTGTTGTTACATCAGTTTGCTGATGTTTTTGGTAAAGGCAACCACGTCGTCAAGTGGCAAGCCGGCAATTAGCCGGGCCTGATTGTAAAGCAGCTCGGTATAGAGGGCAAACTGATCTTCATCTGTTTCATAGAAGCTTCGCAGTTTTTCATATACTGGATGGTTTTTATTGATTTCCAATACTTTTTTTGCCTTGACGTCACCGCCCTGGGGCATGGTGTTCAAAGTCATTTCCATTTCGATGGACAGATCCCCTTCGGTTGACAGATAAGCCACGTCATCTTTTAAGTGGGCTGTGGTTTTTACTTTCACGACCTCTTCCCCAATCAGGTCTTTCATTTTTGCCAGCAGTTTTTCATCCGTTTCAGACGTTTCGGCCGCCTCATCGGGTTCATTTTCTTCTGGCGCTTCCAATCCCAGATTCTGACTGGAAACTGAACGGAATTCTTTTTCATCGTATTGTCTTAGGGTTTGGGTGACAAATTCATCAATGGTTTCGGTTAAATACAAGATCTCATAATCTTTGTTTTTAATGATCGATACCTGGGGCAGTTTTTCCAGCTGACTGACTGATGAGCCAGTAGCATAATAAATATATTTCTGCTCTTCTGGCATCCGTTCCACATATTCCTTAAGGGTGACCATCTTGCCTTCTTTAGATGAATAAAAGAGCAGGAAGTCTTGAAGCTTATCCTTATCCTGGCCCCATTTATCGTAGGTTCCCACCTTAATCTGATTGCCAAAGGCTTTAAAGAATTTTTCATAAGTTTCACGATCATTGGCCAGCATTTTTTTGAGTTCTTCAGAAATTCGGGTATCGATTTTGCGGCTGATCAGGCGCAATTGACGATCCTGCTGCAGCATTTCCCGGGAAATATTTAATGAAATATCTTCCGAATCAACTACCCCTTTGACAAAACTGAAGTAGTCCGGCAGCAGCTCGCTGCATTTTTCCATAATCAGAACGCCATTGGAATAAAGCTCCAGGCCCTTTTCGTAGTCTCTGGTGTAATAATCAAAGGGGGCCTGACCGGGGATATAAAGGATCGCCTTGTAGCTCATTGCGCCTTCAATACTCAGGTGAACATGGGCCAGCGGGGCATCAAAACCAAGCCGTTTGTCGTGATAGAAGTTGTTGTAGTCCTCATCGGTGAGTTCGTTTTTATTTTTTCGCCAGATCGGGATCATTGAATTTAGAACGTCATCAGCCAGATAGGTTTCGTATTCCGGATTCTCGCTGTCTTTGGTTTCTTCTTTGACCCGGCTCTTTTCTTCCACCATCTTGATTGGGTAACTGATAAAATTGGAGTAATGTTCAACCAGGTGACGGATCCGATAAGGTTCCAGATAGTCGTCGTAGTTATTATCTTCGGTATTTTCTTTGAGATGGAGGGTGATTTTTGAACCATGAGTTTTTCGGGTTCCCGGTTCAATGGTATAACCGTCAGCCCCTTCAGAAACCCATAAACAGGCTTGATCGGCATCAAGGGCTTTTGTTTCCACCTCAACCTTGTCAGCTACCATAAAGGCTGAATAGAAGCCGACCCCAAACTGGCCGATGATGTCAAAATCCTCTTCCATTTCCTGATCGTTTTTAAAGTCGCTGGAACCACTTTTGGCAATGGTTCCCAGATTGTCTTCCAATTCTTCCGCGGTCATCCCAATGCCAGTATCGTTATCCTTATTGGGATGAATACGAATGTAGTAATCTTCCTTATTAAAGGTTTTATCTTTGTCTGTTAATGTTTTGTAGTAAACCTTGTCGATGGCATCGGATGCATTTGAAATCAATTCTCTTAAAAATATTTCTTTGTTGGTATAAATTGAATTGATCATCAAATCCATGAGACGCTTGGATTCTGATTTAAACTGCTTTTTTTCCATAACATACCTCTTCTTTATCTTGTTTATTGTTAGCACTCTTTCTTCAAGAGTGCTAACAATATTGTAAGTAACTTTATTAAAAGTGTCAACACTTTTAATGATTTTTTAAGGCTAAAGGATCATCGATTCTTTTTTTTGATGAGCAGATAAAAAAGTTCTAAAAAAATCTTCCAAAAAAATGCCCGGGCAATCGTTATTGCCGGGCATTCCTTTTCCGTATTACAGTTTAAATTCGGTGGTAAAACGTCGGATCGCTTCTTCGGTATTTTCTTTGCTACCGAAGGCGGTGAGTCGGAAATAGCCTTCGCCGCTGGGACCGAAGCCTACCCCGGGGGTTCCGACAATGTTGACCTCGTTGAGGAGTTTGTCAAAAAAGGTCCAGGAATCCATGCCTGCCGGTGTTTTCAGCCAGATATAGGGAGCATTGACGCCGCCAAAAACTTCAATGCCAGTACTGGCAACTCCTTCACGGATCATTTTGGCGTTATTCATATAATACGCCACTAAGGCTTTGATCTGCGCTTGACCGGCTTCGGTATAAACGGCTTCAGCGCCTTTTTGGATAATGTAAGGAACACCATTGAACTTGGTACAGTGTCTGCGGTTCCACAGCTTATTGATTTCGACCGGTTCGCCGGCTTCAGTATAGCCCATTACTTGTTTAGGTACAACCACATAGGAGCAGCGGGTTCCGGTGAATCCGGCATTTTTTGAGAAGCTACGGAATTCGATGGCTACCTCTTTGGCGCCGTCAATTTCGTAGATGCTGTGGGGTACATCGTCTTCCTGGATATAAGCTTCATAGGCGGCATCGTATAAAATAATGGCCTGGTTGGCTTTGGCATAATCCACCCATTTTTTCAGTTCGGTTTTATTGATGGTAGTTCCAGTTGGATTATTGGGAAAACACAGATAAATCAGATCGACCTTTTCGGTTGGTAATTGTGGCACAAAGCCGTTTTCGGCGGTGCAGGGAATATAGACCATATCGCTCCACTTACCGTCTGCGCCTAATGCGCCGCTGCGGCCAGCCATAACGTTACTGTCGACATAGACCGGATAAACGGGATCTGTGATAGCGATTTTAGTATTCTGACTGAATATTTCCTGGAAGTTAGCGGTATCACTTTTGGAACCGTCGCTGACAAAAATTTCGTCGGTAGCCAGATCGACTCCCCTGGTTTTAAAATCAAACTCGACGATTTTTTCCAGCAGGAAATCATAACCTTGTTCCGGGCCATAGCCCTTGAATGTTTTTTCGTCGGCCATTTCGTCAACGGCGGTATGGAGGCCATTGATGACTGCTTCTGGCAGCGGTTTGGTTACGTCACCGATTCCCAAGCGGATGATGTTAGCCTCGGGATTGGCGTTCTTATAAGCTTCCACCCGTCTCGCTATTTCTGAAAAAAGGTAGGAACCGGGTAATTTAAGATAATTTTCATTAATTAATGCCATTTTATTTTTTTCCTTTCGTTTTTATTATTCAATTTATTATTTAGCCCACTTGGAAAAATCCAGGGTCGCAAAGTAGTCGGCGGGGGTTTCGGCGCGACGGATCAGTTCGGTACTGCCGTCTTCTTTTAGCAGCACTTCAGCGGAACGCAGCTTGCCGTTGTAATTGTAGCCCATGGCAAAACCGTGGGCACCGGTGTCGTGGAGAACCACCAGATCACCGATATCGATTTTAGGAAGTGATCTGTCGATGGCAAACTTATCATTGTTTTCACACAAGCCCCCGGTGACATCATAGACATGATCCAGCGGAGCATCTTCCTTACCCATCACGGTGATATGATGATAAGCACCATACATAGCCGGGCGCATCAGATTGGCAGCGCAGGCGTCAAGACCGATGTATTCTTTGTGGGTGTGTTTTTCATGCAGGGCCGTGGTAACTAGATGACCAAATGGCCCTAATACAAAGCGGCCCAGTTCGGTGTAGATGGCAATATCGCCCATTCCAGCCGGGACCAAAATTTCTTCGAAGGCTTTTTGTACGCCCCGGCCGACTTCGTAAATATCAGTGGGTTGCTGATCGGGCCGGTAAGGAATCCCGACACCACCGGACAGGTTGATAAAGGCAATATGAGCGCCAGTTTCCTGATTCAGCTCCACCGCGGTCTGGAAAAGAATCCGTGCCAGGGCCGGATAATATTCATTGGCAATGGTATTACTGGCTAAAAAGGCATGGATCCCAAAATGGTTGACGCCTTTGCTTTTTAAGATCTTAAATCCTTCCGTCATTTGTTCCCGGGTGAACCCGTATTTGGCGACTTGGGGGGTATCCATAATGGCATTATCGATGACAAAATCACCACCTGGATTAAAACGGCAGCTGATCGTTTCCGGCAGTCCCGCAACCTCTTCCAGAAAGTCAATATGGGTGATGTCATCCAGAGTAATCAGAGCGTCCAGTTTTCTGGCTAACACAAAGTCTTCTGCGGGCGTCACATTGGAGGTGAACATAATATCCTCACCAGTAAAACCAACGGTATCCGACATCATCAGTTCGGTATAAGATGAACAGTCCACGCCACAGCCTTCTTCTTTTAAAATCTGCAGAATCGTCGGGTTGGGGGTCGCCTTAACGGCAAAGTACTCTTTATAACCTTTGTTCCAGGAGAAAGCTTCCTGCAGGTTTCGTACATTTTCCCGGATGCCCTTTTCATCATAAAGATGGAAGGGGGTTGGGAATTCTTTGACTATTTCTTCTAACTTTTCTTTGTTTACAAACGTCTTTTTCATATTTAATTTCCTTTCGTCATTTCAATCAGCTTTATTTCATTTTTCATGGAGTCTTTAAATAAATCCACCAGATTTCGCTTCCGCGAATAAAGGCAGGTGGAATGCTCACCATTACTTACGTCGCCGGTGAGCACATTGGTTGAATCGGCAATCAGCCGAATCTGCTGAAGCGGCTGCGCAGCGATATGGACAGTGGCTCCTGCCAGGGCAAATGATCCATTGGTGATGATCACCATCTTGATGTCCCGACTAATAGCTGCTTCAATATCCGCTAGCACGGTTTCCAGAATCTGACCGGGCACTGAAATATATACCCGTTCCCGGGCTTCCAGAATCATGTTACGGAGTTTATTGAGAATATTGATTTCTCCTTTGATGGTGATATAGCCTTCCACCGCGTCACGCTTACTGGGGATGGTAGCGATCAGATCCTGTTTGGCTTGCTGCAATTTTCGGATCTTATTCTCACAGAACTCGGCAATCGCCACCGGGGTGTAGCGGATGGTTGCTTCCTCAATCACATAAGCCCCCCCTTTTTCCACCAGAGAGGCCAGCGATGTGTAGGCGTTGGATCTTGAAATGCCAGTTGTCTTAGCCACCTCGTACCCATTTAAGTCGCCTTCGGCAAGCAGGGTCAAATAAATAACCGCTTCATGCCTTGTCAGTCCAAATTGTGTCAGTCGTTCAACAATATCCATAACTATGAGTCCTTATTTAAAATTCTGTTAATTGCCGGCCAGATCAAGTAAATATGTATTTAGTGTTCCTACTTAGTAAGTCTATACTAGTTTTGCGCTTCTGTCAAGAATGATTATAAAAAAACAGCATGAAAAATTCATGCTGTCCCATTTCCTATTACTTCTTGATTAAATCTAAAGCACGTTTTTTCTGCGTTGTGCTGACAAATTTTTACATCAACCCAGTACCGATCTATGTCATGGGCCGATATATTGATCGTTGGCGAAGGTTCCCACATAGGTAGTGCCGTCTGCCAAGGTCAGGGTGCCTTTCCCATGCATCATACCTTCTTTAAATTCGCCCACATAGGTAATGCCATTGTCTGTCTTGGTCCCATATCCATCGAGTTTACCGTATTTCCACTCGCCTTCAAATTTTGTGCCATCATAGCCGGTGGCAGTTCCCTGGCCATGGAGCTTACCGTTCATCCACTCGCCTTCATAGATCACATCCTGAGAGTAGGTGAATTTACCATAACCGTTGGGTACGTCATTTTTCCATTCGCCAGTATAAACACCGCCGCCATAACTATGAGTGCGGATACAACCACTGGTTGCCAATAACAGGCTTGTTACCATTAGCATCGCAATTAATTTTGATATCGTCTTTTTTCTCATCCAATCCCCCAGTTTTCTTATGCATCCTTTTCAAACGCCTCAGCTTTTTTAAAATTATGATTCTATTATACCGCATCTATCGCTGATAATAAATATTAAAACCTTTAAGCACTATATTTATTTATAAAATTAATCTGAGTCAGGCAAATGCAAAGACTGATCTGGCGATCAGCTGCCCACCATAAACAAGGTTCGGATCAATACCATATAAAGTCCGGTTCCGGTAATAATACTAAGAAAAACATTTTTCCCAATACGATGAACAACGATCACCAGCGCAACGCTTAAGAGCTCCGGTAAGCCAAAAGGATAGGTCGTCAGACCGGTGTTTCGTAGACAGAAGACCACCAGAATAATCATTATCGCAGCCGGTAAAACGGTCCCCAGATAGATCACCGTCTCTGGCAACTCTTTTTTCCCACCAAAAAACAAGAATGGCAGGGATCGGGTCAGAATAGTCACCAAGGCCACAACCGCCAGCGCTTCCAGGGTATATATCCAATCAGCATTCATAACTGATTTCCTCCACTGGCTCGGTCAAACTCGCTTCCACTTCCAGACCGAGCTGCTTTTTTTGGCTTTTTGATCGCGATTTCATGATAATCAACACCAGCACGCTGACGGCCAAAGCCGGTAGAATAAACTGACTGGGCCCCAAGATAAAATAAAAAACCAGTGCGCTGATCAGCCCGGTGATTGCTGGCAGATGAGAATCCAGCGACTGCCATTGATTCATACAGACGGTAATAAAGAAAGCCGTCGCCGAAAATTCAATACCGGCCAAATTATAGGGGATCAGCTGTCCAAACAAAGCACCTGCCAGACAACTGAGAATCCAGACCAGATGCAGAATCAGGGTGATGTAAAAATCAGTCTTCCTGACATCCACATCCTCTGAATAATCAATGCTGCAAAGAATGGAATAGACCTCATCGGTAAGGGTTACGATCATATAGGGGTATTCCCGACCCATCTTGCGAAACTGATCGATGAAGGCGATGCCGTAAAAAATATGCCGGGCATTAACAAAAAAAGTCATCAGTGCAATGGTACCCAATGAGGCTCCGGCGGTAAGCAGCGACACCATAACAATCTGCATCGAACCGGCATAAATAAAAACCCCGGATAACAGTGACCAGCCGGCTGAGTAGCCAGCTTCATCCATCAAAACTCCAAACGCGATGCCAATAAACAAATAGGGGAAAAAAACTGGGATCGCCTGTTTGAAGGCAAAAACAAAACTTTTCATCATAACTACTCCCTTCACAATCGCCTAGACTTGAAACTTATTTTAACACGCAAAAATACGCCATACAATGGCTTAAATGTATGGCGTACAAATTAACACTGAATATTACAAATGATCGAGGAGTTTTTTTAAGATTATTAGTCCCTGTTCCAGTTCATCCAGGGTTTCCGGAGCACAGATGGACATCCGTACGGCCCGACTGGGCAAACTATTTCCGACCGTAAACCGCTCGGCGCCGTAAACCCGAACCCCTTTTTCCATTGCCAGTACTTCAAAAGCTGATCCACTAATGGTGCCCGGGAGTTCCAGCCAGCGAAAGATTCCGCTTTCTTCACCGTGACAGGTGTAGTCCCGTAAATAGCGGTGTACCAGCTTATTGCGCTGGCTGGCATTTTGCTGGTGGCTTTTAATAAATTGATCTAGCTGTCCGGAGACGATAACCCGGGCCGCCAGCACTGCCATCAATGGCGAAACGGATATGTTCAGATTATATAGGGCCTTCGACACTGGTTTCCGATATGCCTGAGGAACTGACAAATAGGCCATTCGCAAACCGGGGGCCAGGGTTTTGGACATACTGGCAATGTAGATGGTATGGTTCGGTGCAAAAGATGCCAGCGCCGGCTGGGTATTTTGACCCAGAAAATGGTAGGCGCCGTCTTCGATAATAAAAATATCCTGATCTCTGGCGATTTGAGCCAGAGCCAGGCGACGATCAGCGGTCATCGTATGGGTAGTGGGATTGTGATTGTCCGGGATCAGATACACGCCCTTGATATTTTCTTTTCGGCAGGCATCAAGTAGCGCTGCTTCATCCATTTGGCCATCACGATGACGGATCGGCATCAGCTGAATGCCCAGCATTGAAGCAGTAGTTTTGAGTCCGGAATAGGTATGGGGGTCAGCGCCAATTTTATCACCATGACGACAAAGTCCGGCCAGAATGGCCGTGATGGCATTTTGACCGCCATTAGAAAATAAAATGCTCTCCGGTTCCGGACTGAATCCGCCTTTTTCCATCAGTTTCACGGCCGTATCTTTCAGCCAGATGTTGGCATTGGGACGGCTGTAATTAAACAATTTATCGACATCAGCTTCATTGAGCATTTCTTTTAAACAGCCGATCAATGGTCCAAAGGTGGCGGTATCCGGAAAAACCGCACCCAGTTCGATCACATTCCGGGGTTTATCATCCGGCAGCAAGTAGGCATTTGCCAACGCATCGAAGGATACAAAGGTACCACTGCCCACCGTGGCACTAAGGAGCCCTTTTAATTCGCAGACCTTGCAGGCTTTGGACACGGTGCTGACATTAATATCCAAAAAATCGGCCAGTTCCCGCTGCGGCGGCAGCTTTGTCCCTGGTAGCAGGTTGCCTTTTTTAATGTCCTGCTCTAACTGCCGAGCCAGGGCCAGATACAGGGGTTTAACCTGATGGTTTAGCGTTGGTTTCCAGGACATCGGATAATCTTCAAATGAGTTTACTGGCATGGTTATCGCCTCCTTGCAACTTATTCCACCTGGTGAAATGGCTTTAATCTTACCTAAAGCAGACTTAACCACCAACACCTCCGTAATTATCTGATCTCATTCTATCTAAAAGACCTGTCGGCGTCAAGCCGGCAGGTCTTTTAGATAGCAACGCTACACTTGATTTAATGTCACTCGTTCCTCATCACAATCGGCATATTTAATCGCAATCTGCCGGAATTCTTCATTAACATCTTCAAAAGCATCAACCATCAGCGGATCAAAATGAATACCCCGGCCTTCTTTAATAATCGCTACCGCCTGCCGGTGCGTAAATGGCGGTTTATAAATCCGCTTACTGATGAGTGCATCATACACATCTGCAATTGCCATGATTCTCCCAGCTATGGGGATATCATCGCCAGACAGACCATCCGGATACCCGGTCCCATTCCATTTTTCCTGATGGCTTTTTGAAATCTCCATGGCATGTTTTAAAAATGAATTCTCACCAAGCTTTAGTGACGCAATTCTAAGAGCATTATAACCAATCAGCGTATGTTTTTTCATTTCTTCAAATTCTTTAACGGTCAACTTACCTGGCTTTAAAAGAATTTCGTCGCGAATACCGATTTTGCCAATGTCATGGAGAGGTGCCGAATTGTAAAATATTTTGATAACTTCCTCATTCAGAATATTTTTATATTTTTCAAAGGAGCTTAGTTTTTCAGCCAAAATTTTTACATAATTTTTTGTACGATAAATATGCCCCCCCGTATCTGGATCTCGATATTCAGCCAGTGAGGCTAGCGCTTCAATGGTAATTTCCTGAGTCAGACACAGTTCTTCAGTTCGTTCAATAACCCGTTGCTCAAGTATTTCATTCTGCAGAGCTAACTCTTTTTTTGCAGTCGTGATATACAGATGGGTCTGCACCCGTGCTTTTACTTCCAGTATTTCAAATGGTTTGGTAATATAATCAACGGCCCCAGCCTCAAACCCTTTTGTTTTGCTTTCGATGTCAGTCATCGCTGTCAGGAAAATAATTGGGATCTCTTTCGCTGTAGGATTCTTTTTAAGTTTTTCACAGACTTCGTAGCCACTCAATCCTGGCATCATGATGTCCAGTAAGATTAAATCGGGAAGCTCGATTTCCATCATTTCGAGAGCAGCTTCCCCATCCATTGCCACTGACAGTTCGTAGTCATCTCCCAGTGCACCAACTAATATGTCAATATTCATTTCTGTATCATCGACGATTAGAATATTACACTCTGACAATTTCTTCATAATCAAACCTCACTTAATTTGATTAATAAGGAATTTACGCGTTCAGCGGCTTCCTTATATCGATATTTGGAAACAAGTCGATAGATCTCAGCGACTTCGATTTCGATTTCATCTGGCCATAAAAATTTACGATAAGTTTCGAGAACATCCAGACATTTTTTTGGTTTCCGTGTTTGAATCCCCGGCATAAGTTCTTCTAAAAATCGTATTAGTTCAATCTTCGTGGAAACAGTATCACTGTTGTCAACAGCTTTTTTTTCTTTTGGCAACGCCGTTTCTAATGATTCAGTTAGCTTTTTTAACTGAATAGCTAGGTTTGTAATGAGCGGCCTTAATGTATCCATACTTGGTTGTTCACGGATTGCGGTCTCAAGCATCGTTGCCGTTTCTCTTATTTCCATTGCCCCAATATTCCCAGATACCCCTTTTAATGTATGTACAAGCCTTTCAGCGGTGGTATAATCGCCATTGCTGACTGCCTGATCCAGATCTGTAATGAAACTCGGTTGTCCGGCAATAAATTTTCTCAGTAAATTTAGATACGATTTTTTCTTACCGAGAACCCGCCGTAAACCCAATTCAACGTCCAGACCACTGATTCTGATGTTTAATTCCGCTTCTCGATAAATCTCATCCTCAGTATCGTGGATACAGTCATCTGAGCAAATAGTTGTTGGCGGTATCCAATGCGCCAGTATTTCAAACAAATGATTCGGCTCAATCGGTTTAGGTAAATGATCATTCATTCCGGCAGCGATACAACGTTCGCGATCACTGGCCATTGCATTGGCAGTCATCGCAATAATTCGCAGTTCTGTAAATCGGCTATCTGAACGAATCCGCCTGGTCGCTTCAAGCCCATCCAGTACTGGCATCTGCATATCCATCAGAACCAGATCATATTCATTTTCAGCCACCATTTCTACGGCAATCTGACCATTTTCTGCCACATCTACAATCAGTCCGGCTTCTTGAAGTAGTTCAAGTGCAACCATCTGGTTCAACTCATTATCTTCCACCAACAAAATTCTAGCCCCGGAAATTGCTTGTAAAATTTTCCTTTGACCGTCCGTCTCCACTTCTTTTCTTTCGACAGTATCTTTCAGTCGGTTTTTTTCAAGAATTCTAATCATCGTTTCGTACAGTACCCATAGATTAACCGGTTTGACCATAACCAGTTCAAATCCCGCCCGTTCCGCTTTACAAAATACTTCTTCTCTTCCAAAAGCGGTGACCATCACATATTTGGGTGGGCTTTTCAGTTTGATCTGACTTAATTGTTCAACGGTTTGAACGCCATTTAAATTAGGCATCTGCATATCAACGAAAACAATTTCGTAGGGATCTTGCCGCAAATCTTCCATTTGAACCATTTCGATGGCACTCACACCAGAACCTGCTTCATCAACCCGAATTTTCATGGAGTTTAACATCTCCGATAGGATCATTCGGGCCTGATTATTATCATCGACTACCAATACATGTAAATTTTCCAAACCTTCATTTGAGATAATTGATTGCTCTGATTTGCCGGAGACGCGAAAATGGGTCGTAAACCAAAAATTACTGCCTCTACCATATTCTGATTCCACACCAACTTCGCCACCCATTAATTCCGCCAGATCTTTTGAAATAGCCAGTCCCAATCCCGTTCCACCGTATTTTCGTGTAGTAGAGGTATCGGCCTGTTGAAAAGACTGGAATAACTTAGATTTCTGATCTGTAGTTAACCCGATTCCGGTATCCTGAACTTCAAATTTCAACAAAAATCCTTGGGCTAATGTTTCTTCTTTCCTTATTCTGACAATAATTTCTCCTTGTTCCGTGAATTTTATGGCATTGTTGACATAGTTAATCAGGATTTGTCCAATTCGCAGCGGATCGCCACATAGTTCGTTAGGAACATTCGAATTAACATCAAAGACAAGTTCCAAACCTTTTGACATACATTTTTCACTAATACAGTTGGACAAATTATCCAGAACCTCATATAATTTAAAATCAATGCATTCTATATCCAGTTTCCCTGCCTCAATTTTTGAAAAGTCCAGGATATCATTAATAACACCCAGCAAATGCTGCCCCGACAACCGTATTTTTCCAAGATAGTCTTTCTGCTTTTCGGACAGATCAGTTTTCTCCATTAAATAACTCATTCCCAGTATGGCATTCATGGGTGTTCGTATTTCATGGCTCATATTTGCCAAAAATTCGGACTTCGACTTGGCCGCCTCTTCAGCGTTTTTTTTTGCTTTGTACAGCTCTTCTTCCATAGTTTTTCGTTGAGTGATATCTGTAGAAATACTACAGAGTCCGATAATCTCATCATTCTGTTTCATCGGTACTTTTGTGGATAAATAGGTTTGTGTGTTTTCTTCCCGATTAGAGTGTTCTTCGATTATCTGAATTTTCTTTGATTTAATAACATTGAGATCATTTTCTTCATAAGCTTCGCCAAGATCTGGTCTGAATATGTCCATCGCCGTTTTTCCGATGCAGGAATCCCGATCAATGCCCGTTACCGCTTCCCATTGTTTGTTAATATATGTATATTTTCCATTTAAATCTTTTGCATAAACTGCAGCCTGTAAATTTTCCAGAACTGATTCGATAAACTCTCTGCTGCGCGCCAATTCTTTGTTCTTTTCCTCAATTTCTTTGAGTAACTCTGCTCTAGTCGGTGACTCAATTTCAATACGAATTTCTTCGACGAGGGTCTCACAAAAATCTGGTTCGACTGTTATGAATGGGAAAAAGACATTTGCCAAGTATTTTCCATCCGGCTTTTCGTGAATTTCAAACAGATTTACATATTTTTCAGCACAATTCAATCTAAACGGTACCTCCAGGTTATCATATGCGATATTAATTCCTTCTTTATCTTGGTTTTTTATGACTGAAACGATGCAGTCAACCGTATTTGTATCATTAAGCAACTGCCGAATCATTTCTGATAAAACCGCTTCAATTCGGGCTGCCTTAATTTCGGAACAACCTAATTTTAAAGCAACATGTCTTGCTTTTTTTCTTGCTTCGATCAAAGAAATATTGCTATCGACCCTTGTATGACCCAATTCGATCATTGTTCTACCTCGATTCCGCTTTTATTTAATATACTTTAACGCTATACAGCAAGCATCATCAGTTTTTTTGCCAAATTCTTTAAGAACACCACTTACGATTGATTCCGTGTCGCCGGTAAATAATGGCAAATGTTCAAGCAAATTGAAGTGCTCTTTAATACCATCAGAATAGAGAATCAGAAGATCGTGATCAGAAAAATCACATTCTCGAATAATTGGACTAATGCTTCCAAATCCCACAATTCCATCTTTTGAAAGCATCCGATGTTGATTGAAACCAATTACTCTTCCAGTGACATTTCCAATTCCAGTATACTGAAGTTTCCCAGCAGGTATATCCAGGCGACACATTAGGACAACTCCACCTCTACTACCATATAAATGTTTATGGAGACCGTTCATAATATCAACGAGGTTGCGTTGATAATTGGCTTCAAGATATTTTTCTGCTTCGACCGCAATACTTCTTGCATTTTTGCCATGACCAAGGATGTCAATCAAACAGACAAAGCACTTATTATCATATTCTCTAATATATCCGAGATCACCGCATTCTGAAACATCCCACAGTAGTGCTCGGAGTATCATTGCATATTCAATTTTCTCCATAATCCACCCATTTACGTGTCAACACTCGTGTTCCTTTGCCTGAAACCGATTCGATATAAAACTCGTCCATGATTCGCTGCACACTCGGAAGACCTTGTCCCAAGCTATTTGCCTGTGAGCTGTAGTTTTCCTTTAGTGCCTGTTCAATATCATTGATGCCCGGTCCTTTGTCACTTGCAAACAGTTCGATCCCATTGACCTGGCTAGCTTCATCTGTAACAATACTTACTTCTATCATGCCTCTTCCAGCATACCGCAAGATATTTGTCGATAGTTCCGAAGCAGCTACTGCTATTAACACCTCATCCGTTAAGCGAAATCCAACTTTTTTAGCGATACTACGAACAGAATACACCACATTTTCATTATCGTGGCTAAAAACAAGGTCTATTTTTTTTGTTTCTCTAACCCTAACTCTATCACTAATTTCTTTTGTTAATCGCACATCAGCTATTTTCATCATTTTAACCAGTTTTAGCATTTGCTCTAATTTAGCAATGTTAATCCAATCTCAAGATTAATTGCCATTTTTATTTTTGTATTAATCGCAACGTCCAAGTCAATTAAACCAAAAATCACCCCGGGATTTAAACCTACCCAAATTGTCTGAATCCCCATCAATGAAAAAACCCTCGTAATGTGTTCAAAGGCCTGGTATGTATATGTATCCATAACAGACACCATTGAAAAATTAAGAAGCACTCCCTGAATATTCTTCTGATAAGTTTTCTCAATAATTATTTTTTCAATGTTTTGAATACACGAATCCGTCATTTCTGCTGGAAGTGCCACAATCAGGTTATTTTTTATCACGGTTACGGATGTATTATAGTCTTCTCCCATTACTTTCAACCTATTCCCATCAAAAATATTATTTCACTGTTTTTTCTTATTCACTTCCAGATTCAACATTAAAAATGCTTCGGTCAAAGCATCACTGAGTGTTGCCCGGGTGTTGATCGCTTCCATGTCAATCCCTAATTGGATGATTGTTTGAGCCACGGCAGGTGAAATTCCTGACAGAATACAATCGCACCCCATCAGTTTAGTTGCTTTAGTTATTTTAATCAAATGATTCGCTACAGCCGTATCCACGGCTGCAACACCGTGAATATCCAAAATAATTACTTTTGCATAAGTTTCAGCGATTTTTGTCAACATACTTTCCATCATATGCTGAGCTCTCATTGAGTCAACAACACCGACAACCGGCAAAACCATAACACCTTCCCATAACTTAATTGTCGGTGTAGACATTTCCCTGATTGTATGGTTTTGTTCTTTGAGCCGATTCTCATATAGTACCCGCTCTGTGATGTCCAAGACAAATTCAAGGCCACCAATGATCTCTCCGCTGTCATCAACGAGAGGTACTGCTGAAAATTCTAAAGGAATCGTTTGTCCACCTAAGGTTGCTTCGGTTCGGGAAGCATAGGTCTTCCCTGACTTCATCGCTTTTAGCATGGCACAATCGTCAGTTCCACACTGATCGGTGCAGATTATATCTTTGCAGGCAATTCCAATAATATCCTCTGCACTTCTTTTTATTAATTTTTTGCCAGCCTCATTCATATATATCACTATCAGTTCTTTATTAACTGCCATGACTGGAGCTGGTATCTGGTCAAGAATTTGAGCCTTTAATTTGTCATCTGCTTCCTGATACTTTTTTTTCATCATAACCCTCCTGAGTTTTTTTTAATTATTTGTTTGCAAAAGTGATCTTTACCCGATTATCAAACCGTTTTCTCATCTTGTTGCAAATCTTCTTCGCCAACCACTGATTTAAATTTCGTCAGAATCTTTTCAAGGTCATTTGAAAGATTGGAAATATCTTCAATTTTCTCTTGTGTAAGTATTTCTTTTGTATTTATACCTGGTTTAGATAAAAGTGAGTCCAGCTCATCATACATATCTTGTAAATTGGTTTTTATTTGAATCATTTGTTTCTTTGCATCAATCTGACTTTTTATACCATCACAAACAACTTCTTCAGCTTCTCCAAGAACATATTCGGATACATCTTCCACGACTGTACAATCATACCCGAGAATATTTTTGACTGTTTCAGCAAATATTTTTTTAGGTTCTTCTTCCCCATGAACCAGAAATATTTTCTTTGGCTTTTCTTTAAACCCGGACAGCCATTTGAGCAGATCATTTTTGTCAGCATGAGCAGAGAACCCCTCAAGAAAATAGATTTCCGCATTCACACGAATCCGTTCCCGGAGGATCCGGACATATTTTTCGCCGCTGGTTATCGCCCGTCCAGTGGTGCCCTCTGCCTGATAGCCAGCAAAAACAATGCTGGATTTTGGTTTCCAGAGATAGTGCTTGAGATGATGTTGAACCCGGCCAGCATCAGCCATGCCACTGGAAGAAATAATAACTTTGGGTTCTGGATTATCATTTAAGGCCTTGGATTGATCAATACTCTTGGTGAAATTCAAATTTCTGAAGTAAAAAAGCTCATCACCTTTTTTGATCCGCTCTTTTATATAGTCATTAAAATAATGGGCATTTTTGCGAAAAATTTCGGTGGCGTCGGTAGCCAGTGGACTGTCAACATAAACTTTTACTTTATCAAGCTGATTTTGGTACAGTTCATGGTTATCATAAAACACTTCCAGCACATGGATCAAATCCTGGGTTCGACCCAGAGCAAAAGCAGGTGCTACCACGGTGCCGCCCCGAGCAACGGTTTTAAAAATGATGTCCATAAAACGCTTTCCACTTTCCTGTTGGGTTTCATGAGCACGATCCCCATAGGTCGTTTCCATAATCAGATAATCAGCCGCTGCAATCAGGGTCGGATCATTAAGCATCCGCTGATTGCTTGCGCCGATATCGCCTGAGTAAACAAGCTTCGTGGTTTTTCCACCATCCTGAGCCCAAATCTCAACTATTGCTGCCCCTAATATATGACCGGCTTCATTTAGCCGGATCTTGATCTGAGAATTGATCTCAAAAATTTGTCCATATGCCACCGGAAAAAAATATTGGGCACAGCGGGCGGCATCTTCCTGGGTGTAAAGCGGGTCAACCTGCCGCTGTCCCGAACGAGTGGTACGTTTGTTAATCCACTTCGCATCCATTTCGTGAATGTTGCCACTGTCCTGAAGCATGATGTCAGCTATTTCAGCGGTTGCCCCGGTACAGTAAATCTTTCCTTTGAACCCCTGCTTGACAAGTAAGGGAATGCGCCCGCAATGATCCACATGAGCATGACTTAAAATCACAAAATCTATCTCCGCCGGGTTGAAATCAAACACCTGATAGTTTAATTCTTCCAGGGCTTCACTGCCCTGAAATAAACCGCAGTCCAGGAGGAATTTACTGTGATCTGCAGTCACCAGGTGGCAGGAACCGGTAACGGACAGCGCCGCTCCTAAAAATTTTATCTTCATTTTCTTTCTCCTGTTCTTTTCATTTCCAGTTAATATCAGTCCAAATTTTTCAAGCTGCGCAGCTTTGTATATGCCAGCCATGGATTTTCATCTGTAATCTTTTTAATCTTGATACCCTTTACTTTATTAATATCCAACTTACTAAAATTTACGCAGTTTTAGCCAATAAAAATACACCTGAGACTAATTTTAGTCCCAGGTGTTATCATTTTTCTGAATTCATTATATTTTATTTGATATTTATTGGTTCAATTATCCTCAGAACTGATTGAAAGTAAATGATTGATGAATTGCTGGGCGGTTCGGCCAGAAATTCCGCCATGCTGCAATTCCCATTTATTGGCCTCACCGGAAAGAACTTCTTCCGAGATGTTCAGGCCTTCCCGTCTGGCCAGTTCGGCGACGATGCCAAAGTACTGTTTCTGACTGGGTCGTTCGTAAAAAATACTAACCCCAAAACGATTGACCAGCGATAGCTTTTCCTGCATCGTATCTGACCGGTGGATGTCCCCATTTGCTTCCATATCATTTCGGTCATTCCAGGTTTCCCGAATCAGATGGCGACGATTTGAGGTGGCGTAAATCAAAATGTTATCCGGTTTCGTTTCCACGCCACCTTCGATAACCGCTTTCAGAAATTTGTATTCAATTTCAAATTCCTCAAAAGAAAGATCGTCCATATAGATAATAAACCGATAGTTGCGGTTTTTAATCTGGGCAATGACATTTGATAAATCCCGAAATTGATGTTTATAAATTTCGATCATCCGCAATCCCTGATGATAGAATTCGTTGACGATGGCTTTGATACTGGTAGACTTACCGGTACCGCTGTCGCCAAACAACAAGACATTGTTGGCTTTTCTTCCTTCGACAAAGGCTTTGGTATTTTCGACCAGTTTTTGTTTCTGATTTTCGTATCCCACCAGATCCGCCAGCACAACCTTATCCATGTTATTGATGGGGTTAAAGATAACCCCAGTGTTATCGGATTTGGGAATAATCCGAAAGGCTTTGTTCAGTCCAAACATACCCACTCCGTATTCTCCATAGAACTGAGTGATTTCGTCGAAAAATACTTGTGCGTTTGCAGCTTCCGCTAATTTAAGACTCAGCGATTTCACCTTTTCACTGACATTCTGGTTGTACATAAATTCCGGTTTTTTGATGGCTTGGTAATTTGAAACCCGGGTGAAGCAATCAATTCCCAGTGCTGATTCCAGTTCAGTGAAATTAAAATCAAAGAGCTCTTTAAAAACCTTGCAGTCATTTTGGGCAAAATAGTTAACACTGCCTTCTTTTTTTCCCACCTTTTCACAGGTTAAACTAAATGGATTTTCATTGGTTATCAGTAAAAACGTCAGGTAATGATGCCAGAGATTTCGATCAAAGCCAAAATCAGTGGCTATTTCCAACAGCGCTTTTATCTGCCGATAGCTTTCGGCAATCAGTTCTTCTTTGGACTCTAGCCCACTGTAAAAACGTTCATAGAGCTGTCCCATCTGCTTTAGCAGGCTCTCCTGGCTTGATTCTGTATAAAGTATCAGTTTCGCAATTAATCGATTCATGGTGATCTTCCTTCTAAAAAAAGCCACCTCATGACAAGGTGGTCTTTTTAATCATTTATTTTGACTGCTTGACTTATCTCAGCTGGAACTGGTCGATCATCTGTTTTAGTAAGATCGACTGCCCGGAGAGTTCTTCACTGGCGGCTGCACTTTCTTCGGCGGTTGCCGAATTCTGCTGAACGACCTGGGCAACTTGCTCAACACCCATATTAATCTGAGCGATGCCGGTCGCCTGTTCGTTTGATGCGGTAGCGATGTTGCCGATTAAATCATTAACCTTGGCGATTCCGCCAACAATTTCGTCCAGGGCACTGGCGGTTTCATCGGCAATTTTTGTCCCGACTGCCACCTTGTTGATGGAGCCTTCAATTAAGCCGGTAGTTTCTTTGGCTGCATCAGCACTTCGAGCGGCCAGGGTGCGGACTTCTTCTGCCACCACGGCAAAACCTTTACCATGCTGTCCCGCCCGGGCGGCTTCAACAGCCGCATTAAGCGCCAGAATATTGGTCTGGAAGGCAATGTCATCAATGACCTTGATAATCTTGGAAATGTCTTCCGATGACTTGTTGATTTCCACCATCGACTGCTGCATCTCGGTCATCTGATGGTTTCCTTTGTCCGCGTTACCCATAACATCGGTAGCCAGTTCTCTGGCCTTGTTGGCGTTGACGGCGTTATTCTTGGTCTGGTCAGCGATTTCGGTAATCGAAGCCGTCAGTTCCTGGATCGAGCTGGCCTGTTCAGTTGAACCCTGGGCTAGGGCTTGGCTGCTGTCAGATACCTGATTCGCTCCGGCATTAACCTGCTCAGCGGCATGATTAATATCACCCAACAACGAGTTTAATGTCGCAATAATAGTATTGAGTGCGTCAGAAATCGCGTTGAAATCGCCACCAAAGGAACTGACATTTTCCAAATTGAGGTTCCCATTGCTTATTTCTCTGGTAACCGTCGAAATCTCTGTCACAATAGTTTTAAAGTTACTTCCCATTTCATTGACAGCCTGCTTCAAGACATCAAAGCTGCCCTGGTAATAACCATCAACTGTTACATCAAGGTTTCCGTTGGCGATGGCATCCATTACATGGGCAACCTCTTCCATTGGTTTTGCCATGACACCAAGTATGCCATTCATGCCGCCGATTAGTTCCTGCCAGGATCCGCTAAACTTAGCTTCATCTGCCCGAACATCCAGATCTCCCTGCATGGCCGCGGTTGTCAGGATGATGGCATCACCGATGAGGTTATCAATGGAGTTTTTGACCTCGCGAAGATTTATTTCTATGGCTCTGAACTGTTCGTAAACTTCACCAGTATACTCATCTGGTTCCTGAATATCCATGTCAAAGTCCAGATTTCCAGCAGATAAACGTCTTAAATTTTCAGCCAGTCGATTTATCTCTATTTCTGAATACTTACTAACACTCATAGTCGCAGTGGTATTAAACGAAGTTTCGACATAACCAATAGTTTGGCCCTGTTTATCGATAATCGGCGTCGTATCCATGCGATAATGCCCGCCACGATATTCAAAAGGAAATTCAATTCGGCCCGTTTTTCGGTAAGCCTTGACGCCGCAATCCTCATTCTTACAGATCTCCAGATTTGATTTACAACAATCATCACCGTAAATCGACTCTCGAGTTCCTTCACGACCGGTAGCCATTCTTAGATCCTGAAGGGTTTTATTAATAAATGTCCATTTCAAATTGGTATCGACAACGGTAATCCGGTATGGCATTGCATCAAGAATTGCCTGAAAGAAATCTCGCTTATCGGCTACTATTTGGATCGCCTGATTGACCTGCTGTATTCCTTTTTTATGGTCGCCAGACATATTTGTTTCCAGATTTTTATCGAGATTTTCTTCTTTTTCCATGAGTTCAGGCAGTTGGATCAGGTAATCATTGACCATTTTAATGGACGACTGGATTTCCAGCAAACTGTTACCCATCACGTCCTTATCCGATAATGGCATGATTGTTGCTGACAAGTCTCCCTTAGCCAATTTCACAGCCGTTTCTGACTGAAATCTGATATTCTGTGCAATACCGGACAGTGCGTAAGCAACTTCACCCAGCTGATCCTGGGGATTTTCTGCTTGAATCACTACTTCAGCTTCACCATCAGCGAGCCGCTTGGCTGCCTCGACCAGCTGCGTCAAACGGTTCGATGTTCCCTTCACACCTATGACAGTGATGCCTACCAACGCCGCTAAACCAACGGCAAAAATCAGTATCAGAATATTTTGAATATCCCCAAAGTGATCAAATTTCTGATTAATAACAGTCATTGCAATCCCTGCCGTCACACAAAATATCAACGCCATCGGCAGAACGACTGTCACTAGTATTCTTGACAGCAAACTTTTTTTATGTTCCATTTTTTCCTCCTTTTTATTTACGATAACTTGAAAACAATTCTTTTTTCTTCACCTACTTTGCATTGAATAATTGTTCCTCTAAACCATTTAATGATTCGTGCTGTTACTCTTCATAGCCAGGGTATTCAATTAGAATAATTTAATAATAGTTTACATTATATATGAAATTTTTAGTAAACTCAATATTATTTTTTGTTTTATATTATACTGCTGCCTTAAGATTGTCATCATCGTCTAGAATTATTTTAGTTTAATTTAAATTTAACTCTTGTCACGATATCTTCCTTTCCAACCTAAGAAACCAGCTGAAATATACTCCAGCTGGTTCTGCAACGAACAACTATCTCTATCTATTTTTCCCTAATGTGAACTGCTATAAACCAGTTCATTTTTTTCAAAGTCAAAGGTATTATTAATGTACCCCAGAATAATGAGCACCTTACTCAGATTTTCAAAATAAACAGCATCATATTTAGCACTTCCGATATCAAAACCCTTTAGCGTAGGCAATAATTCTTCGGCACGTTCAGGATTACTCTCCACCGTGGTGCACAATTTGTAGAGTTTTTTAAACTGGTATTCATCGACCAGATAAAATCGACTGTCATCAACCCCATTTTGAATATTCTCTAAAAACCAGCGATGAATCTGATTAGTTTTTTTAAACCGGCCCATCACTTCAGACGCCACAGCCCAGGGCTTAAGTCGCAATTGTTTAAGATCCACACCTTTGTCACATTTATATAAAACGCTTTCTAATCCCATTTTCGTTTCCTCCACCTATCAAAGGCCTTCCTTTATGTGTCACGTTTTACTTTAAATCTTGATGTAATAAAACGTCCCGTTTTTATATCGTTTAGTGATACTGAATTCCCATCTACTATTTTACCCACCCGTTTTCATTTAGTCAATTACAATAACTCCTCCAAATCAGTTTATTTTGATTTAGAAATTAGCACAGAAGAATTTTAATTTTTCGTGATGCATGATATAATAAAGCAAATTGTGAAATAAGGAGAGAAAAATGAGAAATCGAGTTGGTAACCTGTTATGGGGTCTTTTATTGGTCGCTATCGGTCTTGGATTTGCCGGAAATGTCTTTGGCCTGTGGAATTTTGAATTATTTTTCGCCGGCTGGTGGACCTTGTTTATCATTATTCCTTGTGCCATCAGTATGGTGCAAAATGGCTTACAGCTTTGGAATACCATCGGTTTGGGGATTGGGGTCTTATTATTTATTTCCGCCCAAGGCTATTTTAACGGCGCATTGCTGGGCGATTTAATCTTTCCTATCATTATTATTGCCATCGGTTTGAGCATAATGTTTAAAGATCGACTTAGTAAGAATGCCAAACTGATTCAGGGCATGACTAAAGATGGACTTCCGGATTATTCAGCGGTCTTTGGTGGTCAGGAAATCAACTTTCCGGGGGAAGAATTTCACGGTGCCAGCCTGACTGCGATTTTTGGCAGCGTTTCCCTTGATTTACGCCAGGCCATCATTAATGAAGACATTTATATCTCCGCCACTGCAGTCTTTGGCGGTGTTGACATGCTGATGCCAAGCAATGTTCGGGTAGAAATGTCCACCACGCCGATTTTCGGCGGGGCCTCAAATAAGACCAACCGACCATTAGGCGAGAATCCACCGACTGTTTACATCAACAGCACGAATATCTTTGGGGGGACAGAAGTCAAATGAATACCAATCAAAATTGGATTAAATACCTGGCCATCGCCTTTGGTCTGGTGCTGGCATTGGGGATCATTTCCAGCATTGTCAATGGCGGCGTCGCTATTATGAAAGGTTTTGGTCTGATTGAAAACAGTACCCAAATCAAGGAACAAGGTACTGACAACTTTCAACAGGATTTCACCGGCGAACTGGATTCAGTTTTTGTTAATTTTAATGCCGGCAATATTACCCTGCAAACGGGAAATGTCTTTCGGGTTGAAGGGTCTGATATCCCTAAAAGTCTAAGTGCCACCCTTGATAATGGCAAACTTGTGATCGAAGATAAAGGTAGTATCAATATTATGCCTAATTTGATCGGCAAGGATCACATGCCTGACCTTGTGGTTACTATTCCCAGAGATGCCATCTTGAAAAAAATGGAACTTGAGATCGGTGCCGGTCGCGCTAAAATGTCCCACTTGAGCGCTGATGAACTAACCATCAAACAGGGTGCCGGCGAAATTGTGGCCGATCAGCTCCAAGCAAATTCTGGTAAACTCAGCGGCGGTGCCGGCGCGGTTCATTTTACCGATGTTCTACTCAATGATTTTGAAATTAACGGCGGCGTCGGTCTGATCAATATTCAGGGGATCGTTACCGGGAATCTGGAAATCGACTGTGGTGTCGGCCAGACTAGTCTGGACATCAATGCCAATGTTGATGATTATTTTATCACTGCAGACCAGGGTCTCGGCCCGATTACCATTAATGGTCAAAAGATTTCGGAAACCGGAACCGGATCTAAATCTGCACCTCATCGAATCGATATCGATGGTGGCATCGGACCTGTTTTCATGATATTTAAATAGCCAATAAAAAAACACGTTGAACGTGTTTTTTTATTGGCTGAAACGATATTACCTATCGGACAAAATGCATATATACCTTTTTAAAGGGATTTGGCTCAGCAACTACACCTTTGCCGTTTTCAATGAGCCGCATCAGCCAGACCATATTAGCAGCAGTGACCTCAATGGTCTGGGCGCCTTCAGTATCCTGGGATGCTTCACCAGCAGTTCGACCATGAATGACATTCCAATAGTTTCCGGTTGCCATCACCATTTCCGAATAGGTAATATAGTGATTCAATTGGTCGATGGTTGCTACCCCTCCAGAACGTCTGACCGCCACCAGGGCACCAGCAACTTTATGACGAAAAAGCCCACCGTTGGCTCCCGCCACATAGAAAGCCCGATCCAGAAACGACTTCATATTTCCGCTTATCCCTGAAAAATGAACAGGACTGGCAAAAATAACACCATCGGCTTCTTTAATCTTTTGAATGCCTTCATTAACAAAATCTTTAGTAAAGATACACTGTTCATTTTTATTCTTGCCGCAAGCATTACAGCCAGTACAGCCCTGTACGGCTTTCATGCCAACATTGAAAATTTCAAATTCAATGCTTTCCTGAGCAAAAATTTCACCGGCAATACTCAGTGCCGTAAACGTATTTCCTTCTCCATGAGGACTTCCATTAATGCCTATTACTTTCATCTCTAACCTCCCGAAGCGCGATGCTCCATCTGTTCTATTTTGCTGGTTTTAGTATACCACATTTTCAAGACAGCAAAACAGCAAATCTTCAGATTTGGTAAAATACAGTGCCTTAAAAATTCGGGCTTTAACCACCCTTGATTCTGTGTTATACTAGAACTTATTCGTTTTAGGAGGGCATAATGACTAACTACATTTTAAGATTTTTAAAGTTGAACTTCGGGCTTTTTCTTTATGGATTAGGGATCATTGTGACCATGCGGGCAAATATCGGTTATGCTCCCTGGGAGGTATTACACAGTGGGATCAGTCAAACTCTTGGGGTCAGTATTGGGCTGGTAAATACAGCGGTGGGTGCCATTATTGTTGTCATCGTCTTTTTGTTAGGCGAAAAAATTGGATTAGGCACCATTTTCAATATGTTTATGATTGGTCTCTTTATGGATCTCATTCTTATTCTAGACTTCATCCCGCTTTTTAATAATTTTTGGATTGGAACCCTGGTGCTTATTCTTGGTCTCTTTATCATTTCACTGGGAACCTACTTTTACATTTCTTCTGCCTTTGGCGCCGGTCCCCGGGACAGCCTGATGGTGGCGGTAACCCGAAAAACCGGTCTACCAGTGGGCCTGTGCCGCGGTATTCTGGAAGTCAGCGTTGTCCTGATTGGCTGGTTATTGGGCGGGATGGTTGGCTTAGGTACAGTGATTTCGGCTTTTGCCATCGGTTTTTGTGTACAGATCACCTTTATGCTGCTTAAATTTGACCCCACTGAAGTAAAACACGAAACCTTCGGTGTTATGTTTCAGAATCTTCGCAATCTGAAGAAACACAATTAACCCGACCACATCGCAAAACGGATCGGTCGGGTTAACTTCCTGGCTAATTTATTCTAATTTTCATTTTCAATCATATTTATGAAAACCCTGGCAATTTCCGGATCAAACTGGGTGCCTGAACATCGGTTGATTTCTTCAATGGCTTCTTCAACCGTGAGATCATTCATATGCAACCGCATCTTTGTCATCGCATCATAGGCATCAGCAATGGCAATTATCCGAGCTTCTAAGGAAATTTCTTCGCCTTTCAGTCCTTTGGGATAGCCGCTGCCGTCCCAGTGTTCATGGTGTTCCAGAATATGATCCGCTATTTCGGCAAATTCGTTGGCGGAACTCAAAATTCGATACCCAATTTCGGGATGACGCCGTATTTCAATCCAATCCTGTTCACTCAGTTTTTCCGATTTATCGAGAATTCCTTCAGCAATTCCGATCTTACCAATATCGTGCATCAGACCGGCGGTCTGAAGATCATGGGAATCCTTGGAATTGAGTCCGATTTTAGTTCCAACTTCAGCTGATAATCTGCTGACTCGTTCTGAATGGAACATTTCCTTCTGGTATTTATCAAATAAGGTTTCGATCACCATACCGACTGTTTTATTCCGCATTCCCAGGCTTTCGGTCAATTTACGACGATACATATAGTCTTCAGCTCTTTTAAAAATCCGCTGGATATCCTCTTCTGCATCCAGTTTTGTTTCAAAACCAAATGATATTGAAAGTTCTACCGTACCGACTTTTTCAGTTTTAGCCAGATCTTCAATGCGTGCGATAACTTGTTCCGCTTCAACTTGATCTGTTTTAGGTAGCAGCACAACAAATTCGTCACCGCCCAATCTTGCTACCACATCATCGGCGCGACAGGCTTTGGTAATCGTCGCAGCGGCCTTTTTTAATAACTCATCCCCCATGACATGTCCAAAACTATCATTTACCAGTTTCAGCCCATTGACATCCCCCATGATCAGTGACATAGGTAAATTTCTTGGCGTATCCATTCGACAAAGTTCTTCTTCATAAAACCGCCGATTGTAAAGCCCAGTAAGTTGATCATGATAGCTTAAGTACTCAATCTGGTCAAGTTTCTGCTTTTTCTCAGTGTAATCCCGAAATACCAGAACTACCCCGAGCACATCCCCGTTTTCATCAATAATGGGAGCAGCACTGTCTTCAATGGTTCGCTCACTGCCGTCCCTGGCAATCAGCAGAGTATGATTATCCAACTCGTGAATTTCTTTTGTGTCAATCACTTCAGCAACAATATTTCCAGCTTTTTCCCGGTTAATATCGTTGATGATATTAAATACGGTTTCGATTGGTTTCCCAATTGCGTCATTTTTTGTCCAGCCGGATAGTTCTTCTGCCACCCGGTTAATGAACAAAACATGACCCTCCTTATCACAGGAGATGACCCCATCCCCGACGGAAACCAAAGTTGTTTCAAGTAGTTTACTTTTCTTTGCCAATTCCGCTTCCAGGCGTTTGCTTGCGGTAATGTCGATACCTACCCCGGTAAAATATTTCTTGCCGTCAAGGGTCATGACCACCCCATTGGAACGAATCAGAAGTTTTTTTCCGCCTTTGGTAATGAGATTCGCATCGACCTCGGCATACCCCTTTTTGAATACATCATCCACAGCTGCCATAACTCTGACCAGATCATCACCTTCAAACCACTGATCTATCATCATCTGGGCTAATTCTTGGTCAGAATAACCAGTCATTTCTTCATGCTTTTTATTCCATTTAATCAGTTTTCCGGCTTCGTCGTAGACATAAAGATAACCTGGAATACTTTCAAACAGCGCCTTGATAAAAAGCATCTCCCGCTCTAATTCTGCTTTGGCGGTGATTAACTGATCATTAAGCTCCTTCAGGGCATAGGTGCGTTCTGCCACCCGTTTTTCCAGCACCGTGTTCTCTTTTTGCAATGCATGACTGTCGATCTGCAATCCGGTGATATCCACAACAATCGAGAGTAAGTAATTTCTGCCCTCCAAAGCGACGGGGCTTGATCGAACCTCCACGTCTCTGATTTCTCCATTGCCTCCACGATGCTTAAAATAAAACTGATTGCGTTCGCTTTTTTTGGCCTGCTCCACTTCTTTTCTAAGCTGATCTTCACTGAGACAATTGAAATGAGTGATTTTATAGGTAATCATCTCCTCGCGGGTTTTACCATAGAACAAACAGGCTGACCAATTGCAGTCTTTAATTTCAAGCGTGTCTTGATCAATCAGAAGCATAATCTCCTGATTATTTCGAAAAAGCGCTTCAAAAAATGATTCTTTATCTCCTAATAGTCTTGCATTTTGATCATCCAATCTGCTCACCCCATCTACCTTGTATTCATACCAAACCGACCGGCGCTGATTTATTCAAATCACTAGTATTCCCAACGATGCTGCCATTTATTAGTATCTACCCCAAACTCGGTCCTCGAATCATGACTCTGATTGGGGTTCTATAATTTTGCTTAAAAAAATCGCGAGATCTTCCTGCAAAGGCGTTTCTCGCGATTCGTGTAAGCATCATATTTGCTTTAGTCCGTACTGAGGGCGAAATATTCTCCAGCTTCAGACATGCCAATCGGATAATGGCATCGGTTAAGCCAACTCTCAGTAGCAAGCTCAGGAATGGGTGGAAGTTCGAGACAATGTTCAAATCCTTCTCTGACGATTTCCACAACCTGCTGATCAATATCAGTGGCGACCGTATCAAATACTTCCCAGCCTTTTTCAGGCAAATGAAGCAGGATAATCTGGGTTTTATCTCCCCAGGTGCAGACATCCAGAACTTTGAAATGCGAACCCGCTTCCAAAACACATAATCCCCAATGGGTATCATGCTCATAAGCCTGCATATTGGCATAATGGTTGGATAGGATTGCCAGACGATGGGTCGTAACCATGCCGCCCCGACGTAAACTGGCATCGGTAAATCCCAACTCTTTCAATATCATTCCCACCTTATATTTAGACCCCAGGTCCCCCAAATTACTGTCGCGAATCAACAGGGTGATGCCTGGATAGGTAAACTCGATAACTTTTTCCAATTCTTCCAGTTTTTCGTATTTTTCTGTTAACATTATACCATCCATCTTTAAATCGACTGGCTGTATTCTTTTTGCTCAGCCTAATGCGATCTTTATTTCTTTTAACTTACTCTCATGTTATTGATCGTCAAAACGCATTAAGAAAAAAGAGTAAATATTTGTCTTGTTCGTTTTTTTATTTATGTTGGCCGGGAATACCACTTTCACAAGGGACGTTGACCTGACATTTCCCACAACCATATCGAGGGCTGAATTTATCCGCAGTTTTATCCAGAAAAATGCTGCAGAGTCGATGGTCTTTCCCGCTTTCGATGGAAATAGCTTTCACTGGGCATTGTTTGACACAAGCGCCACATTGAGTGCAATAGGCATTATAAATTCCATAAGGGCGCTGATTGGGTTCTAACGGCAGCTCCGTGACCAGACTGCCAAATCTTCCCGCAATTCCCTTTTCAGTGATCAGCCCCTTAGATAAACCAAAGGTACCTAATCCGCAGAGGTAGGCAATATGCCGTTCTGACCAGTTACTGGTAAATGCCAGAGGTTCACCGCAGAGCTCTTCAATCGGTTCTGTTATACTGAAAAATTTTTTATCCATGGATGGTACAATTGTCGCATAGCCGGCTTTTTTCAAATGCATTTCAAGATCTAACAACAGGGCTCGTAATAACCGGTGGCCTTCAACCCGTCCAACCAGCCATCCCCATGAAGGCCAGATTTTCTGTTCCCGGTTACTGGCTTTTACCGCCTCGCTATAGGGCAGAAAAAAGGAGATTACGGTTTGCGCTGTAGGCAACCACTCCCGGGGATACCGAAAGTGACAGCCGATCACATCAGGTTCCTTAAGAATCGCAAATACATCGTCACTGGCATCGCCAAACCCGAAAATTGGGGCGTCGTAGATTTTCTCGCCAACTAAATCAGGGGGCGCTTTGCTATCCATCTTGATCTGGTTGTCGGTTGAGTTTGCGATAAAGTCTTCAGCCAGTTGTTTTACTTCTATTTTGTCCATTTTTAGCCTCTCGATCAGATTCATCTAATTTATTCAATTATAAACTAAACTCTTGATTTTGTAAATTTTAAGTTTACGAACGTCGTACAAATTGTTAGAAAATCAACAAAGCAGTCGCTGATTTAAAAATAAAAACAGCAAATAATTTAGTTCAACTTAATTTTTTAGACCTAAATCGCTTCGAAAATGGGTTGAATTTGGATATACAGCCCATTTTCAACCCTGTTGTCTTAGAATTTCCGCAATTGCTGCCGCATCAAGTGGTTTGTAGTAATAGTATCCCTGAATCAGATCACATTGGGATGTTTTCAAGAAGGAAACCTGCTTTTCATCCTCAACCCCTTCAGCCACCACCGACAGACCAAGACTTTTGCCCAGCTGGATAATAGCCTTGGCAATAGCCTGATCTTTATGATTGGATCCAATCCCGTCGACAAACTGTTTGTCCATTTTCAGTCGATCCAACGGCAGCATTTTTAGACGACCCAGAGATGAATACTCGGTTCCAAAATCATCGATGGCAATGGAAACCCCGATTTTTTTCAATCCATTTAGTTTCCAGATAATCTCGCTTAATTCTAAAATTGCGGTGCTTTCAGTGATTTCCACTTCCAGATACTCAGGTTTAAGACCGGTTTTTTTGAGAATACTCTCGATCTGACTGATCAGATTCGGATTTTTAAACTGACTGGCCGAAATATTAACAGCCATCAGGATCGGTTCCATGCCCATATCCTGCCAGGCTTTATTCTGCCGACAGGCTGTTTCAAGCACCCATTCTCCGATGGGATTAATCAAACTGGTTTTTTCAGCCAGCGGAATCACCACCCCCGGCGAAATCAGCCCCAACTCCGGATGCTGCCAACGCAAGAGTGACTCGACACCGGTAACCTTTCCTGTACTCAGACTTACCTGTGGTTGATAGTTGATAAATAGCTCACCTTTCTCCAGGGCGCGATAGAGAAAATTCGTCAGCTGATTCTGACGATTCACGGCTTCTTTCATATCAGCAGAACATAGCAGATATTGATTTCGGCCTTTTTCTTTGGCCTTATATTTGGCAATGTCGGCATTCATGATCAACGCTTCCGGATCTCCGCCATCCATCGGATAGAGTGCAATCCCGGCACTGGCGGTCATAAAAAACTCCTGCCCCTTGAGGATAAATGGCTCATTAAATAGATTCATCAATTTTTCGGCAATCCCTGCCATTTCGTCTTTGTTTTTTACATGACTGATCATGATTAAAAATTCATCGCCGCTGAAACGGGAAACCAGGTCGCTTTTATCTACTAAACTTTTGATCTTTTCCCCAACCAGAAAAAGCAGTTCATCTCCCATTTCATGACCGACTGTATTATTGACCGTTTTAAACGAATCGAGATCCAGAAAAATAATCCCTAAATAGGTGTCGGTAAACTCTTGTTTTACCATACTAAAATAC
This sequence comes from Firmicutes bacterium HGW-Firmicutes-4, assembly GCA_002841405.1. GTDB lineage: Bacteria > Bacillota > Clostridia > Eubacteriales > Eubacteriaceae > Acetobacterium. The sequence goes on along the minus strand of PGZR01000022.1, from coordinate 2,138 downwards.
AAATAGTTGGTAAAAAGATTCCGATTTGCCAACTTGGTAATCTCGTCATAATGTGCCAGGTAACTTAGTTCCTTCTCTGCGTCGATCCGAGAAATGGTATCACCAAGTATGTTGGCAATAATTTTGGCGAAATTCAGGTGGTCATCCTGCCATTCCTGTATCCTTGTCTCTGTCTCAAGTCCCCAGAACCCAATAATTTTTTCTTTGCTGGCAATCGGCGCAATAAGCTGAGATCTAGGAAACTTAACATCCATATTAATAAGCTCAGCATTGACAAATTCCGGAAGTTTGCTGATATCTGATGCCACAAACAATTCATTACCCAGAATTTTTTCCATTCGCCAGTGGCTGGAATCAATGGAAATATTTTGAATCCGATCTTGACTGGATTCGATCCCAGGACGACAATAATCCTGGAGACATGAAAATGTTTTATGATCCAAGTCAAATAAACAGATATAAGTCCGGTCGACTAAAAAGAACTCGCAGCTCGTTTTTAACAAATATTTGATATTCTCCGTAAAATTCTGCTGGTTGATGCCCACACAATCAGATGAAATTTGAGTGATCAGTTCCTGAAGCTGCATTTTTTCGGATGTTTCATCGAGCCTGGATAAAAACAATTTGTTAATGTAATAGCATAACCAGATCCCAATAGAAAACAGCCCAATTCTGACCGAATAGTCGACCCCGCTGACTTTTACATAAGTTAACGGCACCATCACCCAGACAATAATCTGAGTTGTAATAATGGATACAGTCATGATTCCCAGCAGGCGTTTCTCTTTGAATACTAAAAAAGCAATAATCAGAATAAATGGAAAAGCCCAAATCGTAACTGCGCCAAATTCACTAAACTGCAGCGTGATGATGGGAATCAATACTGCCAACAATGATACACAAAGAAAGTCCTTTCGCTGATCCGACACTTTCAGTCTTTGCAGAATCTGAATCATCAAGCCACCACAGATCAGGATAGCACTGAGGATCAGAACTTCCTCAAGGCTGGATTCCTTGCTAATGAGATATTGAGACACAAAATTAAGCATCCCACCAGAAACCATCGCAATAGAAAGGTATTGATATACTTTTTTTGATGAAATTATACTGAATGTCCTACTTTCCTGTTTTTCCTTTCTAGCGTTACTCGCAGTTAATAAAACCTGATTGATCTGTTCTTTGGGAGATTTAAAAAAAATGTAAAGTCCTGCTAATATATAAAAGATAAAAAACACAAATAAAACGATTGAAAATAATACCCGGTTATCCATGAATCACCTCGATAAAATCATTCTAATGATTTAGCTGAATTATAACATTTTTTTCTTTAATTGTCAGAAAAAAAGAACCGTGGTTTTAATACAAGAAAAAGCGCACCTTTTAATGGCAGACTTCTCTGCTGTCATTAGCGGTGCGCTCGATGATAATCTTAAACTAGCTTTTTTTTATATTCGATGAATTCATCATAGGTCGATAAACGATCGATGACGCCTTCTTCTCTGATTTCAATAATTCGATTGGCTACGGTTTGCATGAACTGATGGTCATGACTGGCAAAAAGCAAGATACCCTTGAAATCAATCAGACCATTATTGACAGCGGTGATCGATTCCAAGTCAAGATGATTGGTTGGTTGATCCAGGACCAGTACGTTTGAACCGAACATCATAATTTTGGACAGCATACAACGAACCTTTTCGCCCCCGGAGAGAACCTGTACTTCTTTGTAAATATCATCGCCGGAAAAAAGCATCCGTCCCAGAAAACCGCGAATATAGGTTTCCGTGATTTCTTCGGTGTATTGTTGCAGCCATTGGCAGATGTTCAGAGTACAGCCATTAAAATAGTCACTGTTATCTTTAGGGAAATATGACTGGGTGGTACTGACGCCCCATTTGAAACTGCCTTCGTCCGGCTCAATTTCTTCCATCAGAATCTTAAATAGAGTCGTCATGGCAATCTCGTTGTCTGCCACAAAGGCAATCTTATCATCCTTATTGACCCGGAAACTGACGTTGTTAAGAACTTTTACACCATCAATGGTTTTTGATAAATGCTCGACGGTTAAAATTTCTTTACCTGGCTCCCGATCGATCTGGAAGCCAACCCAGGGATACTTTCGTGATGATGAGGGCATG
>PGZR01000021.1:51301-82435 GCA_002841405.1 Firmicutes bacterium HGW-Firmicutes-4 | reverse complement strand
GATATTTTTTCAAACATGGTAACACTTCCTTTCTGTATAATAATCTGATGTTTAAAAAAGTATTATTATTATACCAAAATTAGGTGGCGAATAAACAAATATATCCAAAAAAAATTTTTATTTAAGGTTGACCCTATGTATGATAAAGAAAAATTAAAAGATCTGCCCCAAAACCCCGGGGTCTATATTATGCGAAACAATAATGGCGAGATTATCTATGTCGGGAAAGCCATTAATCTGCGTAATCGGGTGCGGCAATATTTCCATTCGGCCAGTCAGCTCGCCACGAAAACCGTGGTTCTGGTATCCCATATCGAAACGATTGAGACGATTGTCACCGATTCCGAAATGGAAGCCCTGATTTTAGAATGCAATCTGATCAAAACCCATCATCCCCGCTATAATATTCTGCTTAAAGATGATAAAAGCTACCCCTGGATTCGGCTGACTGTCAATGAAGAATATCCACGGATGCTGATGACTCGGGAATATAAAAAAGATGGCGCCAAATATTTTGGACCCTTCACCAGTTCTTATGCGGTAAAAAATACCATCGAAGCTATTTTGAAGATTTACCCCTTAAAAACCTGTAATCGTCAGGTTGCTTATGGAAAAAAGACCGGCCGTCCCTGTCTGAACTACCATATCGGCCAGTGTCAGGCACCCTGTCAGGGAAATGTATCCAAAGAAAAATATGCCAGAGATATCCAATCAGTTCTGGACATTTTAAATGGTCGACATCCGGACCTGATCAAAAATCTGAATGACAAAATGATCGCTGCCGCAGTAAACCAGAATTATGAAGAAGCGGCTAAATACCGGGATCAAATTTCCGGTATCCAGCATATCATTGAAAAACAGAAAATCAGTTCCAGCACCAAACAGGACCAAGACTTTATTGGTTTGGCGCAGAGCGACGATCTCGGTTGCATCCAGGTTTTTCATGTTAGGGAAGGCAAATTGATGGGACGAGATCATTTCTTTCTCGAAGAGCTTGGGGATGTGAGTCCCCGTGAAGTGCTGGAAAGTTTTGTTAAACAGTATTATGCCAGTTGCGGGTTTATCCCCCGGGAAATTATTTTAAAGGAAGCCCTGGAAGATAAACAAGTCATTGAAGAATGGCTGGGCGAGCTGGCTGGTAAAAAAATCGAAGTCCACTCACCGCAACGGGGCCAGAAAATAAAAATGCTGGAAATGGTGGCAGACAACGCCGATCTGGCCCTGAAACAGCAATTGCTGGAAAAACGGGAAAAAGAAATCCGTTCCAAAAGCCGCTTGGACGGATTGCAGGAGCTGTTAGCAATGACCCGGCGGCCCAGTCGCATTGAAGCCTATGACATTTCCAATATCAGCGGCACCAATAATGTCGGCGGAATGGTAGTTTTCGATGATGGCAAGCTGAACCGGAAAGCCTGCCGCCGCTTTAAAATCAAGTCGGTGGAAGGGCAGAATGATTATGCCAGTATGCAGGAAATGATTTTCAGGCGGATGGAACGGGCCATGAAAGCTGAGGAGGCTAACAACTTTCTACCGTTGCCGGAAATCATGATGATCGACGGCGGGGTTGGTCATGTGAATGCCGCCGAGAGCATTGTTTCCTTGTACCCGGTTGAGATCGAGGTGTGCGGACTGGTTAAAGACGACCGCCACCGCCTGCGGGGAATTTTCCATAAGGGTACCGAATACCCAATTAAAAAAGCCACTCCACTGGGTGTTTTTCTGTTTGAAATATCCGAAGAGGTGCACCGCTACACCCTGGGATATCACCAGATTTTAAGAAAAAAAGAAATGCTGGCTTCCCAACTGGAGGAAATTCCCGGTGTCGGCAAAAAGCGGCGGGAAGCCCTGATGGCCCATTTTGGGCAGGTCGATAAAATTAAAAAAGCAACCCTGGAAGAACTGATGTCAGCCCCTGGGATGCAGGTGAAAACAGCCCAGGCGGTACTCGATTTTTTTAATAAGAAGAAATAAAAATACTTTTATCAATGGAAACTTTGAGGTAGAATAACTTGAGTAAATTAATCAGCAGTAAATCGATGAAAAGAGATAAAAGAAGCATGAATGGAAAAGTAAATTTAGACGATTTCTGTAAAGAAATCAAACTTGAAAAAATTTATTATAAATCTACGGAACTGAACCTGGTCAACAGCGGGATCAATCGACCGGGCTTGCAGCTCCATGGTTATTATCAGCATTTTGATTCCAATCGGGTCCAGGTGATTGGTAAGGTGGAAGTCGCCTATTTACTGGATTTGGATCCAGAAGTGAGAGAACAGAAGATCGACGACTTTTTCTCCTACGAATTCCCCTGTTTTATTGTCTGTTGGGATCTGGATGAAACCCATCTGTTTGTGGATGCGGCTCAAAAATATGGTCGAACCCTGTTAAAGAGCAAGGAACATACGACCACCCTATTTTATGACCTGGTCAATTATATTGATCAGCTATCAGCCCCCCGGATCAGTTTGCATGGCGTACTGGTCGAGGTTTTTGGGGTCGGGGTTTTGATTACCGGGCCCAGCGGGATCGGTAAAAGCGAAACGGCACTGGAAATTGTCAAGCGCGGCCACTGTCTGATTGCCGATGATGTGGTTGAAGTCAAACGAATTCGGGACGGTCATTTAATGGGGACTGCTCCGGAATTACTGCAACATTTTATGGAAATCCGGGGTATTGGCATCATTGATGTTAAAACTCTATATGGGGCCAGAGCCGTCAAAAAAGATGTTGAAATAGACATGGTCATCCGCCTGGAAAATTGGGATGAACGATCCCCCTATGATCGCCTGGGTTTGGATGAACAAACCCTGGATATATTGGGAATTGAAGTTCCGGAAGTAATGATTCCCGTTTCCGGCGGACGAAACCTGGCCTGCATTATCGAAACAGCTGCTATCAATAATCGTACTAAACAATATGGTTATCATTCAGCCCAGGTTTTTTGTGATCGGGTTGCTCATCAAAATGATCTCGAAGTGGAAAAACGGGAAGCAAAGAAAAAACTGGAAGAACAGCAGTAAACTGGCTGAGAAACCCCGGACAGCTATTTATCAAAGCCAGTCAATAAAGTAAAAGAAAAGAGATTAAGAAATGAGAAATTACGTTTTAGATGCCCATACCCACACTCTGGCCTGCGGGCATGCCTACAATACCATCCTGGAATTGGTTGATGCCGCGGCCAAAAAAAATCTGGAGCTGATCTGCATCACCGAACATGGGCCGGCCTTGCCGGGAGCGCCGACCCCCTTATTTTTTGCAAATTACAAGGTGATTCCCGGAAAAATAAACAATGTTAAAGTACTCAAAGGGATTGAGAGTAATATCATCGATGCCGACGGGAATACGGACATTCCCATGGACTTTATCAAATCGCTGGAAATTATTTCGGCATCTCTCCATACCCCGACCTTTAAACCCCAGTCCAAAACTTTCAATACCAGCGCCGTATTGGGCGCCATAGCCAATCCTCATATCGATTTTATCTGCCATCTTGGCAATCCCACCTATGAACTCGATTATGAGGCAATCCTTCAGGATGCCAAAAAGCACAATACCATGATCGAAATCAACAATGGCTCCTTTTTTATCCGAAAAGGTTCCAAACCCAACTGCGAATGGATCGCCAACCGCTGTAAAGAGCTTGACATTCCGATTATTATTGGTAGTGATACTCATTTTGCCACAGACATCGGTGATTTTCCTTACGTCGACAAGGTTTTGGATGCCATTGACTTCCCAGATGAACTGATTATTAACCTGGATACCAATCGGCTGATTGATTATCTGGAAAACAAAGGTCGGGTACTGTTTGCTGATCCCCGAGAATATGCCCAAGAATTGTTTTTGAAAAATGACTAAACTATGATAAAATAGTTATTCAAATAAATGCTCAAAATAAATGCCTAAAATCAAGTGGGAAAGGACATAAGAATGACGATCAAAATCATCACCGATTCTGCCTGTGATATTCTAAAAACTGATCAACAAAAATATGATATTGAGATCATGCCGGTTTACGTCGTCGAAAATGAAACGACTTACCGCGATGGGATTGACATATCATCCGAAGTGGTTTGTGACAATATGCGAAAAGGTGTGCGCTATAAAACATCGCAGATTCCCTATGGCGATTTTTATAAACGGTTTGAAGAACTGATAGTCGAAGCGCAACCCTTTATTTATCTGGCTTTTTCCAGCGGGTTGTCCGGGACCTATCAGGCGGCAGCGTTGGCAGAACGGGATCTAAACGAAAAATATCCTGAGGCGATCTTTAAAGTCATCGATACCAAAGCAGTATGCTACGGTCTGGGGCACATTGTTTATGGTGCTGCCAAAGCCGCAGCTGAGGGTGCCAGCATGGCTGAATTGATTAAGCGGATTAATTATTATAGCGATCATGTCAAACATGTTTTTACGGTCACAGATCTGCAATACCTGTATCGGGGTGGCCGACTGAATAAAGGAACGGCCATTATCGGTAATATGCTCAACATTAATCCCCTGCTCGAAGTCAGTAAAACCGGCGAGCTGCAACAAATTGATAAGGTCAGAGGCGAAAAAAAGCTGATCAAGAAAATGGTCGATTACCTGGAAGCAAACGGTAACCAGATCAATCGGCAAACCATCGGCATCAGCCATGCTGATAACCTGGAACTGGTGGAGCTGTTCGTAAAAATGGCGGGAAAGCGATTTGATACTGACCGTTTTAAAATAGTTCCCCTGGGCTCAACGGTTTTAACCCATTCCGGTCCCGGAACCCTGGCCGTCTTTTTCTTCGATGAATGGAAAGAAGCCTTTCAGTTCGAATAGCCCCAAACAGACATTTTAGATATAAATTTCGAACAAGAATTGTGCTTTGATGTTGGTTTCTGCAACCGGCAGCGAAGCTCACGGCAGTTATGTAATTGCCTAACCTATTAAATAAAGAATAAGGAGCACTATGTTAGATAAGTTAGATTTTTTAGCAGAAAAGTATGCTGAATTAAATGAAAAGATCAGTGATCCCGAGATCATCGGCGATCAGAATCAGTGGCGAAAGCTAATGAAAGAACATTCCCACATCGAACCGATTATACAAAAATACAATGAGTTTTCCGAGACCTTGTCAGCGATTGATGACACCAAAGAGATGTTGGAAGATAAACAACTGGAAAAAGATTTCAAAGAAATGGCCGAAGCGGAGCTGGATGAACTTTCAAAAAAACGGGTGGAACAGGAAGAGGAATTGCGAATTCTACTTCTCCCTAAAGATGTCAATGATGATAAGAATGTTATTGTCGAAATCCGGGCCGGCGCCGGTGGTAGTGAGGCGGCCTTGTTTGCCGGTGATCTCTTCCGAATGTTGACCCGCTATGCCGAACGTCAGGGTTGGAAAAGCGAAATCATGAGTTCCAGTATTCCTGATATTGGGGGGATCAAGGAAATCATTTTTGCCATCGAAGGCACCGGTGTTTACAGTCGCCTGAAATATGAAAGTGGCGTTCATCGGGTCCAGCGGATCCCCAGCACTGAATCAGGCGGCCGGATCCATACTTCAACTGCCACGGTAGCAGTTTTGCCAGAAGCCGAAGATGTTGAAATTGAAATTGGTGCCAATGATCTGCGAGTCGATGTCTATCGATCATCCGGTAACGGCGGACAAAGTGTTAACACCACCGATTCCGCGGTTCGTATCACCCATATCCCCACCGGGATGGTAGTAACCTGTCAGGATGAAAAGTCTCAGCTGAAAAATAAAGATAAGGCTCTGAAGATTCTAAAAGCCCGACTTTATGAAATTGAACAGCAGAAGCAACAAAGTGAAATTGCCGAAAACCGGAAAAGCCAGGTCGGCACCGGAGACCGCAGCGAACGGATCCGGACCTACAATTTCCCCCAGGGTCGCATCTCCGATCATCGTATCAATATGACCGTCTATCAGCTGGATGCCTTCCTGGACGGCGACATCGATGAAATGATCAATGCCCTGGTCACCAGTGATCAGACTGAAAAACTGAAACAGCATTCTTAAGACACAAAAGGAGCTTTCCAATTCAGGAGAGCTTTTTTAATGTAGGGAATTAATTGATAAAAATTTAACCTTATTTAGAAAGAGTACTGGTAAAGAGCTGTAATATTTTATCAGTAGGAAGCGCATAAACAGCTTAGCGCCAGAAATACCTATAAAAATTACGGATTAGGTTGACAATTATTAGCTTTAAAAGTAGAATGAAAATCAGTTGAAAAAATTTAAACATAAATTTGATCTTCAGATCAGATTGTCCTTAAGGAGGAGTAACAATGAAAAAAGTAGTCGTAGCAGATCAGGCAGCATGTGTAAAGTGTTTAGGATGTGAGTTAGCATGTGCAAACGCATTCTACAAAGAACCCGTTTCAGAATTATCGTGTATTAAAATTACCGAAAAAGAAGATGGCAGCCCAAAAACTTTGGTATGTGTACAATGTGGTAAATGTGCTAAAGCATGTGAAGCCGGTGCAATCACTCAGAACGCTAAAGGCGTATACATGATCAGTAAAAAACTATGTGTAAACTGTGGAAAATGTGTCGAAGCATGTCCATTTGGCGTACTGGTTAAATCAGAAGACCGGGATGTTCCTTCAAAATGTATCGCTTGCGGTATTTGTGTCGATGCATGTCCTCAAGACGTATTGGCGATTAAAGAATCCTAATCAGCCGCATATCAATCGATAATTAGTCAAATTTGTCACTCAAAAACGTCCCCTGTTCGAAAATTTCGAACAGGGGACGTTTTTTTGTAACAACAGCAAATTGTAAAATAGTTTATGCTGAAAGACACATACCGACTAATTATTAATCTGTTGTTCACTGCGGCATCGGATCGGTTTATCAACCTGTTCGCCCCGATGCGTAAACCATGATATAACAATTGTCGGTACTACGATAGTTCTAATACGTTAAAAATCAATCCTTTGGGAAATATAATCAACCACTTCAGCGATGGGCACGCGGACCTGATCCATGGTGTCACGGTCTCTCAGGGTGACGCATTCGTCGTCCAGGGTATCAAAATCGACGGTGACGCAGAAAGGTGTGCCGATTTCGTCCTGCCGGCGGTAACGCTTGCCGATGCTGCCGGCTTCATCATATTCAATCATAAAGTATTTCGACAGCAGGGTGGAAATTTCCATAGCCTTGTCGCTTAATTTTTTAGAGAGCGGTAAAACCGCTGCCTTGTAAGCGGAAAGGAAGGGATGAATCCGCATGACGTTTCGTTCTTCGGTTTTGTCGCCGCTGGTTATCGTTTCTTTTTCCATTGCATTACATAGGAAAGCCAGGAAAACCCGGTCGGCACCCAGAGAGGGCTCGATACAATAAGGGATGTATTTTTCATTGGTAACAGGATCAATGTATTTCATGTCTTTTCCCGAGTGGTTCTGGTGCTGGGTTAAGTCAAAATCGGTACGGTCGGCGATGCCCCAAAGCTCGCCCCAGCCAAACGGGAAGCGGAATTCCACATCGGTGGTGGCATTACTGTAGTGGGAAAGTTCTTCCTGCTCATGATCCCGGAAGCGGATGTTTTCATCTTTCATACCCAGATCAAACAGCCATTTCTTACAGAAGGCTTTCCAGTAATCAAACCATTCCAGATCCGTACCAGGAGCACAGAAGAATTCCAGTTCCATCTGTTCAAATTCTCGGGTTCTAAAAATAAAGTTACCAGGTGTAATCTCATTACGGAAGGATTTACCAACCTGAGCAATCCCAAATGGCACTTTTTTACGGGTGGTGCGCTGAACATTTTTGAAATTGACAAAAATACCCTGGGCTGTTTCCGGTCGCAGGAAGATTTCGCTGGCGGTATCTTCATTAACGCCCTGGAAGGTTTTAAACATCAGGTTAAATTGGCGGATATCGGTGTAATCCATTTTACCGCATTCGGGACAGACAATCTGATGTTCTTCAATAAAAGCCTTCATTTCTTCATTGGACCAGGCATCGACAATCACATCTTCACCCTTTTCAAAATAGTAATCGGCAATCAGTTTATCAGCCCGAAAACGGGACTGACAGGCCTTGCAATCCATTAGCGGATCATTGAAGCCACCGACATGACCCGATGCGACCCAGGTTTTTGGGTTCATCAGGATGGCTGCATCCAGACCTACATTGTAGGGGGACTCCTGAACGAATTTTTTCCACCAGGCTTTTTTGACGTTGTTCTTCATTTCAACACCCAGCGGACCGTAATCCCAACTGTTGGCAAGACCATCGTATATTTCTGAACCGGGGAAGATAATTCCCCTCATTTTTGCAAGACTGACAATTTCAGCCATTGTGAATTCTGACATTTTTTTCCTCCTGATAATTGTATTTAGTAGTAGCTTGTACGCAAAATAAAAAAACCGTCCCTTGTTTTAAAACAAGGGACGGTATAACCGCGGTTCCACCCAAGTTGTCTGCCATCAGGCAAACCACCTTACTTATATAACGAATTTCACGTCAACCATCTGATCAAATCAAATTAGTTGCAGCTCAAAAAGTGCCATTCAGAGAGTTTAATTACAGATCTTGCACCACCATCTGTTCGCTTTAAACCATTGACTCGCTGATTTATTCTTTTATCAATGCCTTTAGTATTAATTTGTAAACTAAAATGAAGGATATCAAAAAGAAAACAAGCTGTCAAGTTTTTATTTGTATTAATCACAAATTGAAATGGGTTACAACAATTAACTAGGGTAACATTAAACTGAGCTTTGCTTAAATTCATGTAAATTATTTACAAAAAAATAAAAAAAGATTCTCATTATGTAAACTTAGTGTTAAAATACTGTTAAATATAGATTAAGAAAGTAGAAAAACAAAAAAAAGACAGTTACCCTAGTGAATCGAGGTAATTAAAGATTAGGCACAATGTGGTCTAATCTTTAATTATGAAGGGCGAAAATTTGGATTAACTCAAACCGTTTGAGGGTTGTCCGAAGTCTGGAAATACTCGGGACGCTGTCTCATTTTTGAAATTTTTGGAGGAAAAAATGACGTTAGAGATGCTGATCGGCCTCTTTGGAGGATTGGGGTTATTTATTTTTGGAATGCACATGATGAGCGAAGGCTTGAAAACTGTTGCCGGAACAAAAATGAAAAAACTTTTGGAAGTTTTAACCAACAATAAGGTCAAAGCGATATTAGTGGGGACCGTAGTGACCATGATAGTCCAGAGTTCCAGCACCACGACGGTTATGGTTGTGGGCTTTGTCAATGCTGCCCTGATGACGTTAACCCAGGCGGCGGGTGTTATTTTAGGGGCTAATATCGGAACAACCGTGACAGCTCAGCTGATCGCTTTTAATGTGACGGAATTGGCACCAGTTTTCATTGGCTTTGGGGCATTAATTACGCTCTTTAGTTCCAAAAAAAAGAACCGCGACATAGGGAGTATTGTTCTTGGTTTTGGGATTCTCTTTTTTGGGATTGCCGCTATGTCAGCAGCGATGGAGCCCTTGCGGGAAAGTGAAGATTTCATCTACCTGCTCTCAACTTATGGTACAAATCCGCTGTTAGGGGTTCTGATTGGGACACTGATCACCGGTGTTATTCAAAGCAGTAGTGCATCCATCGGTTTGCTCCAGGCCTTGGCCCTTTCTGGTGTTTTTGCCAGCATCGGCGGCACGGGAGCGATTCAAATTTGTATTCCGATACTAATTGGGACAAATATTGGAACCTGCGTGACAGCGCTGATTTCCTGTATCGGTACCTCGACAACGGCAAAAAAAGCGGCATCTATTCATCTCTTTGTCAATGTATTTGGGGCCATTTGGGTGATGATATTATTGGCTGGGATGGACAGCGCAATGGTGGTTAATCCTATTTACGAATTTATTGTGAGTATTTCAGGTGTTTTTATTAGCAGCAGCGGTGAAGTTGTTCCCAATGTGGCAAGACAGATTGCGATGGCCCATACCATCTTTAATGTGGCCAACACCATTGTTTTGTTTCCCTTGATTGGTTACTTTGTTACTTTTTTGGATCGGGTTTATCCAGAAAAAGAGGAAGAACGAGGACTTCAGCTGGATGATCGGCTCCTCAATAATCCGTCGGTTGCTTTAGGTCAGGTGGTTAGAGAAAACATTCGACTGGGTGAAATGAGCATGAAGAATTTCAAAGTAGCTTGTGAATCGATTATGGATGGCAACGAAAAGCTGGTCGAAGAAGTCGTCAAGCGGGAAGAACGAATTGATGAATTCCAACAGGGAATTGTCGAGTATTCCGTTAAACTGTCCAATGAAAACATGTCAGAAGAAGAAAATGACCGTCTGGCCTTTGTCTTGAAAGGCAGTCATGATCTGGAACGAATTGGCGATCACGCGATGAATATTGGTGAACTGGCTGAAATGCGAGCTTCCAACCGAATCGTCTTTAGTGATATTGCAAACCAGGAAGTGTTAAATTTGATCAGTTTAACTACCAATACCTTAAGAGATATGGTAGAATTGATGGAAGTAGAAGATACTGCCTTATGTTACAAAATTCTCGATGAAGAAGAAGAGATTGACGAAATGACTGAAAAATTAAAAGATGATCATATTCGTCGCCTCAACGAAGGGGTCTGCAATCCTTATGCCGGGGTCATATTTTTGGACTTATTAACGAATATAGAACGGGTAGGTGACCATGCTTCAAACATCGCCCAGGGAATTCTGGGACTGAAGCTTCATCAGGGGCTGATTTCTCAGAGTGAATTTGATAATGAACTTTAAGGATGAACAAGCATAAAATTGAGCCGAATTGGCAGTTCGCAGACACCTGTAAACACTACTAAAGCTTGGTATTTACAGGTGCTTTCTCTTAAGAAATGGAAGAATTCCATTGACAATTGGTGTGAATTAAAGTAATATTATAACAACATAATATTGGCATACTTATTGAAAAATAAGGACGCAAAACTAGAGGGTCTAAATACTGTGGTACATGACAGCCAGTTGCAATTTTAAGGTTCTAACCATAATAAGCAGCGGCATTGTCGCTGCATTTTTTTGTTTCAAAGCGACAGAACATAATTAAGCGTGTTTGATAGAGTGGTAGAAAAAAGTCCTTAAATGAGTTGCATAGTATTTAAGCTTTAATATATAATGACTGAACCTTTGTCTTTTTTAAGAAAGATTCTTTTTAGTGAAACAATTAGGGTGTACACAAGAGTTTTCTTAAAATCAATTTAATTTATAACGTTGATGTTTATAAAGATCTTTTTCGCTAATATAATATTATAATGATTATATCAGTCCATAAGGCTGTTATATAAATAGGACAATATAAATTGTTCTGGTTATTTTCGACACAATTAGGTTGGCGCAAATAATCAAATATTCGAAGGGAGGTAGGCAATGAATTTAGAGTTTCATTCGGCTGGAAAGCCGACAATAAATGGGTCGCGCGGGATTAACGCAAAAACAGAGACACCAGCAGCCAATCCATCAAAAGGACATGAAAGAAGTGCCCAATTTAAAAATCTGCTGGATCAGTCAAAACAAGATATTAAACAGGCGGATTATCAATTGGAGAAGGTTCGGGAAAATCGTCGGGAGTCCAAAGCAATTGCAGAAAGCAATCGGCAGGAAGAGACCCAGAGATCATCAAAAGATATCGAAGTCAAAGTCACTAGTGATCAAGCTGAAGAACCTGCAACGGAAAAGCTAAAAAGCGATGAAAATCAGGAAAACAGTTCTTTATCAACGCTTGAAACAGTTCAATTAATGGGCGTACAGAGTTTTCAGGGAGGTATTGAAACAGCGTTAACACAGCTTAACCTGAAATTAGGTCTTGACGAAAACAAGATACCGGAGGGTCTGAATGATCAGGGGCAAGTTAATATCTTGACTGACATGGATGCCCAACTACAGAACATGGTTGTTTTAGAAAACACGACTCAAATTGAATCGATGGGTCAAGATGGATCTCAGGGCTCACAGCAAAACATCGGCAACGTGGAAATGGGAGAACTTGAAGGTGGACAGGGACTATTAAATAATTCCGGATCTCAGTTGGCAGCTACTGAAGAAACAAACAAAACAGTTGATTCTACTCAGCAGCTGGTGAACCAGACTGGTTCAGATGATAATTCAGAATCCCAAATGTTTGGTGGTATCAAACAGGTTAATGGGGATCAAACGAAAGATGGTAAATCTGAAACGCTTAATAATGTGATAAGCGGTAATGATTCGACCGAAGAGCAAATTTCTGAACAACCAAAGGTTTTTGATGGTCAACTCAACCCCTTAAACCAAACCGAAAACCAGAATCCTGGTGAAAGAGGTGTGCAGGAGATCAATGTGACGGGCAGTAGTGCCAGCAAAGGCGCAGAAGTACAACCTGACGCCAAGGTAGAAGTAGCTCAGCAGGTCCAACAGAAAATTCTTCAGAATTTTGAACCCAACAAGCCAATGGTGTTGCAGATGACCCTGTCACCGGATAATTTAGGTGATATTGATATTAAGCTCAGCTATGATCAAGGAAAATTGATCATTGATATTACTGCGATCAGTCGCGAAACCCAAAATTTATTGGGAAAACAAATCAATTTATTGGTAAGAGGATTAGCCCTTCAAAATGTTCAAGTCGAGACTGTGCATGTGAACAGCCCGGTAGAACAGAGCAGCGACAGTCAGGATGCGACATTTATGATGAATGGTGGTTCCGATCCCAATGAGAATCAAAATCAGACCCTCTTAAGAGAGCGGTTTATCAAAAACAGTGGCGTATTAAACAGTATTTTAACAAGCAGTGATGAAGATGAATCAGTACTGATTCCCCAGAACCTGCAAAATTATACAAACCATAAAGTAAATTATTTGATCTAAGGAGGAAGAAATTATGGCAATTGATGGCGTTAATAATTATTTAAGTACCGCATCAACAGCAGCTGCAACAACTCAGACATCAAATGCATCAGCGAAAACGTCCCTGAATATGGATGACTTTTTAAAATTGATGGTCGCCCAGCTTCAAAATCAGGATATGAACAACACCGCCGATACCTCAGAGTACACATCACAGATGGCCCAGTTTTCGATGGTTCAGGCATTAACAGATTTGACCGAGCTTTCAAAAACGACCTATAGTCTCAGTATGATTGGCAAAGAAGTTACCTTGGCGGAAACCAAGTCAGATGGGACACTGAATGTCATCACTGGAACCGTGGAAGGCGTTAATCTTTATAATGGCGACGCACAAATTATCGTCAATGGTGTGAACTACCCCATGAGCAGTGTGATGGAAGTAGCCCAGGCTAAATAATTAACCAACTTTGAAAGCTGAGGTGTAAAAATGGCTGACACGATCAATGGCAATTATTATCGGCTAAATGATGCGATCATACGGCAAACTGAAAGACTCAATAACACAAATCAGAAACCAACCGTTAATGATACGCAAAAAACCGATGTTAGTTTCAAGGATCTGCTCAATCAACAAATAAAGAATACCGTTACATTTACAAAACACGCCAGCATTAGAAAAGAACAGCGAAATATCGAAGTGACTGACAGTGATTTGGAAAAATTGGGAGATGCATGTGACAAAGCCCAGGAAAAAGGGATTGGCAATGCATTGATCATGATGGATAATTCGGCATTTATTGTGAATGCAGCAGATAAGCGGGTTATCACCGTGATGGACAAAAACGAAATGAAAAATAAACTATTCAATGATATTGATGGTGCTGTATTTATATAGTTGGACCTCTGTGAGGAAACTATGAAGCTTTGACCGACTGATAAGCTTCAAACGGCACAGAAAGGATTTACAAATGATCAGATCTTTATATTCAGGAATTTCCGGGATGGCAGCCCATCAGACCAAATTAAACGTAATTGGGAACAATATTGCCAATGTTAATACTTACGGCTTTAAAGCCAGCCGAGTCGTCTTCAGCGATGTCTTATATCAGAATTTATCAACCGCCACTGGAGCAACAGCTACCACCGGTGGTACTAATGCCAGTCAGTTGGGTTACGGAGCTAAAGTTGGCAGCATTGATATGCTTAATACCATTTCCTCCGGTGCCACCACCGGACGGGCGCTAGATGTTTACATCGCCGGCGAAGGTTATTTAACCGTTCAGCCTGAAGCAGGAACCAATCGCTATACCCGGGTTGGTAATTTAAAATTTGACGCCGAAGGTAATCTCACTGATGGCGGCGGCAGCAAAGTGATGGGGATCCCACTGGATGCCGATGGGAATCCAGTTTTAGATGCCAATGGAACATTGGCGATTGAAGACTTGCAGGCGATTAATGTACCGCCGGCAGAGCTGGAAAAGTACACTGGCATTACCATTGGTAAATCCGGCGAGATTACCGGGATCAGAGCCGGGGATCCGGAGTTTACACAGGCTTCAGGAATTGGCTGGTTAAATTCATTAACCGTTCCGATAGATTCTAACTATACCGGAAATGTTCAACTGGCAGTTGGAGATATGGTTCATATTGATGTAGATAATGAGGACGCAGTAGCAGCAGTAACGATAGAACCGACCGCTGATATTCTGGGTACATTGTCTTTGACAAAAACTGGAGATGTTTATACATTGGCAGCTGGTCTTACCGACATAGCGGGAACGGAAATTACAGACTATGGGACACCAACCCTTTCCTCAGCCGGTATTTTGACTTTTTCAAAACTACCTGGTTTGAAGATTGATACAACAAAGGTTGCGTTTGAAGAAGGAGTTGCACTTGAATTTGGCGATATCTCACAAGACGGATACACCTCAGTAGTGGCAACAGTAAAAAATCAGGGTGGTGTGACGGAGTATCTTAAAACGGCTGAAGACTGGAGTTTTGACGGCTCGGAAACAAATGTTGTTTTAACGAGTTTAGTGACAGGTGATACAGTCACCTTAGAAGTTGGAGCAACGGCGTTTCAAACCGTTTATGATGGCGGCTTACCCAATACAACCATTGGTAAAGTCGAAATCGGTAGCGACAAACCTGTTACCTTAGGTTACCTGGCTCTATCAAAATTTGCTAACGTCGACGGTTTGCTTCAAGATGGTAATGGTTACTTTATGGAATCAGCCAACTCCGGCACACCCATTGCCTCTAAAGCTGGAACAAATGGAACTGGCGGGACCGAATCAGCCAATCTGGAAATGTCAAACGTTGATCTTTCACAGGAATTTACCGATATGATTATCGCCCAACGTGGTTTTCAGGCAAACTCCCGAATTATCACCGTTTCTGATTCCATTCTGGAAGAATTGATTAATTTAAAACGATAGTTTATAATAAACTGGAACAGTTCACCCGAAGGAGTTTTCTCCTTCGGGTAGAACTTTTTATCCTGGCCAGTCACCAAATGGGTGGTCCACTCATTTGGTGACTGGCTATTATCTGACAGAGAAGTTGAAAACTACTTCTGTTTAGACTTGTCGAATAATAAATAACTACATTTTGAGGTGGAAATATGATAGAATTAACAAGATTGAACAAACAAAAGAATGAAAAATTTCTACTCAATTGTGAGATCATTGAAATCATTGAAGAAAAACCAGATACAACCATACGACTGACGAACGGCAAGCACTATGTGGTTACCGAGAGTTCGGCCCAGGTACTTTCAAAGATTATCGCATACAAACGAAATATTTTTAGTCGTTAAAACTAAATTCTGACAGGAAGTATAAATTTATGGAAATTGTAACAATCATTGCTTATGTCCTAGTCATCTTCACCATGTTTTTTGGGATGACGTTTGGAGCAACCGGATTTAATATCGGAGCACTCGCGAATTTTTTAAATGTTCAGAGTATCTTTATTACGATTGGTGGAACTCTTTTTGTTTTGCTGGCATCTTTTCCGATTAAGTCTTTTATGCAGATTCCCAAGCATCTTAAGATGATTTTTTTCAAGAACAAGAAAGATCCTCTGGAATATGTTGAAATTCTCACCGAGCTATCAAAGGAAGCCAGACGTAAAGGGTTATTGGCGTTAGAAGCAAAAGCCGCTGATATTCAGGATGAGTTCTTGAAAGAAAGTGTTCTGCGGATTGTCGATGCCATCGAACCGGATAAACTAAGGTCCTGGTTTGATCAGAAAATTGATTATATTTCGGCCAGAAATGATGAAGAGCGCAAGCTTTATGATATGGGAGCAGCGCTGGGACCGGCATTTGGGATGATTGGGACCCTGATCGGCTTGATCAATATGCTAAAAAACATGAGTTTTGAAGGCGGAGCCAGTACCTTAGGTTCAGATATGTCGGTAGCTCTGATTACGACACTTTACGGATCAATGCTGGCCAACACACTTTTTATGCCGATGTCCAACAAACTCGAAATTGCTCAGGAACGAGATCTTCTGATAAAAGAGTTGATCATCGAAGGCGTTGTCGCCATCAAAGAAGGAGAAAATCCCAAATATATCCGTGATAAACTGATGAACTTTTTAACTGAAGACGAACTCAAAAAGGCAAATGGAGATGCGCCTACCAAAGGCGGAAAATCTAAAGGCAAAAAAGGAAAAGCTGTTGAAAGTTAAAAATAGGGGTATATAGTATGGGAAGGCGTAATAAGAATAAAAAAGGGGTCAATAAAGATGCCTGGCTGAATACCTATGCAGATATGATCACGCTGATTTTAGTTTTTTTCATTCTGCTTTTTTCGATGTCGACAATCGATGCCGAAAAGTACAAACAGCTGGTCGAAATATTTAATCCAGCGGCAGTATATGAAACAACGGGAACAGCAACAGAGTCTGATGGTGCAACGTCTCCTAATGAGGATATCTCAGTAGAAGAGATTGTTGATCTGGAAGACTTGTACCAATACTTAAGTCAATATACCAAGGAAAATGGCTTAGACGATGCAGTCAGTATTGAAAAAAATGAGAGTGCAGTTTCAATTAAGTTTATGTCATCGATCTTTTTCGAGCCCGATAGTTCCCGGATTAAAGCCGGCGGCCAGCAAATTTTAGCTGACATTGGTCAGGCCTTTAAAGCAGTAGAACCGACGATTAAGTCGATTCGGATCGACGGACATACGGCCCAGGCGGATTCACCGGTGGACGATCGGGACTTATCCAGCAATCGGGCTAATGAGGTTTTAAGGTTCCTGCAAAGAGGCTATATCAGTGATCCTTCAAAATTATTGTCAGTCGGATTTGGACAATATCGACCGATTGCACCAAATGACACGGAAGAAAACAGAGCCAAAAATCGCCGGGTTGAAATCATAATTTCCGAAACTGAAGATTTCTTCAGTGACATTGCGACAGATAACGGAACAGAAACGGTTGCGCAGTAGAACAAAAGACAATAGCTAGGAGAAACGAACATGGCAGAAATTCTTTCGCAAAGTCAAATTGATAGCCTTTTAAGCAGCTTAATAAGTGGAAAAGACGAGCCGGAAGCACCAAGTAGCAGTTCGGGCAAAAAGGTTAAAGATTACGATTTTAGAAGACCTAAGCTTTTTACAAGAGAACAGCTTAAGCATTTATTCAGCATCTACGAAAATTATGCCAGGCTGGTATCCTCTCACATAACGGGAATTCTGCAGACGTATAGTTTAGTAGAAATTATCGAGGTGGAAGAACAGCAGTATTATGAATTTAATAATGCTCTTCCGGACTCTGTGTTGATGGGTCTCATCGATTTTGATATTAAAGACAGTGAAGATGAAGAAGATCTGGTGATCATGGATATTTCCAAAGAGGTTGGATTTTCTAGTTTTGACAGACTACTAGGCGGTTCAGGGAAACCGCTTAAAGAGGATCGGGAATTTACTGAAATAGAAATCGGCGTCATGGAATATTTTTTCAAAGGGATGATCAACCTGATGAAAAATGTCTGGTTCGATTATTTGGAAATCGCTCCACGATTAATGAAAATCGAAACTAATTCGCGAATCCTGCAGGGGATCGGTGCGGATGAAAATGTTGTCATTATTGTTATGAGTATCAAGGTAAATGAAACCCAGGGGAAGATTAATATTTGCATCCCGGCAACGACCCTGGATATGCTCTTTAAAAAGAAGATGTCTCAGACCAAAAAAAATATAAAAAGAGGAGATCAGCAGGCAGAGGAAAAAAGACGACTCAATATTATCAATGAAATTAGAAAAACCGAATTGGAAATCAAAGGTGTGTTAGGCGATACGGAAGTCCTTTCCCAGGACATTTACGAACTGGAAGTAGGCGATATCATCAAGCTTAACAAACCAGCCAATTCAATGGTAGATATTGTTGTCAATGACGAGGTTTGGTTTAGAGGTGAAATGGGCGACTACAAGAAAAAAAGAGCAATTCAGATAAAAGAGCTTAATGAGAGAGGAAGTGAACTATTCATATGACAGAAGCAGTAGAGAATCCAGATAAATTAACGAGTATGGAAGTTGATGTCATTGGTGAAGTAATGAACATCAGTATGGGCACAGCGGCCACAGCGATGTCCACCATTTTAAACACAAAAGTAAATATTACTACTCCAAGAATTGAAACAATCGGAGTAGAAGCCTTTGAGTTCGCTTACCTTGAACCGGTAATTGGGGTCCTGATCAATTATGTTGAAGGCATCGAAGGTGCCAATGTCTTGCTGCTACAAGAGTCAGATATGAAGAAAATCTTGTCGCAGCTCTTTGATATGGATACCAGCGATGATATCGAGTTTGATGAAATCAGCAAAAGTGCCATCGGTGAAATCATGAACCAAATGATGGGGGCGGCAGCTGGAGCGTTAGCGTCGTTTTTGGGAAAAGTTGTTAATATTTCCCCGCCGATTCTGCTGGATACCACCAATAAATCGAGTATCCGGGATTTATTCTCGCTTAAAGGGGATAATCTGGTCAGTATTAAGTTTAACCTGAGTATAGAAGGTCTGGTTGAAAGTGAGTTCATCAGCGCTATGGAACCAGCTCTGGCCCGGGAAATTGTCTCCATGTCAATGGGAGCAAGTGGAATGGGTTATGAAGAAGAGGAAGAGGTGGCACCGCCACCACCACCGGTACAGCAGGCACCACCGGTTCAGCCGGAAACAGCCTATCAGCAGCCACCATCCCAGCCACCCCAGGCGGAACCCGCCCGGGTGGTCAGAAATGACCCGCCACCCGCCGCTTATGCGCCACCGCAACAGCCGATACAAGTTAATCCCTATGAATATCGGCAGTTGGGTGATGATCAAAAAATAAATATACCGGGTGATAATCTGGATCTGCTGATGTCAGTGCCCATCCAGATTACGGTAGAATTGGGTAAGACCAGAAAAAAAATAAAAGACATTGCCGAATTGACCCTCGGAAACATTGTTGAGTTAGATCGACAGGCCGGGGATCAGGTCGATGTCATCGCCAACGGACGGTTAATCGCCCGGGGCGATGTAGTGGTTGTGGATGACAACTACAGTGTTAAAATAACTGAAATTATCAAAGTCAGAGACAATTCTGAACAAAAAAAATAGCAGAAATTAATATAGATAAGCAAATAATTTTGAAAGAATGGATTAAAGGAGAGAAAAATGAGTAAAATTTTAATTGTAGACGATGCGGCCTTTATGCGTATGATGATCAAAGATAGTTTAAAAAAAGGGGGCTTCTCTGATTTCATTGAAGCCGAAAATGGAGAAATAGCACTGGCAGAATATAAAGAAAACCGACCAGATCTGGTCCTTCTTGATATCACCATGCCAGTGATGGATGGTATCCAGGCTCTCCAGGCAATTAAAGGATTTGAACCCCAATCCAAGGTAATCATGTGTTCGGCCATGGGTCAAGAGGGCATGGTTGTGGAAGCCATTAAAAATGGGGCATTGGATTTTATTGTCAAACCATTTAAAGCAGATCGCCTGATCCAAACCGTTAAAAGTGCTCTGGGCGAGTAACAGAGAGTAGGTCCAAATTGGGTACTGGTGATGTATTTTCAATAATTTTAGCACTAGTGGGGACCGTCGGTGTCATTGTCTTAACCTATTACGGAAGCAGATGGTATGTTGAACGGTTTATCAAAAGACCGGGATCAATATCCGGGGAGCATCATATGAAGGTGGTTGAAAGACTGATTGTCGGGAAAAGCGGTTCAATTATCATTGTTGACATTCAAGGCATTCAATACCTGATTGGAGTAACTGACCATAACATCCAAATTTTGTCGCAACTGGAAGAACCTATTTCCTTTCAAAAAAAGCAGGAAATATCAAAAGAAAGCTTTTTGAGTATGGTTAAATCATTTTCTCAAAAGGAAAAACAGAATGAATGAAATAATAAAGACACTAAATAATAGAAAAGTGGTTATCAAAAAAACCCTTGTCATCATGCCGGTTCTTGCCATTTTGTTTTTTCTTACCGCTGTAAAAGCCCATGGTGCAGAGCTGTCTGTGGAAGGGCTGCTGGCCGGGGAAAGTTCGGATACGGTAAAAATTATCGTCTTGATGACGCTGATTGCCATCGTCCCGACGCTGCTTTTAATGATGACATGTTTTGGCAGAATTATCATTGTGCTGTCCTTTTTGAGGAGTGCCCTGGGTTTACAGCAAACACCACCCAACCAGATCCTGGTTGGTTTGGCACTGGCCATCACTTTTTTCGTAATGTCACCGGTTTTAACAGAGATCAATGAGGTGGCGCTGCAACCGTATAATGCCGGAACTATCGACTCCCAGCAATTTCTGGATTCAGCGGCGGAACCGATCAAGGAATGGATGCTGATGCAAACGACCACCACCGATGTGGATTTGTTTAAAAGTCTGTCGATTCAGGCCGGTCAGACCGGTATTGAAAATATGCCCCCCCAGGATTTGCCCTTGACCATTGTCATCCCTGCTTTTATCATCAGTGAATTGAAAAGAGCCTTTCTCATCGGTTTTTTGCTATTCATTCCATTTCTAATCATCGACATGATTGTCTCAAGTGTACTGATGTCCATGGGGATGATGATGTTGCCGCCGGTTATGATTTCGCTGCCATTTAAGATAATGTTATTTGTGGTGGTGGATGGCTGGGGTTTATTAGTCAAAACCCTGATTATGACCTATAATTAGAAAGGGGCAGTTTATGAGTACAGGTGATTTGATTGGAATTTTTAGAGATGCAATTTTTACCGGAATGAAGGTGGCGGGCCCGATTCTATTAATCAGTATGCTGGTCGGGTTAATTATTTCGATTATCCAGGCGGCCACGTCCATTAATGAGCAAACGATGACCTTTGTGCCAAAACTTATTATCACAGCGCTGCTGATGATTGTCGCCGGTGGATGGATGTTACAACAAATGATGGATCTGGTAATGCGGATATTTGAGTTAATAGCCACCAAGATCTAAAGAAATAAGCATGGGTGATAAATGTGACGTTTGACATGAACCAGTATTTAATTTTTCTGTTAGCCAGTTGCAGAACGGCAGGCGTTATTTTCTTTAACCCCATCTTTGGCAGAAATAGCGTTCCCAGCATTATGAAGGTGGGATTGTCCCTGGCCCTGGCCATGTTTGCTGTTTTTGAACTGGGAACGACACAGGTGATAAATTATACAGCTATTGAATTCATCGGCGCCATGTTGCAGGGATTCATTATTGGGATTGTGATCGGGTTCATTATGACCTTATTTCTTTCAGTATTCCAGCTGGGCGGAGAAGTTATCGATATGCAAATGGGTTTGAGTATGGCTTCGATGTATGATCCAGCCACCAAAGCCAACATATCGGTCACCGGAAACCTGCTGACGTCGATGTACGTGCTGATCTTTTTTATATCGAATGCTCATCTGGCTCTGTTCACCGTGGTGATCAAATCATTTCAGGTTATTCCGTTAGGAATCGGACAGGTTAGTGGCCAGGTCGCAGTATTTTTTATCGAACTGATGTATTATATATTTCTATACGCAGTACAATTGGCCATCCCCATCATCGTCACCGAAATCATTGCCGAGTTTGCCGTTGGAATCTTAATGCGACTGGTACCAAACATCAATGTTTTTGTTATCAATATCCAAATTAAAGTGATTATTGGCTTGATCGTAGTTTTTACCATAATACCGGCATTGGCCAATTTTATGACCCAAATGAATTTCTTGATGATGGAAAAAATAACTCAGGTACTGACATTTTTCATTTAACACAGGTAATAATCGGAGAAAAGAATGGCAGGATCAGAAAAAACCGAAAAAGCGACTCCCAAAAAAAGAAAAGACGAGCGAAAAAAAGGTAACACCTTTCAAAGCAAAGATGTGGTCTCGGTAGTACTGCTCTTTATGGCATTTTTTATTCTAAATCTGCTGGTACCCTTTATTTATCAACAGCTTAAAAATCTTTATATTGCCCAGATGAAAAAAATCGTGACTCTGGATACACTAACCGTTACTAGTATTAATCAGCTTTTTAGAGAGGCGGCAATGGTATTTTTTATTTCGGTGCTGCCAGTAGCGGTAGTCATAATGATGGTAGCCATTATTATGTCAGGCGTACAGACCGGCTTTCTGGTAACTGGGGACGCACTAAAACCGAAATTTAATCGGATTAACCCCTTCACCGGAATTAAACGAATGATTTCATTGCGATCGCTGGTCGAACTGCTTAAATCGATGGCCAAGGTAGCACTGATTATTGGTATTATTTATACGACGATCATGGGCATTATACCCATGGCACCAGATATGCTGGTTACAAGAATAGACTCGAATTTGATGTTTATGAATGACCAGACCATGGCTATGGTCCAAACCGTTTCGATGATTTTTGCGGTTGTCGCCATACTCGATTATGCTTATCAGCGTTATGATTATGAAAAAAAGCTGAAGATGACCAAACAGGAAGTCAAAGACGAGTATAAACAAACCGAAGGAAATCCCGAAATCAAAGGAAAGATCCGGCAGAAACAGCGTGAAATGAGCATGAGCCGAATGATGCAGATGGTTCCCCAGGCCGATGTTATTGTCAGAAACCCGACCCATTATGCGGTGGCGCTAAAATATGATGCCGATCATGACATTGCCCCGCTGGTATTAGCCAAGGGAATAGACCACATTGCCCTGCGAATCGTTGCCGTCGGCGAAGAAAACAAGGTACTTGTCAAGGAGAACAAAGCGCTGGCTCGCGGTTTATATGAGTCCGTCGAGATTAATGATTATATTCCGGCAGAACTCTACAAAGCAGTGGCAGAATTAATGGCATGGGTTTATAGTACTAAGAAAAAGGAAAATGTCAAATGAAAATCATTCAGAATTTAGTCGTTGTCTTTGTAGTACTGACAATCGCTCTTATTATTATCCCCTTACCGCCATTTATTCTCGATTTTATGTTTATTTTAAACATTGCCATATCTCTGATTATTCTATTAACGACCATGTATATCAAAGGGCCCCTGGATTTTTCCATCTTTCCTTCGTTGCTCTTGATTACCACCCTGTTGCGGCTGGCCCTTAATATTTCCTCAACCCGATTGATTCTTTCAAATGGCGGGGAAGCCGGTGCGGTGATTGAGACCTTTGGCTCCTTTGTTCTCGGCGGTAATGCCATTGTCGGGTTTGTGGTATTCATTATCATCGTGATTGTGCAATTTATTGTTATCACCAAGGGGGCTGAGCGTATTTCCGAAGTTTCAGCCCGATTCACCCTGGATGCGATGCCCGGAAAGCAGATGTCCATTGATGCGGATTTGAGCTCCGGAGCGATCACCGATACCGAAGCCAAGGAACGACGGCAGAAAATCCAAACCGAAGCCGAATTCTACGGTTCCATGGATGGAGCGACCAAACTAGTCAAAGGCGATGCGGTAGCTTCAATGATCATTGCCGTGATCAATCTCGTCGGCGGGATGATTATTGGGATGTTACAGGGCGGCATGCAGCTGGAAGAAGTGGTATCGGTTTATACCATTGCTACCGTTGGGGATGGTTTGGTCAGTCAGGTGCCAGGATTGATGATTTCTGTGGCAACCGCCATGATTGTGACCCGGGCTGCCTCAGAAAACAACCTGAATGTGGATGTCAAAAATCAATTTTTGTCTCAACCCCAGGTATTGGTTATCGCCGGGATTGGCATTTCGGCCATGGCCCTGATTCCCGGCGCACCAGCATTACAGATCTTAACCCTGGCGATCATGCTCAGCGGATTTGGTTTATTGATCATTCGCCGGTCCAATGTTAAGGTGGTAGTGGATGAAGTAGAGCAGATGACGCAGCTGATCCAGGAAGAAAGCAGTGAGGTTGATTTTTACCGGAACATTGATAATGTTTATAACATCATCGGGGTGGAACCCATCGAAATGGAATTTGGTTACTCCCTCTTACCGATGGTAGATGAAGGAAGCTCCGGTAATTTTATTGATCGCATCGTTATTTTTAGAAAACAATTTGCCATGGATATGGGAGTAGTGATCCCCACCGTTCGGTTAAGAGATAACGGACTGATCAATCCGAATCAATATATTATTAAAATTAAAGGCGAAGAAATCGCCAAAGGCGAAGTCCTGGTCGGCTATTATCTGGCCCTGGATCCGTCTAACACCAGCGAACCCATTGACGGCATCGAAACCATTGAACCGGCATATGGGATCAAAGGCAAGTGGATTACCGAAAATGAAAAGGAGCTGGCTGAGGTTTACGGCTACACCGTTATTGATGCCCTTTCTGTAATTGTGACCCACATGTCCGAAGTCATAAAAAAGCATATGCACGAACTGTTAAGCCGCCAGGATATCAACACCCTGCTGGAAAACGTCTCAAAATCCAATCCGGCCATTGTTGATGATGTGATCCCCAATATTATTTCAATAGCCGATTTCCAGAAAATACTGATAAACCTGCTTAATGAGGGGATTCCCATCCGGGATTTGGAAAGTATTCTGGAAACCCTGGGCGATCATGGCACCAGCATCAAAGACACCGATATGCTCACCGAGTACGTCAGACAGAAACTCAAACGAACCATCACCAGAAAATACACCGATGGCAACAGCATCAAGGTCATTGCCCTGGATCAGGAAATTGAGAATATCATTCTCAATTCGGCCAAGAAAAACGAGCATGGTACCTATCTTGCCATTGATCCTCAGGTGGTACAGACCATTGTTGAAAAGGTCACCGAGCAAATCGAAAAGCTGAAAGAAATCATCGATCATTCGATTATTCTCACCTCCCCAATTGTGCGTATATATTTTAAGCGATTAATTGAACAATTTATGGCAGATTTAACCGTCCTTTCCTTCAATGAAATAGATACAAATATTCAGATTCAAGTGATTGGAATGATAAAGTTGGAAAATTAATCAACGCAAATCCTTTAAAGAATAAGGAGTGTCAGAATGAATGTTGCTGAAATAAATAGCGAAGAAATCAAATTGGAAGAAAACCCAGATGAACAATTCATGGTCGAAAAAACCGTTGATGAGAAGGCCATGGAACTCTGGCAATTATATAAAGAACAGCGAACCACCGAGAACCGAAACGAAATTGTCCTGTATTATACTGGTCTGGTTAAGAAAATTGTGTTACGGTTCAAGGGCAGTTATAACAATTTTGGACAACTGGATGATATGGTCAACCAGGGGATGATTGTTTTAATTGATGCAGTGGAGAAATTCAACCCGGATATGGGTAATAAATTTGAAACCTTTGCCACCCTGAAAATCAGAGGGGCGGTCATCGATTTTATGCGTAAGCAGGATTGGGTGCCCCGGAGCCAACGCAGCCTTTCTAAGGTTCTGGAAGAAACCTACGGCGAGTTATACGCATCATTGGAAAGAGAACCAAGCGAAGCAGAAATCGCCGCAAAAATGGGAATTTCCGAGGCAAATTTGCAGAAGATTCTACAGCAGCGGCACAATTCTATTGTTTTATCCTATGAAGAAGCCATTAATGAAAAAATGATGGAAGTCTCGCCACTGATTACCGAAGAAAAATCGGACGATTCGCCAGAATCGCGAATGCTTTTTAACGAATTGAAAGAGAAACTGGGTGAAGCCATCGATCAGTTAAAAGAAAAAGAACGATTGGTAGTATCCCTGTATTATTATGAGAATTTAAAACTTAAAGAAATTGCCGAAGTACTGGGTGTTACCGAGTCAAGAGTCTCGCAGATCCATTCCCAGGCAATGATTAAAATGAGAAACCGCTTAAAAAATTATTAATCAAAAACGATGAATTAAAAGAATTATTAATAAGGAGGCATTATAATGGATAGAGGATCTTACGCAGCAGCAGCTGGCATGTTGTCAGGACAGAAAGCAATTAATGTATTGGCTCAGAATGTCGCAAATGTAACCACTGCGGGTTATAAGAGTCAATCCACGGTACAGTCAACCTTTGCAGAATATATGGCATCAAGAATGAGTACAAACCCCAAAATCGCGCAGGCAGATATCGGTGCCGGTGCTTATATTACGATTAATGCTGAACAATTCATTGATTTTACTCAGGGAGGGTTTGAAAAAACCAATCGCAGCGTGGATATGGCCATCCAGGGACAGGGGTTCTTTGTAGTCCAAAATGCCAATTTTGGTCAGGTTCTGACCCGCAACGGTCAGTTTGAATTAAATGTGCAGGGATTTTTGATTTTGCCTGGTGTTGGACAGGTTTTAAATACAGCAGGACAACCCATACAATTAGCAGGTAGCGACTTTAAAGTGGAACCGGATGGAACGATCGTTCAAAATGGTGCAGATGTGACTATGTTGAATATTGCAACGGTGGTAAATGAACAAGATCTTATGCCAGTAGGAGAAGGATTCTTTCAAGCTACAAATGGCTTTCAGGCAGCTCAGCCGCTAACGTTTAGTATTTTTCAAGGGGTAATTGAAGCGTCAAATGTAGATATGAGCAATGAAATGAGCAATATGATCGCACGCCAAAATAATTTTACCTCATGTTCACAAATGCTGAAAATTTTTGATAAGATCAGTGAAATTGCCTCCAACACGATTGGCCGAGTGGGATAAAAACTAAAAAAGCCAGATGATCAATCATATTTTGGATGTCATGGACATATTTAATAAAGGAGAAGAATTAATATGATAAGAGGATTTTACGCAGCAAAAACCGGAATGATCAGTCAGCAGAATGCACTCAATGTGATTAGCAATAATGTTTCCAATATCAATACGATTGGTTTCAAGCCTCAGGTCACCGCCTTCGCATCATTATTATATCAAAATATTGATGGTGGAGCAGGTGCGTTAATTAGTACCGGCAGTGGTTCAAAGGTTCAAAAAATTGGCATTGATTTTACTCGGGGTGAAATGGAACCGACCGGACGGGAACTGGATAATGCCATTGATGGCGATGGATTTTTTGGAGTTTTAAATAAAGAAACGAATTTGACGACTTACACAAGAGACGGAGTTTTTCATATCAGCGTAGAAGGCGATCAACAGTTTCTTGTCGATGCGATTGGGAATTATGTGCTGGGCAAAGATGGTAACCCGCTTAATGTAACAGCAGGTTACGATAGTGAATTAATAGGCGTGTTTTCTTTTCCCAACACCTACGGTTTGCAATTGCTCGGGGGCAACCAATTCGCCGCAACAAATGTATCAGGTCAACCACAGGTCGACAATATCAGTATTATAAGGTCTGGTTATACGGAATCGTCAGCAACAGACTCGGCTACTGAGATGGTAAAAGTACTTCAGGCAAACAGTGCCTTTTCATTCAATGCCAGAATTGTTCAATCGACGGATGAAATGGAAAAAACAGTCAACCAGTTGAGATAGACATCATTTAGCGTATTAATTGTATTAAGCATATGTTTATGGAAAAGGGGATGGATTATGAGTGAGGAGAATGCAAAAACAGAAGCTCTAGCTTTGATTGAAGTCAGTGTCAGTGAGGATAAACAGCAAGGCTTTATCAAATTGGGGAAAAACGAAGACGGTGATACTGTCTTCACAAAGGAAGAGCTGCTAGCGGCACTGAAGGCTGAAAAAATCGCATCGGGTATCATCGATAGTACCATCGAAAAACTGGCCCAGCGGCCCATTTTTAATATCCGGATAAAAGTAGCCGAAGCCACAGCCCCCATCGATGGAAACGATGGGGTGGTTAATCTGCTAGTAAAAAAAGATGCCGACTATAAGCCCGAATACAGCGAAGATGAGACGGTAGACTATAAAAACCTTGATTATTTTCAGATGGTAAAAAAAGGTCAGGTTCTGTGTGAAATCACCAAAGAAACGGTGGGAATCGATGGAATCGACCTATATGGACAAGTGATTCCTGCCCGCAAAGGCCGGAAACCGCAGATTCCAGTTGGGAAGAACACCAGTTTGATTGAGGATGATTCAAAGCTCGTGGCAGATTGCGACGGCATTATCAAATTTATCAACACCATTAATATTGATGAAATGATGCATATTCGGAGCAATATTGATTTTTCAACCGGTAATATCCATTTTCCCGGAGATGTTACAATCGATGGCGATGTAAGCAGCGGTTTTTCTGTTAAAGCGGGGGGCAACCTGATTATTAAGGGGGTTGTTGAAGATGCCAAAATCGAAGCAGCCGGAAATGTGGTCATTGCCAAAGGGATTTACGGCGGCAGTTCCGGAAATGTGATTGTGGGTAAAGATCTGCGCTGCAATTACATTGAAAATGCTATTTTACACGTCGATGGTGATATCACTGTTGACTATATCATTGATGGCAAAATAACCTGTAACGGCAATATCTATCTGTCCGGTTCCAAGGAACTCATTGTTGGCGGAGAAATCCAATTAAAAGGTGAGCTGGTGGCCAGAGTGATCGGCAACGAACGGGAGTATCCCACCGTTATTCACATTCTGGGGGAAAGAATCGTCGATCAGGCTGAAATCGACCGACTCAAAATAACAGAAGAAGCAGCCCGTCAGCAGTTTCAGGAGATTAATGAAAAAGAAGCTCAGATCAATGGCTTGCTACTGGCTCAGGAAAAAAAAGATATGATCAACCGCAACCGTAACAGTGCGGCGATGGAGCAGATCGCAACCCTAAAAAAACAAATTGACCGACAAGCCCTGCTGATTAAAAGAGAAATCGAAGAAATTGAAAAAGCAATTATCTATGTGGAAAAGAAGGGTTCGACCAGTTATTACGGGTCGGTGTCGGTAAAAAGAAAACTCTATCGGGGGACTAGAATCTATTTTGGCGATTTGCTGTTTCAGTTTGAATTTGACAGCCTGGAACATTGTAAAATATACTGGGACAATGATGATATCGTCAACGGGATGATGTAAACAATGCGGAAATAAATTAATGAGAAAGAGGTAAAAATTTGTTCGAGAATTACGATGAACTGAATGAAATGCAAATTGATATGCTCCGGGAGATTGGGAATATCGGAGCCGGCAATGCTGCCACGGCCTTAGCCACCATCCTGGATGAAAAAGTGGATATGAGTGTTCCCAGTGTGCGGATCACCGGCTTTGATGAAGCCGTTGAAAATCTGGGCGGAGCTGAAACCATGACGGTGGCGGTGCTGGTGAATTTCAGCGGCGATGCCAACGGAATGATCATGTTTTTACTTAACGTCGAAGATGCTAAAAGCATTATGGATATTCTGGTGGGCGAAGACGACGGTGAAGAAGAATTAAGCGAAATGAAAATTTCCGGAATCAAAGAAATTGGTAATATCCTGGCATCGTCATACGTCAATGCTATTTCGGCGCTAACCGGGTTGACGATTGAAGTATCGGTGCCCTACGTGGCCATTGACATGGTTGGCGCCTTAATGAGTGTACCAATCATAGAGTTTGGCGCGATTGGTGACAAATTAATGTTTATTGAAGAAAACTTCCTGGGCGAAACCAATGATTTAAAGAGCAATATGATCATGTTCGCCGAAATCAATACCTTAAAAATAATTATGCAAAAACTAGGGCTGGAAATATGAGTCAATCAATTGTAATTGGAATATCAGATTATAAATTAGCAAAGGGCCCAGAAGTATTAGTCACCTATGCTCTGGGTTCCTGTGTGGGAGTATGCTTATACGACAAGGTTTCAAAAATTGGGGGATTGTCGCATATTATGCTGCCGGACAGCACTAATTTTTCAAATAAAGATATCAATCGAAAAAAATTTGCCGATACGGCCATCGTTGACTTAGTCGACGAAATGAAAAGAGCCGGATGTGGCAACAATCGGATCGTGGCAAAGATTGCCGGAGGAGCTCAGATGTTTGAGGTTCAGCCCGGCAGCAAACTGGGAGCCATCGGTGAACGAAATATTATCTGTGTCAAACAGGTACTGAATCAGCTGCGCATTCCGATTCTGGCTGAAGATACCGGACTCAATTTTGGACGCACCCAATATTTTGATCTGGAAACAGGCGTCATGAAGATTCAGTCCCTTAATCGGAGAATTGAGGAATTCTAATTAACAAACTTTAGATTAGAATTGGACTACGACAAATAAAATAATGGTGTCTGTTGCTGAGCATTTGATGCCCAGCTTTTTTGTATAAAATATTATTATGGTTTAAATATTGTTTATTAGGGTAAAAAAAGAACAAGAATTTTGTCATCGAGATGGATAAATTAGGGTGTACCTTTTTAGACGTTTCAAGTATAATGGTTACAACGAAAACTTTAAAAAATTATTTAAAGAGGAGAATTTATAATGGCAGAGAATGTTGTAGATAATTACAATCTGGAAGAAGATACCCAGCACGGTAGATTTCTAACCTTTTCATTAGAGGATGAAGTATTTGGCATTGAAATAAAGTACGTTACAGAAATTATTGGAATGCAATCAATTACCAAAGTCCCGGAAGTTCCAACCTACATCAAAGGGATCATTAATCTGCGCGGAAAAATTATTCCCGTTCTTGATGTCAGACTTCAATTCGGCAAAGAACCAGTCGATTATAACGATCGCACCTGTATTGTGGTCATTGACATCGAAGCGGTTTCCGTTGGGCTGATTGTAGATAATGTCGAAGAAGTGCTGACAATCGATGATGAAGAAATCGCGCCACCGCCATCAAATAAAACCGGCTTCGAAAATCGCTTTATGAAAGGGATCGGAAAAGCTGGCGGAAAAGTTCAATTATTATTAGACTGTGAACGCTTATTAAAAAATGACGAAATTGAAGTGATCGAAGAATTGCTTGAAGAAAAATAGCAGGAGGGTCCGTGATGAGGCTTAAGCAAAGAATTAAGGTGCTGATCGTAGACGATTCCCTAGTCTTTCGAGAGTCTTTATCGAGAGAAATATCGAAAGATCCCGAC
>PGZR01000021.1:0-51276 GCA_002841405.1 Firmicutes bacterium HGW-Firmicutes-4 | reverse complement strand
TGGCATCGAATTTTTAAAAAAACTGATGCCCCAATACCCCTTGCCGGTTATTGTGGTCAGCTCGGTTTCCCAGAATGTTCTGGATGCCCTGGATGCCGGCGCCGTGGAATTTGTCACCAAGCCCAGTGTTACCCGCCCCGGAGGGATGACTTCCTTTGTTAATGAACTAATCATTAAAATCAAAATTTCATCAACCGCCAAGGTTGGCAACCGCAAAAGCGATTTTGTTCCCAGCCATCCGGTTACCAGTCAGGGCATCGATACGATGAGCAAGATCATCGCCATTGGTGCGTCAACCGGCGGAACCGATGCCATCCATACGGTTATTTCCGGCTTGCCCCGGGATATGCCACCGATTGTTATTGTCCAACATATGCCACCAGTGTTCACCAAGCTCTATGCCGAGCGTTTGAATAACACCTGTGAGCTGGAAGTCAAAGAAGCCGAGGACGGGGATGCCTTAAGACCCGGCCGAGTTTTGATCGCCCCGGGAAATTTTCAGATGAGGCTGGCCAAACGAGGCACTGGTTATATTGTTAAATGTACCGAGGAAGAAAAAGTCAGCGGTCATTGTCCATCGGTTGATGTCCTGTTCGATTCGGTGGCCGCGGTGGCCGGTAAACAGTCCATCGGTGTCATCCTCACCGGCATGGGCCGTGACGGTGCTAATGGTCTGCTCAAGATGAAAAAAACCGGTGCCTACACCATCGGCCAGGACGAAAAATCCTCCGTCGTCTACGGCATGCCCATGGTCGCCTTCAACATCGGCGCCGTCGAAAAACAACTCCCCCTGGACCGCATCGCCGACGAAATCATCCGGTTCTTATCGAAATAACATACTTTCTACTTTAGATAATCCAGACATCATCCACCGCAAATGATGTCTGGATTGTTTGCTTATCTGCTTACTTTAATCGATATTATTTTCTTTCTTTTGCTAAAGTTTTCTTATATAATGACGATATGTATATCAAGAGATAAAAATATCTTAATCATTCTTAAAAAATTATCATAAACATAGAAATTACGTATTATAAAAAAGGAGGTTTAGTCATGAAAATTTCATTAGGCAATAATCCCGTAGTCCAATCCAAGATCGGCCAGGACACTGCAACAGAATCAAGCCGTCGTGTTGATGCAGAAAAAAAGGGCATCAGTAAAAACAAACAAGACAGCAGTACCATCTCAAATAGCCGCAGTGTAACCTTTGAAGACAGCCGCGTCGCTACCGCCAAATCAGCTATTCTTTACGACGTCACTGTTAAAGATTCAAGTCGTTTAAGTGAATTAAAAGAAGCTGTTAAAAACGGAACCTACCACGTGCCAACCGAGGCTCTGGTTGATGCGCTCTTAAAATAGGAATAAAAATAAAAATCGAAGAATCGAAGAATCTTGAGGAGGTTTAATATGCTTGAAACAAATGAATATAAAGAAACGTTAGATAGTTTTTACAACTATCTTTTCGGGGTTATTAAGCTTCATCGAGATACCATCCCTAAACTAAAAGATGAGCTGATGCTGATTCAGAGCAACAGCGTCGATGAACTAAATGATAACCTCAATCACCAGCAGATCTTTCTCTATCAGATCAAGAATTTTGATCAGGATGTTGCTGCCTATATGGAAAAACTGAATGTCAGTGGAGCAAATCTCTCTGAGGTTGTTAAGCAGTTTCCAGAAAATGAGCAAGACCGATTTGAAAAACTGTTGGCCGAATTCAAGGAAACTGCCAAAGAAATTAAATTCTATAAAGATAAATGTCAGACTCTTCTCCAAACTAAACTGCACATGGTCAATAAAAATATTGCTCAATTTAAAGCAAAACAGGATAAAATGACATATGGCGAAGACGGAAAAAATGACAGCACTGTCAAGATTCCCTCAGCCTTTGAAAAGAGCATTTAGTAGATTTAGTTTAATGTAGGGGCGTTTTTTAATCGCCAGGGGGGTAGACCCTCACCCACAAATAGTGACTAGAGTAAAAGGAGAAAACAATGACTGCAACATTTTTAGCATATGGCGTTGCCAGCCGGGCCATGGAAGCCAGCCAGGCAAGCATTAATATAGTCGGAAATAATATTTCCAACGTCAATACCGAAGGTTATACCCGACAACGGGTGGATATTGTTTCAGTGACTACCAGTGGCAAGACTGAAAAATTTGCCACACCAGTGATCTCAACCGGCATCGGGGCCAAAGCCGTCAGAACAACGCAGCTCAGAGATCCCTTTATTGACGCCCGATACCGTACCCAGAATGCCGAAGCCAACCGTTATGAAACCATGGTAAAAGGGCTTTCTAATCTGGAAGACGTTTTTGATGAAGCTTCAACCGAAGCCTTACAAGGCGAAATGTCCAGCTTTATTAACGACCTCCAGAGTTTATCCCAGACCCCAACCAGTTCGGACATCGCTCAGGTGGCCCGCTCGGCAGCGGAAAAGGTAACCCAGACCATTAATATGTATGCCATCCAGCTTGAAGAAGTTAGAATTGAGCAAACAGAAAATTTGGAAGTCGTTGTCAACAGCGAATTCAATACCTATGTTAAGAACATTGCCAGCTTAAACAAACAAATCCAGAATGAAGAAATATACGGTAATACCCCTAACGAGCTTTATGACCAGCGAAATCTGCTGATTGATAAATTGTCGGGTGTCGCTAATATCGAAGTGAGTATGGCGCCAGCTGACGTCATCACCGAAAACCTGTCCATTCCTCACTACAGTATCAAAATTAAAAATCAATCCGGCGGTGAAGATATCATGCTGGTTGATAATGGCAGATATTCTGAAATGAGTTTAGATGCCTCAGATCCCTTAGATGTTCAGCTTAAAATTGTGGACACCACCGGCGTCGAAAGAAGCGATGTTAACAGCAATGTGCTGGATGGCTCCCTGCGGGGTTATATTAATTTGATCAACGGTAAAGGCAGCTTTGCCGATACGACAGTGGGACAAAGCGATTCCAGGGGGATTTACTACTACGCCCGGAAAATGGATATTTTTGCCAATCAGTTTGCCACCGAATTAAATGCCATCAATAGTAATATTACCGGTGCGACAACGGCATTACCATTGTTCACGGATGCCTCAGGTACATCGACAGCCAACATCACCGCGAAAAATTTGCAGGTTTCCACGGCCTGGTTAAAAAACCCATCCTATATTAATACAACCAGGAATCCGGTCATCGATCCACCGCCGACAGCAGATTACACAGCGACTCCAGCCAGTTCAGATAATATTTTGCGGTTGATTGAAAAGATGAGTGATAAGATTGATTTTAAAGATAGCTTAGGCAATACCATTATAACCGGAACGTTTAACGAGTATATGACCAGTGCTGTCAGCGAGGTCGCCACCGATGTCGAATTGCATTCAAACTTTTTCAAGACTGCTACTAACGTATTTCAGACCATCTCCGACGCACGAGATTCGGTAGCCGGTGTCTCTCTGAATGAAGAAGGTGTTAACCTGTCAGCCTATCAAAAAGTATACAACGCCGCCATGCGGTATTTTAACGTATTAGATGAAAACTTAGATAATATCATCAATAAAATGGGTGTTTAGTGTTGATTGTTGAGTAGTTAATTGAGACTCAATTAGGAAGGGACGTGTAAAAAAATGAGAATTACATATAGAATGATGACTTCAAAATATTCAACCAATTTGAATGGACTGTCGTCAGATTTGGATAAACTCAATACCCAGGTAGCAACCGGAAGAAAGTACTCCCGTACATCAGAAGACGTTGCATCGGCGGTTAGAGGCTATCAGATCAGAAGAAATATCTCAAAGATAGAAGGCTATCAGGATAATATCAGACATGCCGATGATTTTCTAACCAACTCTGAAAGCACCCTGGGTCATATAGAATCATCCCTCGCGGAATCTACCGATAAAATTTTGCAGGGTATGAACGGCATTCAAAGTCATGCTGATCGAAAAATTATTGCCTCAGAGCTTCGCACCATTCAAGGCCAGTTATTGGAGACGTTTAATACCAGTGCTTCCGGCATGTATCTTTTTGGTGGGAGCAATGATGAGAAACCATTTACCGTTGTGGGTGGGCAACTCAATTATAATGGTAAAGTTTTAGATGATCTCGTCGATGGATCAGCTGAGTTAACGCTGCTAAAAGAAGATTCGATGTATGTTGATATTGGCTTAGGCGTATCCTTTGATGAGACGACAAAAGCCGTTGACCGAAACACAATATTTAATTATTCTACCGCTGGCATAAATTTTGTCGGTAGTGGAAAAACCGATATTTCAGGTGAACAGGTTTCAAATAATCTTTATGATCTTTTAGGCCGAATTGCGACTGAATTTGAAAAGACAGATGGCGATTATTCATTTGATAAAGTCGATAAACTGTATGGTCTATTTAGTGACAATAGCCTCAAAACCTATCAGACAACCACAGAAATCGGGGCTAAAACCCAGTATCTGGAATTTATGACCGGTCGCTACGAAACTCAGACTTTTAATTTGCAAGAAAGACAGACGCAAGTTGAAGGGGTAGATGCTGCCTATACTTATATCGCCTTCCAGAGCCAAAAGGTAGCTTACCAGGCTGCCCTGCAAATGGGACAGAGCGTTGTGCAGCAATCGGTATTTGATTATATGTCTTAATATAAGTGTCTGGTATGATTAGGAAATAAATTGTTGAAAGGAGGAAAAAATGGAACAGCTAATTACGATTGAAACAGTACCAATAAAAATCGAGTATGTTAAAAAAGAACCGCTTAGTCTATCGTCGGTACATGACCAAAATGTAAAGGTTGATAGTCAAGTTGCTAGCCAAAGGATCGAGAGCAAACCGATTCGTATCGCCTTAAATGATTCTTTTGAACCGAGTACCGATTATCAGTGGGACAATTCAACTTACACCGCTATTGCAAAATATGGAGATGACGGAAAACTTAGTCTTGAAGTACAAATGGAAGATGGCCAGGCGACGCCGATTCATTTCAAACATTTATCAAGAGGAATTGATCAAATGGCTGGTTTGATCGCTTCACAAAAAATAAAATCAAACAGCGAAACCGCTAGTATGATGATTCCAATTGAAGCGAGCAGCATTACCGAAGGAATGCAGACAGCAGACAAGGCAAACATCGAGTTTATACCTCCGGACATTGAATTAAAAATGACCCAACGTCCCCAAGTCATCATTAAATATGTTGGCGGACCTATTTATGTTCCCCGCAGTGCCGATCCCAATTATCAACCGATCGTAGGCTTTGAAACGACACCAGTAGTCGCAGCAGAAGGTTTAAAGCTAGATCAGAAGGCCTAATAACGGCGATTTAAAACCATAAACTAATCTTTAAAGCGTTTGATGATCACCAGATGTTTTAAAGATTTTTTATTTGCCGGAGGATCGTCAGGAAAGTGTAAAATAATTTTAAAATAGTTAAAAAATAACTAAAGTGTTCGACTCGATAACCGATAATAGTATCAACAAAGAAAAAAGAAGTTATAAAAAGAAGTTATTGTTCACTAAGCAGAATTCGGTTCCGTGTTAGTCAGACCGGGTAAGTGTTATAGGATGCAAAAAGAAATAAAAAGTTATTTTCTTCTAAAGTATCTGATAACATGGTCGATATTAATATCAAGAGCGAATCAAGCTTAAACATTTGGCAGACCTTGCGTACGAAGGAAGGCCTCAACATTTCCCTGGCCGAGGGTTATCGACCAATAAAATAATGGAGGAATCTAAAATGAGAATCAATCATAACATCGCAGCACTAAATACCTATAACAAATTATCGTCAAACCAGGCAACTACTGCTAAGTCATTAGAAAAACTGTCTTCCGGTTTAAAAATCAACCGAGCCGGTGATGATGCAGCAGGGCTGGCAATTTCAGAAAAAATGCGTGGCCAGATTAGAGGTTTAGATCAGGCATCTGCTAACTCAAGTGATGGTATTTCACTTATCAAAACAGCAGAGGGTGCGTTAAACGAAACCCACTCAATCTTACAGAGAATGAGAGAACTGGCTGTTCAGTCTTCAAATGATACCAACACTGATTCAGATCGAGCAGAAATTCAAAAAGAAGTCAATCAGTTGAATGATGAAATCGATCGAATTTCCAATACTACACAGTTTAATACTAAAAACCTGTTGGATGGTTCGATGGGAGCAGGGGTATCTGGAGATGTCGCTAACATCAATTCGAATGCAACATTGGCTTCAGGTACTGTTAGTGGAACAAATTTAGTAGATCTGGAAAACCGGGCAGGTGCTGGTTTAGGAATTCAAGCAGGCGATACAATTGAAATTTCATATGTACTTAATGGTGAAACCAAAACAGCTTCTTTTGAGGTGTCAGGTACTCTTACAATTGCATCTGGCTTGGTCAATGCATTATCTGGGAATGCTACCGTTGATATAGCAAGTGGTGGAAGTACAGCCGCATCAGGTGGTGATGGTGGAGTTAAGGGTTCAGTTCTTGTAAAGGCAACGGTTTCCGGTTTTGCTGGTGCAGTGAACGGTTTAACAATCACTGTTA
This sequence comes from Firmicutes bacterium HGW-Firmicutes-4, assembly GCA_002841405.1. Classification (GTDB taxonomy): domain Bacteria; phylum Bacillota; class Clostridia; order Eubacteriales; family Eubacteriaceae; genus Acetobacterium. The sequence goes on along the minus strand of PGZR01000021.1, from coordinate 44,758 downwards.
AAGATTCAAATAGTGTTGTTAGAGCTGCCGCTACAAATGCTTTGTCTAGTTTTACAGAAACTTTTGCTGCTGCTGATATGCGTGCAGATGGACAGGCAACCCTACAAATTGGAGCCAATACCGGTCAGAATATGCAAGTTTCCATTGAAAACATGGGTACAGCAGCGCTAGGCGTGAAGGGGTTAAAAGTTGGAAACCAAGGTCAGGCCAATGTTGCCATTACAGTGATTGATAATGCAACTCAAAAAGTTTCGGCAGAGCGTTCAAAGTTAGGTGCTTTCCAGAATCGTTTGGAACATACCATTAATAACTTGGGAACATCTTCTGAAAACATGACATCTGCAGAATCACGAATCCGTGACGTCGACATGGCAAAAGAAATGATGATGTTCACCAAGAACAATATTCTTTCTCAAGCTGCTCAATCAATGCTTGCACAGGCTAATCAACAGCCACAGGGCGTCCTGCAGTTATTACAATAAACTAAAACATAAAAATTCCACCTTCGGGTGGTTTTTTTATGTTTAAATTTAATAAGATCTTTACAACAAAAGTATAAACGCCTATACTTTAAGTAATAGTTAATACAAATGCTTAATTAATGATTGGTTTAGTCGATATACTATTTAGACGATAGATAGGTGAGGTGTAGTGTGAAAATAATAATTAATAACAAGTTACTTGATTTTGATAACAAAGAGGAAAACATTAACAAAATATTTGAAACAATCAATAGTATCTTGACAGAAAGTGAGCTGGAATTATCATGCCTAATCATTGATGGGAAACCTGTGAAAAAAGAATTTTATCAGTATTTCAAAGAAAATATACAAACGATTAGGGAAGTGGTAGTTGAAGTCATAACGGTTGGGGTAATAGTTAACGAAACCTTGGATTCTGCATGTAAGTATATAGAAGATATTATTTTACTGATCAAACCCTTATCAGAAGAATTTTATCAATTACCGAAACAAAATTCATGGCAGGATCTTGCAAACCTATTTGAAGGAATGCAATGGCTCATGGAAACAGTCAACCGGATAGATAGTTTTAATCACCTGGAAAGATTTGTGTCAGATTATGGAATTTGGAATGAATATGTGCAAATCATTAAGAGTCTGAGTGATGTTATTTTGGAATTGGAAGGAGCAATGGTGAATCAGGATCATGTACTGATCGGAGATCTGCTTCAGTATGAAATTCTACCAATTTTTGAACAGGCAGAAGAAAAGTTGATTTTTTTAAGTGCAACTGGAGGAAACCACCGTGTTAGCTGACAATATTGTATTAATGAAAAAACAATTTCCCCAGATTTATCAAAGGGTCAAAAACTGGGAAGAAAGTAAAGAAGAAACATTATTTAATATCGAGAAAGCTAGGGATGGCAATGACACGCTACGTTATCATGAGAAAGATCAAGCAGTTTATATTCACAGTAAATATAATCCCATACGCGAAGCAGAAACGATTATAGATAAGCTGGAGAAAGAGGAAGAAATTACAAATGAAACCCTAGTGGTGTTTTATGGTCTGGGTTTAGGGTATCATGTTGAAGAATTTGTGAAGCGTTATCCCGATGTGAGCTTTTTAGTTATTGAACCGATAATCGAAGTATTGGCTATTTATTTAAATCAAAAACGCTTAAAGCGATTGCCATTAAAAAACCTTCTTTCTATACAGGCAGAAAATAACGTTGCGGAGATTTACAATGCCTCAATACAGTCAAAGAAAAAAAACTTTGTAATCTGTGAGTTGCCGATTTATCCAAAACTTTTTAAGATAGAATACGAAAATTTTTTAATAAACTTTATTAACGTGGTTAAGGCTCAAAGGAGCTCGTTAAATATTAATTATTCATTTAAAAAACGATGGATTCTGAATAGTGTTAATAATTTTAAAGTTGTATTAAAAACACCTAATATATTGATGTGTAATAGGGAATCATTTACCGATAAAACAGCTATTTTGGTTTCAGCAGGACCGTCGTTGGATTTTGAGATTGAAAATTTAAAAAAAGTTAAAAAACATGGATTAGCGTATATTTTTTCAGTAGGTACAAGTATAAATACGTTAGTCCATCATGAAATTTATCCGCATGCAATGTGCACATACGATCCTACAGAAAATAATCAGTTAGTTTTTAAAAAAATTAATGAGCTGAATATCAATTCAATACCAATGATTTTTGGATCAAGTGTAGGCTATGAGGTTTTGGAACAGTATAAAGGACCAAAACTGCATACAATAACGACTCAAGATACGGTTTCTGAATATTTTCTTAGTCTTCAAAACCATAAGTTAATTGAAAAGGTATCAGATGCGCCTTCGATCGCTGTAGTAACTTTTGAATTATTAGCCAAATTAGGGTTCAAACGAATCATTTTAGTTGGTCAAAATTTATCATTTACAAACCGGAAAATATACGCTAGCGGTGTAACACACCGATCAAACGATGTTGATGGAGATAATTTTACATTGCATAGCGTTGAAAGTGTTCAAGGTGATATCTTAGAAACATCTGAAGCTTTGCTGCAGATGAAAAAACAATTAGAAGAAACGATCAAAAAATATAATGTTGAAGTTATCAACACAACTGTAAATGGTGCTAAGATTACAGGTGCTGAGTTCACACCGTTCAGTAATCTATTCGATGAAATATTGAATAAAAAAAATGTTGAAGAAAATGAAATTAATATTCAATGCGATGTATTGTATGATAAAAATGAGCTAAAAAATAAACTAAAAACGTTTAAAAGTGAATATTCGGATTATCAAAAGCAGATATTTGAAATTAAACAGGTTTTGATGAGATTAAATAAAGTTCATGATGTAAATAACAGCAATACTTTGCTTAATTTGCTAAATCAATCGATTAAAGAAATGGAAACGAATGATTTCTTTAAAGTCATTTCACTGCCAATAAATAGAGTTGAATATGATATTTTGGAAAATACGGCTAATGGCATTAGGAATGAAAAAAATGTAAAGGTAAAAATAAAAAAAATTCTGGAGCCGACAGAAGTATTTATCGATTTGTTATTAAGCGAAATGAAATTGAACGATAATATTATTTCTGTTTTAAGCAATGTGATTGAAGGATATATTAGGGAGTGATAATGGAGAAAATTCTTGTAACAGGTGCAGATGGTTTCATCGGGAGTCATCTGGTTGAAGAACTGGTAAAAAGTGGACATAAAGTTAGAGCTTTTGTTTTTTATAATTCGTTTAATACTTGGGGATGGCTGGATTCATTGCCAAAAGAAATTCTTTCTGAAATTGAAGTAATCGCAGGGGATGTACGGGATCCAAACGGAATCCGTACAGTTATGAAAAAGATTGATGTGGTTTATCATCTGGCAGCTCTGATTGCGATTCCGTTTTCTTATCATTCACCGGATACCTATGTGGATACGAATATAAAGGGTACATTAAACGTGCTCCAGGCCGGACGAGACTTGGAAACCGAACGTATTTTAATCACCTCTACATCAGAAGTGTATGGTACCGCGAAATATGTACCCATTGACGAAAATCATTCCTTTCAGGGTCAATCACCCTATTCGGCAACAAAAATAGGTGCTGATCGATTGGCAGAATCCTTTTACAGAAGTTTTAATATGCCAATTACCATTGTCCGTCCATTTAATACCTATGGGCCAAGACAATCAGCCAGAGCGGTCATCCCAACCATAATTACCCAATTGCTGGCAGGTCAGGAAGAAATAAAATTGGGCTCCTTAACGCCAACCCGGGATTTTAATTATGTCAAAGATACTGTCAATGGTTTTATAAAAATTGCCGAAACAGATAAAACAATCGGTGAAGAAATAAATATTGCCACCCAACGGGAAATTGCTATCGGTGAATTAGCAAGAGAATTGATAAGGCAGATTAATCCTAAGGCTAGAATTGTCTGTGAAGAAGAACGCTTTCGACCAGAAAAGAGTGAGGTTAATCGGTTGCTAGGCTCCAATGAAAAGATTATGCGTTTGACTGACTGGAAACCGGCATATTCTCTTGAAAAAGGTTTGCGTGAAACCATTGTTTTTTTTCGTGAAAATATGGGTAAGTATAAAGCAGATATTTATAATCTTTGAAAGGTGTTTTTTGTTATTTTGAAATGAGATACTAAAGAGCAATAAAGGATTAACTAATGGAAATTGAAGATTTTCTGATCGATGAAAATAAATCTTTACTGGAAGCCATGTCTCAACTGGAAAATGCAGCAAGAAAAGTACTATTCGTGACAAAAAAGGGACAGTTTGTCGCAGCACTGACAGATGGCGATGTTCGCCGCTGGATTCTTAAAAAAGGAAGCTTGGATGCAAAAGTTAAAGAATTGGCAAATTACAAGCCCAAATATTTAAATGAAAGTGAAAAGAATAAAGCGAAGGAATATATTAAACAGAATTTTATTGAAGGGGTTCCGATCGTAGATGAGGATCACAACATCATTTCTATCATAATTTGGAATGATGAAAAAGTAGAAAAAAAAAATACACTCAATGTCCCTGTTGTTATCATGGCTGGAGGGTTGGGAACACGACTATACCCCTATACCAAAATTCTACCCAAACCCCTCATTCCTATAGGTGAAATCCCCATTGCAGAACACATCATCAATCGCTTTGTAGAAAATGGGTGTAGCGAGTTTTATCTTATACTTAATCATAAAAAGAACATGATCAAAGCGTATTTTAATGATCTGGAGAAAGTGTATCAACTCAATTATATTGATGAAACAAAGCTCTTGGGTACGGGCGGTGGTCTGAGCCTGTTAAAAGGGAAAATAACTTCGACTTTTATTTTATCCAATTGTGACATTCTCATAGATGAAGATTATCAGAAAATAATGTCCTTTCATAAAAAACAGGGCAACTTTATTACAATGATCTGTTCCATGAAACGAATACGAATTCCCTATGGTGTGGTGGAAATCAGTGAGACGGGTGAAATTGCAGAAATGAAAGAAAAGCCAGAAATCTCTGTATTCGTCAATACCGGTATGTATGTGGTTGATGGCCGGGTTGTTGTTGAAATTGAAGCGGATAAAGAAATGGGTTTTCCCGATATTATTGAGAAGTATCGCAATCAGGGAGAAAAAATAGGCATCTTTCCTATTAGCGAAAATGCCTGGTTGGATATGGGACAATTGGATGAGCTGGAAATCATGCGAAAAAGGCTGGAAAAGGATGAGTAAAAAGTTACTTTTGATTGGTGGAGGGGGACACTGCAAAACAGTAATTGAGGCGGTTGAATCCAGAAATGATTATGAAGATATTGGGATTATTGACGTTTCTGAAAATGTTGGAAAACAAATCCTATATTGTAAAATTATGGGCACTGATCGAGAACTGAAACAGTTTTTTAATAAAGGTTTTACAGATGCTTTTATTAGCCTGGGCAGCATTGGAAATCCTAATAAGCGATTAAGCTTATATAAACAGATTAAAAGCTTAGGTTTTTGTCTTCCAGTAATTAGCCATTTATCGGCAAATATCAGTCAATATGCGAGTATTTCTGAAGGCAGTTTTGCTGGTAAAAATGTGATCATCAATGCAGACACGAAAATTGGAAAATGTGTTATTCTAAACACTGGCAGTATCATTGAACATGACTGTGGCATTGGTGATTTTGCGCATATAGCTCCTGGTTCTATTATCAGCGGGAATGTAACTATTGGAAAAAAGACACATATAGGTGCGGGTAGTGTCATACGACAAAATACCATTATAGGAGATCAAACAATCATTGGAATAGGTAGTGTAGTGGTAAATGATATTGAAAGCCATTGCGTTGCATTTGGGAATCCTTGTCGAAAGGTGGATAATAATTGAGTGTTTATATTATAGCGGAAGCAGGAGTTAACCACAATGGTCAGTTTGAGTTGGCAAAAAAAATGATAGAGGTAGCAAAAGTATCAGGCGTCGATGCTATAAAGTTCCAAACCTTTTGTGCCCATAAACTGGTAATTGCCAAATCCCCAAAAGCAGAGTATCAGGAGAAGTCGACTGGAAAAGATGAAAGTCAATTGGAAATGCTAAAAAAACTGGAACTATCAAAAAATGAATTTATTGAGTTGAAACATTATTGTGATAAACTTGGTATAGAATTTTTGTCTAGTCCCTTTGACCTGGAAAGCCTTGAATTTCTACATAGCATTGGTTTAAAATACTGGAAGATTCCTTCAGGTGAGATTACAAACTTACCCTATTTAATTAAAATTGCCAATACTAAATTACCGGTCATACTCTCTACCGGAATGGCGACTTTGAATGAGGTTAAAGAGGCTGTTTATGTTCTAATAAAATATGGGACTGAGAAAATCTCTTTGTTACATTGCACCACCGAATATCCAACCCCGTACGTTGATGTTAATTTAAGGGCCATGTTGACCATGCAGAAAGAATTTAATTTACCTGTCGGTTATTCGGATCATACGATGGGAATTGAGATTCCTATTGCGGCGGTAGCAATGGGAGCGAATATTATTGAAAAACACTTTACACTAGATCGAAATATGGTAGGGCCTGATCATAAAGCAAGTTTGGAGCCAGATGAGCTGAAGGCAATGATAGATGCCATTCGCAATGTTGAAACTGCTTTGGGTGATGGCATTAAAAAACCAGCTGAATCGGAAAAGAAGAATATTCACATTGTAAGAAAAAGTATTGTAGCTGAGAAAAAAATTACGAGAGGCGAGTTGTTGACAGAAGAAAATTTAACGGTGAAACGGCCGGCAGATGGGGTTTCACCGATGAAATGGTTTGAGGTATTAGGGAAGAAAGCACCAAAAGACTTTGAGGAAGATGAGCAGATTGAAGTATGAAGAAAATTTGTGTATTGACAGCAACCAGAGCAGAGTATGGATTATTAAAAAGAGTGATTCAAAAACTTCAACAGAAAGACTCATTTGATGTTCGAGTAGTGGCAACAGGTGCCCATCTGTCACCAGAATACGGGTTGACTTATAAAGAAATTGAAGAAGATGGGATTAGTATTGATGAGAAGATAGAAATATTGCTAAGTTCAGATTCTTCTGCAGCTATTTCAAAATCTATGGGTTTGGCAATGATCGGTTTTGCAGATTATTTTCAACGATTAAAACCAGATTTGCTATTGGTGTTAGGAGATCGTTACGAAACTCTGTCCGTTTGCTGCGTTGCTATGATTCAGAATATCCCCATTGCCCATCTTTACGGAGGTGAAACAACAGAAGGCGCAGTCGATGAAGTAATTCGACACGCTATTTCAAAAATGAGTTACATTCATTTCACAAGCACAGAAGCGTATCGTAAGAGAGTAATTCAATTAGGTGAAGAACCGAAAAGAGTTTTTAATGTGGGGGCACTTGGTGTTGAAAATGCACTTAATGAAAAGTTATTTAATAAAAACGAGTTAGAAGAGGCACTAAGCTGGAAACTGGTCAAACCCTATGCAGTCGTGACATTTCATCCTGTTACGTTGGAAAAAGTGTCTTCAGAAATGCAGATTTCCGAATTATTAAAAGCAGTCGAACTAAATCCACAACATCAATATATTTTTACTAAATCAAACGCTGATTGTGATGGACGTATTATAAATCAATTAATAGATGAATTTGCAAAAAAACATGAAAATTGCAAAGTATATCATTCTTTAGGTATGAAATGTTATTTATCTGCAGTGAAACACGCAAATTTTGTTATGGGAAATTCTTCAAGTGGAATAGTTGAGGTTCCGACGTTTAAAATACCGACAATTAATATTGGAGACCGTCAAAAAGGAAGAGTGAAGGCGGAAAGTGTTTTAGATTGCAAGTCATCTTTTGAAGTTATTGACATGTTAATAAAAAATATACCGAAGAAAAATTCGAAAGTTATAATAAATCCTTATGAAAAAAAGGGAACCTCTGATTTAATAATTGAAAATATCCATCATTATTTATATTGTGAAGAAATTGAGTTGAAAAAGAAATTTTATGATCTTGAGGTGAGATAATTGAGAAATATTGCGATAATACCTGCTAGAAGTGGTTCCAAAGGTTTAAAAGACAAGAATATAAAGCTATTGAATGGGAAACCATTAATTGCATATACGATTGAGGCTGCACTGTCAAGTTGTATATTTGAAGATGTTGTGGTTACGACAGATAGTGAAGACTATGCTAAAATTGTGAAAAAATATGGTGCAACAGTACCTTTTATTCGAGATGAGAAACTATCAGGCGATACAGTAACTTCATATGATGTTGTAGTAGATGTTTTTAATAAACTAAAAGAAAAAAAATATGATAATTTAATGTTGCTTCAACCTACCTCACCTTTGAGAAGTAGCGAAGATATTAAAAATGCAATGCAATTGTTTCTAGATAAAAAAGCAAATGCAGTTGTAAGTTTGTGTGAAGTTGACCATTCGCCAATATTTACTGGAATGATTTCAGAGGACTTAAATATTGATGGTTTCATAAAAAAAGGAACAAGTTACAGAAGACAGGACTTACCTAGATACTATCGTATAAACGGCGCTATTTATTTGGCTAACATAGATTATTATATTGAAAATACAGATTTATACAGGCAAAATTGTTATGCTTACATCATGAAAAAAGAGAATTCTGTTGATATTGATGACAAACTAGATTTTATTTTTGCAGAAACGCTTTTAAAGAATAAGGAGAGAATATAGAATGAAAGTAATCATTAACCCAACATATCATGAAATAAATAATGAAGTGGCGAAAAATTGGGAAAGCACAAGAGGAGAAAAGTATCATGAATATCGAAAAAAATGGGTGGAAAACCCTCAAAAATTTTTAGTAGAAAGAGCGCCGTTACATTTAGATATAGAACCAACCAATGCGTGTAATTTGAGGTGTCCGATGTGTCCTCGAACAGTCCTTATACAAGATGAGAATGTTGAATTTAAAATAAGTACGATGGATCTGGAAGTGTTTAAGAAAATAATAAATGAAGCAGTAAGTATAGGTGTATACTCAATAAAATTGAATTGGCTAGGAGAGCCATTAGTCCATCATGACATTGTAGAGATGGTTCGGTATGCAAAAGAAAAAGGTATCATAGATGTTATGTTTAATACAAACGCAGCACTATTAGATTTACAGACCTCAAAAGATCTAATAAATGCAGGATTGGACAAATTGTTTTTTTCCTTTGATTCTCCATATCAAGAAAAATATGAGGAAATTAGAGTTGGTGCAGACTACAATGAAACGCTCAATAATATTAAAAATTTTATAAAAATCAGGGATGAATTAAAAAGCAATACACCATTAACTCGTGTTTCAATGGTGTTAATGGAAAATAATCAAAGTGAATACGAAACATTCGTGAACTTATTTAAGAATATAGTTGATGTAGTGGCATATGTAGAATATCGAGAACCGATTGGAAAAGAAGCGCTTGAATATAACCCTAATTTTGCATGTAGTCAGTTGTGGCAGAGAATGTTTATCGCTGCAGATGGAGATGTGATTGTATGTTGTGTCGATAGTGAAAAAGAATATATTGTTGGAAATATACACAATGATTCAATTGAAAATATATGGAAAAACGAAAAATATCAGAAAATTAGAGAGCTACATCAGAACGGAAGATACAATGAAGTCACCATGTGTGCAAAATGTAGTTTGACAGAAAGAAAAGAGGGTGGAACGGTTTAAGCATAAATAAATTGCATAATGCAATAAGGAGATAGGTGCCTGACAGTGCGGCCGAGCAAGGTCGTATCATATAGCGGGTGCGAATCCCGTCGGGTAAGGTAGACCAACCGCCCGTAGTTAGCCTTGGAGCTTATTGGGTAACCAATAAGTTTAAGCGTAGGCAAACAAGATAGTAGGCTGAAAGCTGAAAAGCTGAAGTGATTGAGCCTCGAAATACCAAAAATAGGAAGGCAGATGCGGTTGTCTGTGTAGAATGCAATACTGTGGCCAACGTTAAGGTAAGGAAGTCACAGCTTCATCGGGGTCGGAGAAATCAGCATGCTAGACAAAGTTATGATATGGGAACTCGGGAGACCCTGATTGCTCTTCAGATAGTGATCTGGAGTACGTGTAACAAGAGATAAAAAGTGAGGAAGCGGAAGGCGGTCAGGGAGTCGGATTGCAGCGTAGTGTGCGACTTGAAAGTTGCAATTAGAATTGTACAAGAGTACTACCACATCCATCCCGTGGTATTCCTACTGATAAATGCCTAGTAAGTAATGAATGGTGTAAAGCAATCGGGACAATTCGAAAATAATAGTAGTCACAACTATTCTATTACTAGGAAAAGGTGTGCATGGTTAACAAATGTGAATTGCCGTAAGAATCGTCAGCGATAAAAGGTGAAATGTGAATGATACACCTTGACCAAAATGGTACGAGGGCAGGGACACAGTAATTACTATGGTACTGTGTTGGGAAGGACAGAGAACCTCCGGTTTATAGGCAGAACCTAAACACATCATAATTATTTTAATTGCGGAACAAGGTAAACCTTATGTGCTCCTGAAAAGGTAGGCAAATCGTAAGAGCTGTACAATGCTCAGAAGGTAGAGGATACTGGAAAAAGCGAAAGCCTTAGTGTAATGCTGAGGATAGGGATTCAAAATTTGTCCCACTTGATAAAGGGCAGACTTCCAGTGCGTATCGATTACCCCCTGTGTTATGATAGTTGTGTGCGACTTGAAAGCCGCTATTTATATTGCTGAAAAGCTATTTCTTTCATCTGAGATATCTCTATCATCATGTGCGTAATTGGTAACGATTGGGTGCAAAGCTGATGAAACAATGTGAAGGTATAGATTAACCACAAATTTATAACTTTGCTAGAGAAAAATCCAAACAATAGGGACTATATCTTTCAGGAAAGAGAAGATAAAGAAGAATTTTTAAAGTGCCTGGAAACTAGCCAATGAGGAAGATGCCTTTAATCTATTGGGATATGCGATCATGGATAATCATTACCATTTAATCATCGAGACAAAGGAAAAGCCCCTGCATAAAATAATGCAAAAAGTGAATAACACCTACAGCAAAAACTACGACAAAAGACATAAGCGGAGAGATCATGTTTTTGGCGGCAGATATAAAAGTATTCTGGTAAACGATGACAAATACCTTTATTCTTTGCTCAGATATATCCACGAGAATCCGGTTAGAGCGAAGATGCATCGGAACATGGCTGACTATGGCTGGAGCAGTGATCAGTTTTATCGAAATAATATAAAAAAGCAGGTGTATATCGATAAGATTTTAAATATGTTTTCTGATAACCGGAAGATCGCGTTGAACGAATACAAAAAATTTATGGATCAGAAAGAAGTGCTTCAAAAACCAAAAGACTTTTATGAAGCAGGTTCGGTGATTGGTGATGAGGATCAGAAAAATGACGATCGCTGTGCAGGTTGCCCGGATAAGGAAACCTTAGATGGAATTTTAAGACGTGTGGTTAGAAGCGAAGAAGTATTTCAACTGATTAAGACAGGATCCAGTCAAAGAGTTTTAAGTGATGATAAGATTTCTTATGTCAAAGCGGCGGCAGAACAGGGTTATACCTTTAAAGAAATTGGTAACAACATTGCTATATCAGCTGTTGCTGCCAACAAAATGGTACAAGGAAGGTAAATGATGCAAAAAAAATTTATACCACTCTCAGTCCCCAATTTAAAAGGCAACGAACTCGAATACATCACTCAGGCTATCGAAACTGAATGGGTTTCGTCCGCTGGTGAGTATATTAATCAATTTGAAAGTCAGATTGCACAGTATATAAAGGTTAAGGAAGCAGTTGCCTGTCAAAGCGGAACTGCCGGTTTGCATATTGCTTTACTGTGCTGTGGCATAACAAAGGATATGGAAGTTATTGTACCGGCGCTGACCTTTATTGCTTCGGTTAATCCGGTGAAGTATGTTGGGGCAGAACCAGTCTTTATGGATTGCGATGATTCTTTAACAATGGATCCTGAAAAATTGCGAGATTTCTGCGAACTGGAATGCCGTTTTGAAAACGAAAAACTGATTAACAATCAAACCGGAAAACACATTAAAGCCATAATCGTGGTACATATTTTTGGCAACATGGCGGATATGGAAAAGATTATGGATATCGCGGTTGCATTTAATCTGAAGGTGATTGAAGACGCAGCGGAAGCCATTGGAACATATTATTTGCGTGGCAGATATGCTGGTAAATACGCGGGTTCCATTGGTGATGTTGGCGTATTTTCATTTAATGGCAATAAAATCATTACGACTGGTGGAGGCGGGGCAGTTGTTTCAAATGATCTGGATTTATTGAGTCAAACCAGGCACCTTACAACTCAAGCCAAGAAAGACGAGTTGTATTATGAACATGATGCCATTGGTTATAATTATCGCATGACTAATCTACAGGCGGCCGTTGGTTTGGCGCAATTGGAGCAGCTTGAAGAGTTTATCAGAATAAAGAAAACTAGTTATGATCTTTATAAACAGAATATTGACAGTATTCCAGGTTTAGAATTATTGGAATTCAGGAAAAATATCAGACCGAATTACTGGTTTTATTCACTTTATTGTCATGAAGATTATCCGCTGAACCGTGATGAAATAATCGATTATCTTGATAAGAGAAGCATTCAGACACGACCGATTTGGGGTCTGATCTGTGATCAAAAACCGTATCTGGAAAATCAGTCATATAAAATTGAGAAGGCCAGGAGCTATGTTGAGCATGTTGTCAATTTGCCATGCAGTTCAAATTTAGACAAAGAAGATGTTTTATATGTTGTCAAAGAGCTAACTCTTTGCTAACACCCCACAACAAAAAATGGAAAAATTGTTTGAGCAGGTTAAAAATGCGCCAGAAACTAGCCGAATATCTGTTTATTGTAAAATAAAAATGCAGAAAGGGGACAAAAGTGTTGAAAAGCTGAAGGGATGTCGGTCCGACAGATCGAGGCGACTGATTGGCAGCTGCTTTGGTATGATATGAAACTTAGCAAAAGAGAACTGCCCCACTGATCTTCAAAATAAGCGATCCCCGACATCATTCCCCTCGGCCAGATTAAGCAGCGACACATAAATATTAACCACAATCTGAAACAGTTCCGGCGGGATTTCCTGACCCATCTGGAGTTTGGATAGCAGGGTCGCGGCAGAGTCGTCGTGATAGATGGGAATGCCGTTTTCTTCGGCGACGTTTAATATTTTTTGGGCAACAAAACCTGTGCCGGCGGCGACAATTACCGGAGAATTGTTTTTATCCGGATCATAACGCAGGGCGGTTACTTTTAAGGGCTTATCGACTTCGGTTTCTTCTTCAACTGATTTTTTATTTGGCTGGCCGTCCTGGATGTGGACGGTTTTTTTATTTGCTTTTTTGTCTTTAGATGGTGACATCGAGTCCTACCTTTCTGAAAGCCAGTTTGGGAAAACGTTGCAGGATGGTCTGGCTTTGCGAGTATTCGCCGACTCCGTAACCACTCAGGGCATAGCCCTGCTCCTCAACGATGGTTTTTAACTGTTCTCTGGTCGATTTCAATGTCTCAACCAGAGGCGCCGGAGACTTGATATTCAGGGTAATATTTTTATCCCGGGCCAGTAGCTCCACTTCAAAATTTCCGTAGCGGTCGGACTGGATGGTAAAGAAGATATCTGTGGCATTTTCAGCGTTTCCTTTTTCACCCTTTTTAGCAGTAGGGTCTTTATCCACAAAAAACTCGCCATAAGAATTTTCGTCCAGAAATCGCAACGGAATTAAAAAATGCATGATGGTAAAGATGGGGCTTTCGTTACGAACCATGGTTTCCAGCAGGTTTTGGGCAGAGTTGATAATTTTGTTCGAGTTCTTTTCGTCCAGGGCCTGTTCCAACAGTTGAGCCAGCGCGATCTTTTCGCCTTCACCGGGATTTCGGGAAGTAGATTCCAGACGATCGGCTAGAATTTCGGCTTCTTTAGCATGGAGGAAAAGCTGATTTTTCATGTCCACAATTTCGCTGTCGGTCAGGTTGGAAAGGGGTTTTAATGCCTGAGAAAATCGCAATACAGCTGCTTCCAGCTGTTCGGGGTTGCCTTTGTCATAACGAACAATATGATCGATAATGGTAGCCACCGATTGATAGGTTTTATCACTGTATGCCTGGGATTGTAAAATCTGACGAAGGGCCGGGATGGTCTCATTTTTCAGCAGTAGTTGAATTTCCTGGTAATTGAGATTTTTGGCGTTTAACAGGTTTTCAATCCGCGCTAGTCGCTGTTCTAATTGAGCACCCAGTTTACCATTTTGGGCGGCTTTTAAACTAATCAGGTTTTGGAGTTCCTGGTTGGGCTGTTCCTTTCCGTTTGATTGGTTTAAGACGGCTTCCAGTTTTATCAGCTGTTGTTCAAGCAAGGCCTGCTCTTTAGATGGAAGCGTCATTAGTAACCGGCTGGTTTCTAAAAAGATACCATTAAGGGTCTGATTGCGGTTGACATAGGCATCGTAGTGCCTGAGAATCGATGTGATTGCGTCTTTTAACTGGGGGTAACCTTCCAATTTAGACAGTGATCGCAGGCTGTCAAAAAAAGACCCCTTAAAAATGGAATCAGTTTTATCCCGGAGCAGCAGCTCACTGAGCAGATCCTGGGAATTGATGAAAATGCCGTCTAATAGTTCCTTGGGCAGGGCTCCGGCAGAAGTTTCAAAAAGCTGAGAGATCAGCACCAGCTTGCGCAACGCATCGGCCTCAGCGGTGGTACTGTTCATCAGCGGTTTTAGAATTTCTTTTTGTAAATTTTGAAACAGGGTTTCCCGGAAACTCTCCTTTTGGTAGTTTTCTGAAACTGGTTCTATTTTAACGGCGTTATCAAGGTTCTTAATGTCAAATATCGAATCGCTGGGGGTATGTTTACTTGGTATATCGGTAACTTTGGGGGTGGAAACGGTTGAGGTGATTTTGATACTATCCAACAGAGAGCTCCTTCCTATTTGTAATAACACAAATTTGCGACGATGCGAATTGTGATGGGACTTTAGTTAGTTTAGATTATACTGTATTAGCAAAAGATAATCAATCATTTCAGAATCGAATTCAAAAGTAGATCAGGAATGATAAAGCTTTGGGTGTTTTTTTATATAGTTCTAAGGATTTAATTGTTTTTGTCGATATATAAATAGATGAATAAACGAATGCTGGAATTTCACAGAAAAACTAATTGCTCGGGCTGATAAAGTCCATAAAATAGGGGTATATCATTAGAGACAAAAAAATAAAGTGCATGAGTAATTATGATTCTGGAAATGATTCCATTTTAGAGATGTATATTTTTGAATCGGAAACACTGCTTGATCAATTAGAAGAAATTTTACTTCAATCTGAGGACAATGCGGAACTGACACCGGATGACATTAATGAAATCTTCCGGATTATGCATACCATAAAAGGGTCTTCAGCGATGATGGAATTTGACATGCTGGCCCATTCCTCTCATAAGTTGGAGGATCTGTTTTTCGTAATTCGGGAAAACGGAATCAAGCCGGAGGACTTCGGAGATTTAATGGATCTGGTTCTTAATTTCTCCACCTTCTTAAAAGGGGAAGTAGAAAAGATCAAGAACAACGAAACCCTGTTGGATGAAAACGAACAACTGATTGTTGAAACCGATGCGTTTTTAAATCGGATTAAAGGGTTATCCCAGGAAACAACACAAAAAGCTCAGGGACAAACCATCGACGATGGCTATGATGATGGCGAATTAGAAACGCTGGATGCGGCAGTTGAAGATGATTTGTTTGGTGACATGAATTTTGAAGAGCTAATGAACGACGAAGTGACTGATGTCGAGGAGCATGATGACGTTGTTTTAACCGGCGAAAAGACAAACATCTACTGCATCCATACCCGGTTCAATGTTGACTCGCAAATGGAAAACATCCGGGCATTTATGCTGGTTAACAAATTGGAATCCATCGGTAAAGTGACCCAAATGATTCCAGAACAGCTAAATAATAATCCAGAGGCGGCCGGGATTATCTTGAAAAACGGTTTCTTTTGCCATATCGAAACCAAGGCCGACAAGGAAACCATCGAGAATATCGCGCTCAGTATTTTATCGGTTAAAAGTATTGAATTTCTCGATTGTTCTCAGGAAGAATTAATTGATGCGGAAATCGAAACAAAACCTGAAGTTGTTGAGGCGGGAAAGAAAGCGCCCGAAAAAGCCAATGATGCAAGCAAACAAAAAAATAACGTCCAAAACCTGATCAGTGTCGATCTGAATAAGCTGGATACCCTGATGAATCTGATCGGTGAGATTGTTATTACTGAATCGATGGTGTTTGGCAGCGTCGGTATGGAAGGAAAACGGGATGAGAGCTTTGAAAAAGCCTCAACCCAATTGCAGAAACTGACGGATGAACTCCAGGATATTGTCATGTCAATCCGGATGATTCCCATCGCCGGTACCTTCAAAAAAATGCAGCGGATTGTCAGAGATGTTGGCAAGAAGCTTAAAAAAGAAGTGGAATTCATCACCATGGGTGAAAGCACCGAGGTTGATAAAACCATCATCGATGGGATTGCTGATCCACTGATGCATCTGGTCCGAAATGCTATGGATCATGGCCTTGAAAGTGCTGCAGAACGAATTGCCGCGGGAAAAAACCCGGTCGGTAAGGTAATTCTGTCAGCCCAGAATGTTGGCGGCGATATTATTATTTCGGTCAGTGATGATGGCAAGGGTTTGGATCCGGTGGGAATTCTGGAAAAAGCCAAAGAGAAAAAACTGCTGGTCAAACCGGAGGAAGAGTATTCTGAAAAAGAAATTCTGAATCTAATTATGGCTCCAGGCTTCTCCACCAAAGAAACGGTAACTGAGTTTTCCGGTCGTGGAGTTGGTATGGATGTGGTTAAGAAAAACATTGAAAAGGTTGGCGGATCGATTTCCATTGAAAGCGAAAAAGGTTCAGGTACCAATATTTTCTTAAAAATACCGCTGACACTTTCGATTATTTCGGGGATGGAAGTTCTGGTCGGAGAAGACATTTATGAAATCCCCATCAGCAATATTCGGGAAACCTTTAAAATTACGTCCAATCAGCTGATTAAGGACCCGGACAACAACGAAATGGTTATGATTCGTGGGGTATGCTATCCATTGATCCGTCTCCATGATATTTTTGAAGATAAAAAGTGCGAAACCCATATTGAAGATGGAATTTTAATGCTGGTGGATTCAGGGGATACCTTTGCCTGTCTGTTTATGGATGATCTGATTAAGAAACACCAGATTGTTGTTAAACCGATTCCCAAATACTTAAACCATTACTCCATTAAGAACTCCGGGATTGCTGGCTGTACGATTCTAGGAAACGGCAGCATCAGTTTGATTGTCGATATCCCGGCGATTTTAGACCATTACTAGAATGGGTTCTGATTAATTTAAAGACAAACGATGAGGTAAGAAAATGATAAAACTTAAGGAAGACGAATTTCAGGCGATCACATCTTATGTGCATTCCAATTATGGCGTCGATTTGCGAAAAAAGCGACACTTGATTGAAGGTCGCTTGAGTCATTATGTTTCCCAACTGGGTTATGACAACTATATGGATTATTTTGAGTATGTGAAGAACGACAAAAAGAATGATGAAATCAGTGTGCTCATTAATAAACTGACTACCAATCATACCTATTTTTTACGGGAAAGTGAACATTTTGATTTTTACAAACAACAGGTTCTTCCTTGGGTGGATGAAACTGCCAAAACCAAAGATTTGCGGGTATGGAGCGCCGGGTGTTCGTCGGGGCAGGAACCCTACACCCTGGCTATGATTACCCACGACTATTTGGGCAACAAAGTCAGTAACTGGGAAAGTACCATCCTGGCCTCTGATATTTCGGATAAGGTTTTAATGACTGCTAAATCAGGGGTTTACTCTAAGGAAGAACTTTCTAAGATTCCGATCGAATGGAAACGCAAGTATTTTAAAGATTATGATGAAGAATATTTGTCGGTTACAGAACCGATCCGAAAAGGGGTCGCTTATCGGAACTTTAATTTACTGGCCCGATTCCAGTTTAAGAAACCCTTCCATGCTATCTTTTGCCGAAATGTGATGATTTATTTTGATAAACCCACAAAAAACGATGTGGTTCAGAAGTTTTATGATTCATTGCTACCAGGCGGTTACTTTTTCATTGGTCAAAGTGAGTCGCTGGCTTCGGTGGATCATTCCTTTAAATATGTCAAACCTTCTATTTATCAAAAAGAAGGCTAAAGTTATTGAATATCAAGACGATATAATAATTAAGAGAGAGACATAATCATTGAGCAAAATAAGAAAAAATTTAAGTTTGGAGGGATAGAAAATGGCAACTTCAGTAAATTCATCTACAAGTTCATTATCAGCGTTGTCAGCCAAAACCGGAATGGCTGGTCTGGTTTCTGGCCTGGATACGGATTCTTTGGTCGAAAGCCTGACAAGTGCCAGTCGTGCAAGAATTACCAAGAGTCAACAGAAAGTTCAAACAATGGAGTGGAAACAGGCTGCTTATCGCAACGTTTCCAAGACGCTTAAAGAATTCCAGAGCAAATATCTGGATGTATTATCAACAACTAATTTCAGAAGTGTATCATTATATAACACGATTAATGCATCATCTGCTTCGACGAAAATCTCGGTATCAAGCACTAGTGCGGCGTCAGCAGGTAATATAACGTTAAATAAAATTACCCAATTAGCAACCAATCAGACCGTGACAGGTGTTAGTAGTGCATCGCAGCCGTTAAGTGGATCGGCTATAGCAGATACCGCAGGCCTCTTAGCTGGTATTGATGGGACCAACAGCAAGTCTTTTCTTTTGAAAATGGATGGTCAAGTCCGTACCATCACTCTAGATAGTGCGTTTGAGACCTTGGCAGTGGGATCAGATGCGAATTTTGCAGCGGCACTGCAATCAAAAATCGATGATGCCTTCGGGAAAAAAAGTACCGGTGATTCATTAATAAATGTTTCTATGACAGGCGGCGTACTGGGGTTATCTGCTTCTGGCTCACAATTAACCGTCAATGCCTTAAATGGTGATACAGCGACGTTAGATTACTTAAAATTAACCGACGGGCAAACGGATCGAATTAGCACGACAAAAACCTCGGCCGATATTGCTTCATCTTTCGCAATTCCCTTGGCAGATAATCAATTTAATTTTTCCATCAATGGGAAACAATTTAGTTTTAGCAGCACAGATACACTTACCGCGGTAATGAGTAAGGTGAATTCCGCCGATGCTGGTGTCACAATGGCATATTCTTCGATCACTGATAAGTTTACCTTAACAGCTAAGGTCAGCGGTATGGGGGATAATATCCAAGTTTCTGAATCAACTGGTAAGTTAATGGAATCATTGGGATTGACTGGCGCCGGAGCAGCAAAAATTGATGGCAAGAATGCGGAATTAATCGTCAATAATCAGTCAATTGTGCGGACATCCAACTCAATCGAAGTGGACGGCGTTAAGATCGAATTATTGGAGACGAGTGACGAGGCAATAACCATTTCCTCGAAGACAGATTCAACCAGTTTAAAAGACACAATTAAGAGTTTTGTAACAGATTATAATAATATGATCGAAATGATGAATAAATTGGCTAAAGAAAATGCCGATTCAAATTTTCCACCATTGACAGATGAACAAAAAGCGGATATGAGTGAAAAAGAAGTTGAAAATTGGGAAAAGAAAGCCAAAATTGGTCTTCTGCAAAATGATAGCATCTTAAAAGGGATTGCATCAAAAATGCAGTCGATGATTTACGGCTCTGCTGTAAGTGGCGGCATCAGCCTTTATGATATGGGGATTACCTCAGCAGGATATTCAGAAAATGGCAAACTAAAAATTGATGAGACCAAACTGACAACCGCGCTTGAGACAAAAGGCTCAGCCATTCAACAACTTTTCACCACAGAAAAAACAGGAATTGCACAGCAATTAAACGAAATCATTAACGGAGCCACTAAGACTTCAGGAGCTAAAGGGTCAAGAGGATCCTTAATTGAAATGGCTGGTTATGAATCAACCCTTTCTGATACCGAAAACACGATCACGGTTAGTGTTACCAAAACGAATAAAAGCATCGCCGAGTTAAGAATAAAGTTAAAAACCGAAGAAACATATTATTGGGGTAAGTTCTCAGCCTTAGAAACAGCACTACAGCAATTAAACAGTCAAAGTTCAATGCTAGCGCAGTTTTCATCAGGCGCATAGTTCATAGAAAGGAGGAGTTGTCATGCAAAATGCTAACGCTTATCAGGAATCCAAACGATATGCCATCGAAAGTCTCTCTAAGGGAGAAGTGGTCATTAAGCTCTTTGAGGAAGCAGAAAAACAAGTTAAAATGGGTATCATCCTGATTGAAAAGGATAGTTTTGCAAAAGCTTACAATTGTATTGCCAAAGCTCAGAAGATTATCACCTCATTAAATCTTTCTTTGGATATGCAATACCCGATTTCGATTGAACTAAATGAAATGTACAGTTTTATTTTTACAAAACTGGGTGAAGCTAATGCCAGTCGAGATGTTGAGTTATTAAAGAGTTTATTAGCTTTAATTGTTGATCTTAAAGACTCATTCAAGGAAGCCGAAAAAATCAGTAACCCGTTAAAATCCCGAGGACTGTAAAATGAATGACAAGGCTCATGAATTATGCCAGGAAAAAATTCTTGTTTTAAAGGAATATGTAACAAAGGGCGAAGAAATTCTCAGCAGTATTGAAGACTGGGAGTCTCTGGCGGGAATACTGGAAGAACGGGATCAGCTGATCATGCGATTGAAAAGTATGGAAGAGCAATTCACCGGACTGAAGGGTAATCAAGTCTGTACGATTGAAGAAAAGGGACAAATTGACGGCTTGATCAAGCTTATTCAAGATATGGATCAAAACTGTATTCATATGATTAAAGCAGAACAGCAAAAAACCTTGCAGGATTTAAAGAAAAATCAGCAAAATCAGAAAGTCGCCGATTATGAAATCAGTTTAACACCAAGCTATGGGACATTTTTAGATGCAAAAAAATAATAGATAGAATCCTTAAAAAAAGCGACCGTGGTTGCTTTTTTTTTCGTGACGCCATATAATAAAGACCAGCAGAGAAAATAACAATATTATAATATTTGCTTGTTATAGTGGCGGTTGTTTTATAATGAATAAGTTATCAATACCAATTGAGATAACTTAAATTCCACTAACTTAATTCTAGCTAAGACAGATCATAAATCTATTTGTTGTTTATTAAAAATTATGGTATTATGGTAGTATCTACTAGTATTGTAATTCGCCTTAAAGAAGCGATTTACAAGGAGTATTGATTTTAACAAAAGGATGTAATAATAAAAACTACTTAAAGCTGGGAATTAAACCAGCATAAAGAAAGAAGGAGGATACGATGATTGGCGATTCGATAACATCAGCCTTATATCAAAAAGCTTTGGACGGCACCTGGCAAAGACAAAAGGCCACCAGCAATAACATTGCTAACTCGGAAACACCCGGATATAAAGCGATTAAGGTCAATTTTGAAGATTCATTAAAAGCAGAAATGAATAAACTTCAAACGACTTCCAATTCAAGTTCCACAGGATTTCTTGATAAAATGGAGAGTATTCAGTCCATTAAGGATTCAAACATCAGTGTTTATGAAGGGGCCACATCCAACCGTCTGGATGAAAACAACGTCGATCTGGAATCTGAAAACATTGATATGTCGAAGTCGGTGTTGCAGTATTATTATCTGGTTCGTGGCGTTTCTGATTCCTATTCCAGATTAAAATATGCGATTAATGGAGGAAAATAGATGAGTTTTTTAAGTTCTTTTAATATTTCAGGCTCTGGCATGACGGCGCAAAAGTATCGATTGGATATCATTGCCCAGAACATTGCCAATGCCCAGGTCACCCGAACCGAAGAAGGGGAACCCTATCGTCGTAAAATGACGGTACTAAGCAGTGTTAATACCGGGACATTTCAGGATGCGTTAAAAACAGCTACCGGAGCGGTTCAAAAAGCAGGGGTTCAGGTTGAGGCTGTGATTGACGACCCTTCGGCTTTAGTGCCGGTTTATGATCCCACCCATCCGGATGCCAACGCAGAGGGTTATGTGCTGTATCCCAACGTCAATACTGCTCAGGAAATGACCGACGCCATGGGCGCCAGTCGCGCCTACGAAGCCAATGTAACCGCATTTAATGCCACAAAATCGATTGTTCTAAAGGCCCTGGAAATTGGCCGATAAAAGGAGAAAATTATGTTTATAGTACCGATGAGTTCAATTATCAGCGGAGCCGGGGTGGGCTCTGTTGCCGGTAACGCAGCCAATGCGGCAGCTGCAGCTGAAATAGGCGTTGCCGGAGACTTCCAAAATGTTTTGCAGGATGTCATCAACAATGTCGAAGAAACGGAAGCCGCTACCAAGGTCGACGCCTACAATCTTTCGATTGGTAATATGGATGATATGCATACCATGATGATTAACACTGCCAAAGCAGATGTTGCCCTTCAAACCATGGTTCAACTGCGTAATAAGGTGTTAGAGTCATATCAGACTGTTATGAACACAGGCTTGTAAATTTGAGTTTGTCGAAAAAATATGGTTGGAGAACAGCGGATACCGATCAGCAAAATTTATTTCATGATCAGGATCTCTTGTTTGAATGCGCGGATTTAAAAATTAATATTGACATCAAATATTTTGGATGGATGAAAAAAGACGATGAATGAGAAAATAAAGGGCATTATAGAAAAAATCAAAAACTTCTGGACTGGAACATCCAAAAAAGCCAAGATACTCATGATTGGTGGGGTTGTACTGGTCTTGTTGGCGTCCATCGGCTTGACCGCTTTTTTAAATTACAAGGACTATGTTCCGCTTTTTGACGATCTGACCCAGGCCGAAACCACTGAAATTATGGCCGCCCTGACAGAGATGGAAGCGGATGTCAAGCTTGATGCCGGTGGGAATATCACCGTACCGAAGGAAGATGAATCACGAATCCGAATGAAACTGGCAACAGCAGGTTACCCTAAAAATGGCTTGAGTTATTACGTTATTCAGGATAATAACAGCATGCTGTCCACTGATTACGAGCGAAAGCAATACGAAAATATGCAATTGCAGGAACGGATCGGGGCCAGTATTAAGACTCTGGAAGGCGTCAAGGATGCCATTGTAACTATTTCGGTACCAACTGAAAATGTTTTTTACTTGCAGGAAACAGAAGCGACGACCGCATCCGTTATTATTCATTTAGAGCCAGGGGCGACCTTAACAAGAGAACAGACTTCGGGGATCCAGAATCTGGTGGCCAAATCAGTGGCCGGTCTATCGGCAGATAATATTGCTTTAACTGATGGTAATGGAAATGATCTGATCAACAATATGGCTGCCGCCAATGGCGGAGAGGCCAAGCTGAAACTGACCAAAACCATTGAAAATGATCTGACTCAAAAAGTAAACAATGTATTAGATGGACCATATGATCCCGATCAATACAAGGTATCGGTAACAGCAACCCTGAATACCGATGCGGTAAAGCAGGAATCAACGGTTTATACCCCATCACCGGATGGTGAGAACTCTGGGGTTATTAATCAGGAATCTTCCAGTCTGGTTATCTCAAATGAAGATGGAATTGCCGGCGGTATCGCCGGAACCACGGGCAATACCGATGTGACCACCTATGCTGAAGGAATTATCGGCGAGGGCGGAATTATCACCGGGATCAATGAAAACACCAGCTATTCGGTGAGCCAGGAAATCACCCAAACCGAAAAAATGGATCCGGCCATTGACACTGTGTCAATTGGGATAGCGATCAATGATCCGGCGATGACCCCGGTGGCCCGGGAAAACCTGGTTCAATTAGTGGCCTTTGCAGCCGGAGTGCCCCCCCAAAGTGTCACGGTGCGTAACTTTGAATTTGCGCAGGCGGAAGAAGAAGTTGAAGCGGAACCACTGTTAACACCGCAACAATTATTAGTATTTGGCGGAATTGGCGCTGGCGTACTGTTGCTGCTGCTGGTATTACTGTTTGTACTGACCAGAGGTAAAAAGAAAAAGGCCGATGGCAAGACGAAGAAGAAAAGTAAACGTGGGAAAAAAGGCATTGAAGAAGCCTTTGCGAGCGATGAAGATGCTGAAACCGATGCTCTATTTGGTGCTCTGGCAGCCGATCGTTCGGAATCCATTGAGCCAATTCATCCGGTCAAAGATGATAAAAAGGAAAAAGTCAAAGAATTTGCAGCCACCAACCCTGAAATTGCGGCGCAGTTATTTAAATCATGGTTAAAGAATGAAAGTGAATAGATCAGAATCAATAAAGGAAGTTGACTAAATATGGACGTTACGCTAACACCACGACAAAAAGCAGCTCAGGTGGTTATTTCTCTGGGTGCAGATATTGCTTCCAGTATTTATAAACACTTACAAGAAGATGAAATTGAGATCTTAACCTATGAGATAACCCGCCAGGAAAGTGTTCCACCGGAAGTTGCCGATCAGGTTATTGATGAATTTTATGGTCTTTGTGTCGCCCAAAAGGTTTACATTGAAGGCGGTGTTAATTATGCCCGAAATGTCCTGGAGAAAGCTTTTGGGGTTCAGCAAGGGAGCGCACTGTTAGAGCGGGTCACCAAAACCTTGCGGACAAAAGCCTTTGAGTTTATTCGCAAGGCTGACTACAAAAATTTAATGAATATGATTATGAATGAACATCCCCAGACCATCGCCCTGGTTTTATCCTATGCCAGGGCCGATCAGGCATCGGCAATTATTTCGGAACTGCCCAAAAGTATCCGGGTGGACGTTGTTGAACGGATTGCCAGGATGGATCGCACCTCACCGGAGATTATCAGACAGGTTGAAACCATTCTTGAACGTAAGTTTGAGTCGGTGGTATCCTTTGATTTACTGGAAGTTGGTGGGATCAACTACATTGCGGAAATCATGAACAATATCGATCGTGGTACTGAAAAATACATCTTTGACGAACTCAGTAAAAATGATGCCAAACTTTCTGAAGAAATCAGGAAGCGGATGTTTGTATTTGAAGATATTGTTATTCTCGACCCCATGTCCATTCAACGCTTTTTACAGGAAATTGACACCAAAGAAATGTCGATTGCCCTCAAAGGTGCAAACAAAGGTGTTACCGATGTTATTTTCGCCAATATGTCTCAACGGATGGGTGACACCGTCAAGAGCGAGATGGAATTCCTCCATAATGTCAGGGTACGGGATGTCGAAGAAGCTCAGCAGAAGATCGTTTCGGTAATCAGAAGACTGGAAGAAGAAGGCGAAATTGTAACGTCTAAGGGTGGAAAGGACGAGATCATTGTCTAGTATTGTAAAAGCTAAATGGGTTTCTCAAATTACTGCGCCAATCGTGTTGCCGGTTATGGATCAGCCTGAAGTGGAAATTGACAGCGATAGCCAAACCATGCCAAACGAAGAAATGGCTGAAACGAGCATTGACCATGATGAAAGCGTCGAAGCCATGTATGCAGCCAATGAGCTGATGAAAGAAGCCATCCGAGTCAGCCAGGAGATAAAGGAAAAGTCTCAGGAAACCGGCTATCAGGAGGGCTTTGCCCAGGGCTATGCAACTGGCCATGAAGAAGGCTTGCGGGATGGGACCCGGGAAGGTTTTCAGGCCGGCCTTAAAGAGGGTCTGAACGATGGTATGGCTCAGGCTGCGGCCGAGATTGAAAGCAAATTGCAGGAAATAAATGAGCTGCTCGAAGTAATCAGAATCGAAAAACAGCGGGCACTTGACAACCAGGAACAGGAATTACTGGATATCGCCTTTGAAATTGCCAAAAAAATAATGAAACATCAGGTTCAGGATGATCGGGATCTGTTTTTGAAGTTCTTTGATGAGGTGATTCACGGCGATGAAGAAGATCTCAAAATCTATTTGTCCGAGAATCAGAAAACCCTGAATCTCCATATTAACAAGGAAATGTCAGAAAAACTGAAAAAACTGGCAAAAAAATCCAAAGTGATCATCCTAAAGGATGTGGATAAAATCATGGTGGAAACCAATGACTCGGTTATTGATATGAGTCTGCCGGTACAATTGGAACAATTGGAGAAAGCCATCGAACAGAGTTCGTAACTGGAGGCGAAAATGAATACATCTGAGATTTGCAAAGCCATTCAACGGGCAGAAACCTATCACTATTTTGGAAAAATTGAAAAAGTTGTGGGCATGATGATTGAATCAGTGGGCCCAGAATGCAGCATTGGCGATTTGTGTAAGATCTTTGATCAGAATGCGGACCGTTATATTTTGGCTGAGGTAGTCGGGTTTCGGGGCAATAAGGTATTATTGATGCCCTATGAAGAACCGGAAGGCATCAGCTTCGGTAATATTGTCGAGCCGACCGGCTCATCCCTGAGAATCGGGGTGTCCGAAAATATGATCGGTCGGGTTGTTAATGCCATGGGCGAACCGATTGACGGCGGCGGACCGATCGAGAATACCCTACCTTACGATATTCAAAGTACCGGGGCTAACCCTTTTTCACGACCATGTATTGACGATATCCTGGAATTTGGGGTTAAGGCAATAGATGGTTTATTGACGATTGGCAAGGGCCAGAGAATGGGTATCTTTGCCGGTAGTGGCGTCGGTAAAAGTACCCTGATGGGGATGATCGCCAGGAATGTCAAAGCCCAGGTCAATGTGATTGCCCTGGTTGGCGAGCGAGGCCGGGAGGTCCGCCAGTTTCTGGAAAACGATTTAGGCCAGGAAGGCCTGGAACGGTCAGTGATTGTGGTGGCCACCTCGGATCAGCCGCCAATGCAGCGGATGAAGTGTGCCTTAACGGCCACCACCATTGCCGAATACTTTAAGGATCAGGGCAATGATGTCTTGCTGATGATGGATTCCCTGACCCGCTTTGCCATGGCCCAGCGGGAAATCGGTCTGGCGACTGGTGAACCGCCGGTCGCCCGGGGCTACACTCCTTCCATCTACGCGATGATGCCAAAACTACTAGAACGCAGCGGGAATTTTGAAACCGGCTCGATTACCGGCATTTATACGGTGCTGGTTGAAGGGGACGACATGAACGAACCGGTCGCCGATACGGTCCGGGGGATCATCGACGGGCACATCGTGCTATCCCGTAAGATTGCCGCCAGAAATCATTATCCAGCCATTGATGTACTTAACAGCGTCAGCCGGCTGATGTCCAATATTGTCAGCAAAGACCAGATGGAAGCGGCGTCTTCGATGCGTAATATGATGTCAGTTTATGACACCAACTACGACCTGGTCAGCATTGGTGCCTACAAAAGCGGTACCAACCCCTCTCTCGATATAGCCATCAAGAAAATTGGCGGCATCAATAAATTTTTACAGCAAAAGGTAGATGAAAAGTGTTTATATGATAACAGCGTCGATGCCATGAAGAAGGCCGTCTTATGAAAAAGTTCCAATTCCATTTAGGAAAGCTGCTTTCCTATAAAGATCAAAATCTGGAAAATGAAATGATGATACTGGGCGGGCTGACCCGGCAATTAAGTGACGAAATGGATAAACAGCTGGAGCTGGAAGACCAGCAGGAAAAATGCCAGAAAAACTATGAACGGGATATGGCCAACTCCATCACCCCAACGGCCTGTCAGGTTTATATTCACTATATGTCCTTTCTAAAAGAACAGATCCAGATAATTGAAAAGAGAATTGATGAAATCACCGAAAAAATTGATATTCAGATTGAAGTGGTGAAGAATTTAAAACTGGAAACAAGGTCTCTGGAAATTGTTAAAGAAAACCGCTATGACGAGTATAAAAAAGAAATGGTTAAGGAAAACGAAAAAGAGATGGAAGAATTTATTACCACCAGCAAAATTATGAAGGATGGATCCTGACCATCAGGAAAAGTCAAATATGAGAAAGAGGTGTTGAGATGATTTACGATACAATTATAGTGGGCGCCGGACCAGCTGGTTTGGCCGCCGGTATCTACGCAGCCCGGGGAGCATTGAAGGTTTTGATTATTGAAAAAGGTGGCATCGGCGGACAGATTGCCACCAGCTGGGAGATCGAAAACTATCCCGGTTCTCCACCCGACAGCACGGGCCCCGGTTTAACCGAGCGGATGCGCCAGCAATGCGAAGAGTTTGGGGTTGCGTTTGCGACTCGAACCTACCGCAGTGCCCAAAAAACGGAAACTGGATTTATCATCGAAACCGATTCCGGCAAGCTGGAAACACAGACCATTATCATGGCGACCGGCGCCGAACCCAAGCTGATTGGCTGTAAAGGGGAACGGGAACTGCGCGGTATGGGAGTCTCCTATTGTGCCACCTGTGATGCCAATTTTTTCAAAGGCTTAAAGGTTGCCGTCATCGGCGGCGGGGATACCGCTTTAGAAGAAGCCTTATACCTGACAAAATTTGCCCGTGAAATTATCATCATCCATCGCCGTGATGAGCTCCGGGGGGCTAAAATTCTTCAGCAGCGCATTCAGGAAAGTGATAAAATATCAATGATGCTCAGTTCCGTGGTTGAAGAAATTAAAGGCAATGGTCAGGTAGAAGCGATCATGGTCAAAAATGTGGGTTCCGGTGAGGTTACCGAAGTCCCGATTGATGGCGTTTTTGTTTTTGTTGGTCAGAAACCCAATTCCGAAGCCTTTGTGGGCCTGCTGGAGCGGGATGCCCGCGATTATCTGATCACAGACGATGAAATGCGCACCAACATCCCGGGGATCTTTGCCGCCGGCGATATCCGCCGCAAATCCCTCCGTCAAGTGGTCACAGCCACTGCCGATGGTGCCATTGCAGCAGTAAATGTGATCAAATACATTGAAGAACTCAAGTAGATTGTGATATGATTAGGACTAACGAAAGTTAGTCTTTTTTTGATGCAGAAATAAAAAACAATCAGGTGAAGAAATGAATATCAAATTTGATTTAAATATGACCCAAACCCAAAAACTGATTATGACCCAGGAGATGCGTCAATCCATTGAAATTCTTCAGCTGACAGCCATGGAACTGAATGGTCTGATCGAAACCGAAATTATGGAAAATCCGGTGCTGGAATTTAATGAGGTGTCCATCAAAGAGGTGGTACCGGTTAATGAGGATGGCGCCCCACCAAAGGGAGAACTGGTTAAAGAAGAACCGGTGGTGGAGCAGCCACCTAAAGATGAAATCCAATGGGATGAGTATTTTCACAGCATGGAGAATTCTGATTACCGGGGCCAGACGCAATCAAGTGGCGACACCGATGATGAGTATGGCTTTGAGAAATTCACATCCCAGGAGAAAACCCTATATGAATATCTGCATTTTCAATTTAATATGCTCGAGAAAAATCTCAGTCCGCTGGAAAAACTAGTCGGCGAATATTTAATCGACTGCATCGATGATAACGGTTACCTGATCATCGACATCGACTATGTTAAAAGCATTTTAGATGTTGACGAAGAAAGTATCCAGAAAATGATCGCGATCATCCAGGGCTTTGATCCCTGCGGGGTGGGTTGCCGCAACATTGAAGAATGTTTACTGATTCAACTGCGTCAGATAGGGTATGATGACGATGAAGTGTTTATGGACATTGTTAAAAATCATCTGCTTGATCTGGCCGATAATCAGTTCAAGCGGATCGCCCAGGATACCGGTTTGACGATTGAAGATGTTTATGAATTTAAAGAGGTGATCAAAACCCTGGAACCTAAGCCCGGCCGGGAATTTTCCTGTTCGGAACGGGTTTCCTATGTGATCCCGGATGGGAGCATCGAAATTGTCAATGATGAACTGGTGGTGAAGGTTAATGATGTATCAGCCCCCCGGCTGCGGATCAATAATTATTATAAGGGGTTGCTGAAAAACGCGGACAAAAATGATGAAACCAAACTCTATCTGGAAAAAAAACTGGATAGCGCCGCTTTTCTGATTAAAAGTATCGAACAGCGGCGGGATACCATCAAAAAAGTGATCATGGCGATTGCCGAGTCCCAGCGCAGTTTTTTCTTTGAAGGAGTGGGCGATCTGCGGCCCTTAACCCTTAAAACAATTGCCGATACCATTGAAGTCCATGAGTCCACGGTGAGTCGGGCCATTCGGGGCAAATACATTCAAACCCCCAAGGGGACCTTTGCCCTGAAGTTTTTCTTTAAGCGCGGTTTTACCCAGGGTGAAGAAGACCGTTCTTCCGATGCGATCAAAGGTTATATCAAAGAATTGATCGACAACGAAGATAAGAAAAAGCCGCTCAGCGATCAAAAAATATCAGAATTATTGCAGCAGAAAAATCTGGATGTGGCCAGACGAACGGTTGCCAAATATCGGGAAGCGCTTTTGATCCAACCTTCCTCCAAACGAAAAGAATACCGGTAGACCATCAACCAAAGACTAATCACTGTGTGTATGACTGAAGATCCGGGGAAATCAAGTCTGGGATTTTCTTTTAGTTTTTTGAACTTCAACAGCTTGTCGCTCCGGAAGTGAATCGTCTCATTGAAATGCGTTACAATATTTTGTCAACCATCAGCAGTGAGCAGCCCATCGGACGGAGGAATCTTGCCTTTGTTCTGGATATGAGTGAGCGTCAGGTACGTAATGAGATCGATTTTTTTCAAACTCAAAAGCTGGTGTCAGTAGAACGGCAGGGGGTTGTCATCACCGATGCCGGTAAGGAAGCGCTGATCCAGCTGAAAAGCCTGCTCTACACCTACAACGGTCTGGAACAATTAGAAAAAGAACTGATGGATCGTCTCCATCTCAAACGGGTGATTATTTGTCCCGGCGATATGGATATGAATTATGAGGTCCTGCGATTTATGGGACGTTCCGGGGCAAAATATGTTTTGTCGGTGATGAAATATAAGGATACCCTGGCATTAACTGGCGGCAGCTGTACCGCAGCCGTAGCCGATGAAATGCGGGAAGCCTTTTATCCCGACGTCTATGTCATCCCTGCCCGGGGCGGGATCGGAAAAAGCCATTCCACCCAGGCTAACAACGTGGTGGCCGAAATGGGACTTAAGCTTCATTCTAATTATGAGCTCCTTCATTTACCGGATAACATTGATCAGCGATTATTGGAAGCATTAAAAGATTATCCTGAGATAAAAAGGGTATTCAATAAAATGGACAACATTGATATCTTTATCTTCGGACTGGGTCGGGCCGATGTGCTGGCCGACTGGCGCAATTTAGCCACCGCCGAGAAGCGCAAGATATTACAGCAGGGCGCCGTGGCTGAAGCCTTTGGCCATTACTTCGACATTGACGGTCAGGTAATTTCGCCATCTAGTACCATTGGGATCGGTATCGATAATTTCAAAAAAATACCCCACGTCATTGCGGTAGCCGGTGGAGTTACCAAAGCTGAAGCGATTATTGCGGTCAGTCGGATCCGCCAAAACATTGTCCTGATCACCGATGAAAGCGCCGCCAGAGAGATATTAAGAAAATTACAAACCATGTCAGACGCAAAATAGCACGTGACATTATTTTAAGGAGGCAGATAATATGTCTGTAAAAGTAGCAATTAATGGTTTTGGAAGAATTGGTCGTTTAGCATTCAGATTAATGGCAGATAACCCTGCATTTGATGTCGTGGCTATCAATGATTTAACAGATGCAAAAACCTTAGCGTACCTATTAAAATATGATAGCGCCCAGGGGAAATTTAAGCAAGACGCCATCGAAGTTAAAGACGATACGATCGTGGTTGATGGAAAAGCCATCAAAATCTTTGCTGAAAGAGATCCTGAAAACCTGCCATGGGGAAGTATTGGTGTGGACGTAGTAATCGAATCTACCGGTTTCTTCACCGATAAAGACGGCGCAGGCAAACACATTAAAGCCGGCGCAAAAAAAGTTATTGTTTCTGCTCCAGCTAAAGGTGATGTGAAAACCATCGTATTCAATGTAAACGAAAATATTCTGGATGGTACCGAAACAGTAATCAGCGGTGCTTCCTGTACAACGAACTGTTTAGCACCAGTGGCCAAAGTATTAAACGACAGCTTTGGTTTAGTCAGTGGGTTAATGACAACTGTTCATGCCTACACCAATGACCAGGCAACCCTGGATGCACCACATAAAGATTTGCGACGAGGTCGTACCGCCGCTCAAAATATCGTGCCTACTTCCACCGGAGCTGCCGCTGCAGTTGGCAAGGTATTACCAGCTCTGAATGGCAAACTGGACGGCTTTGCATTGCGCGTGCCAGTCATTACCGGTTCGCTGGTTGACTTAACCTGTGTGCTGGAAAAAGATGTCACCGCCGAGGAAATCAACGCCGCTGTTAAAGCAGCTGCCAACGAATCACTGGGTTACAATGAAGAACAGATTGTTTCCACCGATATCATCGGAATGTCCTTCGGATCATTATTTGATGCAACCTTAACCCGGGTAATGAATGTCGAGGGCGGAAAACAACAGGTTAAAGTCATTGCCTGGTATGATAACGAAATGTCTTATACTGCTCAATTAGTTCGTTTAGCCGAATATGTCGCCACAAAATTTTAATCATCTTAAATAGCTTTAAAAAATAATTCAATAACCTACAAAAAACTTTTCAGAAGCTTATGCAAAAACATTGCAAAAGCTTCTGAAATTGTTTATAAAGCGAAAATCAAAAAAAACCGTTTTAATTAAAACAAAAAGCAGTACCGATAATTGGTCGGTATGGCAGCTTGACGGTAACTGAAAGATAACGAATTGAAAATCGAGAGGATAAAAAAATGAGTAAAAAAACAGTATCTGATATTGATTTAAAAGGAAAAAAAGTTTTAATGCGGGCCGACTTTAATGTGCCATTGGATGAAAACGGCGTCATTACTGATGAAACCCGAATCACCGCCGCATTACCAACAATTAATTATATCCTGGAACAGGGTGCTTCATTGATTTTGATGTCACATATGGGCCGACCCAAAAATCAGCCCAATCCCAAATACTCTCTGGAACCAGTTGCAAAAAAACTATCCGAATTATTAAAAAAACCAGTGATCTTCAATGATGATGGCGCAGTTACGGGATCGGTCACCGTTGCCGCTGCAGCAGGACTAAAACCAGGTGATGTACTGTTGCTTCAGAATACCCGTTTCCGGGGCGAAGAAGAGAAAAATGATCATGGTTTTGCTAAAGATCTGGCTGACTTGGGCGACGTTTTTGTCAATGATGCCTTTGGAACCGCGCACCGGGCTCATGCTTCAACCGTAGGGATTGCCGAGTATTTACCTGGCGTTTCAGGCTTCCTGATTCAGAAAGAGTTGGATTTTATGGGCAAAGCTCTGGACAAACCAGAACGGCCTTTTGTGGCTATTCTGGGTGGTTCAAAAGTTTCCGATAAGATCGGCGTAATCAACAACCTGCTTGATAAAGTGGATACTCTGATCATTGGTGGCGGCATGGCCTTCACCTTTCTGAAAGCGCAGGGCTATGAGATTGGAAAATCGCTGCTGGAAGAAGACAAAATGGAACTGGCCAACGAGTTAGTTGCCAAAGCCAAGGCCAAAGGAGTCAACCTGTTATTGCCAGTAGACGTGGTGGCTGCCGAAACCTTTGCCGCTGATGCTCCATTTGTGGTTGTCGATATCAATGCTATTCCCGCTAATTCATTGGGACTGGATATCGGTCCGGTAACAGCGGCCACCTTTAGCAAAGCCATACTGGACGCTAAAACAGTGATCTGGAACGGCCCCATGGGTGTATTTGAAATGGCTGCTTTTGCTAAAGGAACTGAAGCTGTAGCAAAAGCCATGTCAGATTCGGACGCCATTACCATCATCGGTGGCGGGGATTCAGCCGCAGCAGTAAAAATCCTCGGCTACGAAGAGGGTATGAGTCACATTTCCACCGGCGGCGGCGCCTCACTGGAATTCCTCGAAGGAAAAAAACTGCCCGGTATTGAAATCTTACAAGATAAATAAAGGAGAATACGATGCGAAAACCAATTATTGCTGGAAACTGGAAAATG
The DNA here is from genome assembly GCA_002841405.1 of Firmicutes bacterium HGW-Firmicutes-4. Taxonomy (GTDB): domain Bacteria; phylum Bacillota; class Clostridia; order Eubacteriales; family Eubacteriaceae; genus Acetobacterium. The sequence goes on along the minus strand of PGZR01000021.1, from coordinate 10,812 downwards.
AATAATGATATTTTTGAAACTGAAAAATTGATGAACACACTATTACCTTTGGTCGCTGGCGCAGCAGCTGAAGTGGTTTTTTGTCCCACCTATCTGGGTCTGCAAAAAGCGGTGGAAATGGCCAAGGATTCCAATGTTGGCATCGGCGCTCAGAATATGCACTTTGAAAAAAATGGTGCTTTCACCGGCGAAATTTCCGGAGAAATGCTGCAAGCCATTGGCGTCAAATATGTCTTGATTGGCCATTCTGAAAGACGGGAATACTTTAACGAAACCGACGAAACCGTCAATAAAAAAGCCATCAAAGCCCTAACCCTGGGGATTACCCCGATCGTTTGCTGCGGTGAAACTCTGGCCGAACGGGAAAGCGGAAAAGCCGAAGCTAAAGTTGTCGGTCAGATGGAAGCGGGTCTAAAAGGCATTGAAGATATCACTAAGGTCGTCGTTGCCTACGAACCAATCTGGGCCATCGGCACTGGCAAAACTGCCAGCAAAGAAGAAGCCAATGAAGCCTGTGGCTGGGTCCGTCAAACCATCGCCAAAATGTTCGGCGAAGACGCCGCCCAAAAAGTCCGCATTCAATACGGCGGTTCCGTCAACCCCGAAAACATCAAAGACCTGATGGCCATGGATAACATCGACGGCGCCCTGGTCGGTGGCGCATCACCGACAATTGTTACATCATGTTGTACGCATCGGAGCGGACACGGCGTAGCCTGTCCGATTCCGCGGCGAACAACAGATTAACAATTGGTCGGTACGGTTCTCACGATAGCCTAAAATATTTTGACCGAAAGGTGTGATCATATGAATAAAAATTTAACTGCTCTGATTATTCTGGATGGCTACGGCTTTACCAGATGTACCGAGGGCAATGCTGTTGAACAGGCCCAGACTCCGTTTCTTGATGCCATCTCCCAGGACAATCCCCATACTCTTATCACTGCCAGTGGCCTTGGCGTTGGTCTGCCCGAAGGTCAGATGGGAAATTCCGAGGTTGGCCATTTAAACCTGGGGGCCGGACGGATCGTCTATCAGGAACTGACCCGGATTACCAAATCCATTGAGGATGGCGATTTTTTTACCAACCCGGCCTTTCTGGCAGGGATTCGCTCTGCCAAGGAAAATAATGGCGCCCTGCACCTGATGGGCTTATTGTCCGATGGCGGGGTTCACAGCCATGAATGCCATCTTTATGCGTTACTGAACCTGGCTAAAAAACAGGGCTTAAAACGAGTCTATGTCCATTGTCTGATGGATGGCCGGGATACTGCTCCCGACAGCGGGATTGGGCATATTAAATCTTTAGAAGCTAAAATGGCGGAATTAGGGGTGGGCAAAATCGCCACCGTGATGGGTCGTTACTATGCCATGGATCGCGATAATCGCTGGGATCGGGTTGAAAAAGCCTACGATGCCATGACGATGGGTGCCGGTAATCATGCCACATCAGCCCTGCAAGTCATGGAAGAAACCTATGCTGCTAAAATCACCGATGAATTTGTTTTGCCAACCATCATTGAAACAGTTGAGGATAAAACCATCAAGTCTAACGATACGATTATCTTCTTTAATTTCCGACCTGACCGGGCCAGAGAATTAACCCGGGCTTTTATCGATCCGGAGTTCCAGGAATTCGAACGCAAAAGCGGCTTTCTGGGTCTGAATTTTGTCACTATGACCCAATATGATAAATCCTTTGAAAATGTTTCAATCGCCTATAAACCGGTGACCATCGATAATACCCTGGGCGAATATCTAAGCAATCTGGGCATCTCCCAGCTACGTATTGCCGAAACCGAAAAGTATGCCCATGTGACCTATTTCTTCAATGGCGGGCTGGAAAAACAATATCCCATGGAAGACCGGATCCTGGTGCCCTCGCCCCATGTGGCAACCTATGATCTGCAGCCGGAGATGAGTGCCGATGAGGTGGCTGATAAAGCTGTGGAAGCCGTCGAAAGTGACAAGTACCAACTGATGATCCTTAATTTTGCCAATGCTGACATGGTTGGTCACACCGGTATTTTCGAAGCAGCCGAGCAAGCCGTCCAGGTTGTCGATGTATGTGCAAAAAAAGTCATCACCGCGATTCTGGCTAAAGGCGGCAAGGTGATTGTCACCGCCGACCATGGCAATGCCGAAAAAATGATCGATTATCAAACCCATATGCCGTTTACTGCTCATACCTCCAATCAGGTTAAGTGCATTCTGCTCGGCAATGGCAATGTCACCCTGAGAGATGATGGCCGTCTGGCCGATGTGGCACCTACTCTGCTAGATCTGATGGGACTGCCCAAACCACTCGAAATGACCGGTGAAACCCTGATTAAACCGGAATAAAGCAAAAATGTAAAAGCTGTGACCGTTTACATAGGAAAAGTCTCGATTGAGACTTTTTTTATGATTGAAAATGTTTTTTGGGTATGATATTATAACGTGCACGATTATTTACGGAGGTGATACTTATGAAAGAAGCTTTACTGGTCGTTTTACTGATTTCCAGCCTGGTTCTTATCGCAGCGATACTCTTATCGCCGGGAAAAACAGCAGGAATGTCAGGAGCCATCGCAGGTGGTGCTGAGACCTTATTTGGAAAGAAAAAAGCCAAGGGATTTGAAGGTGTTTTGGAAAGAGCAACCAAAATCTCCGGTGTTTTATTCATGTTGTCGGCATTCGTTTATTCAATCGTATCATAACAGGCATCTGAATTAGAGAGATGCAAAAACTTACAGGGGGAAATTGAGAATGGAATTATTGTTTCTGGCTCCAGCCATTGGAGTCGTGGCGTTGCTTGTTGCGCTCGTTTTTGCAAAACGGGTAACAGCAGTTGACGCCGGTACAGACAGAATGAAAGAGATCGCGGGATATATCCACGAAGGTGCTATGGCATTCTTAAAACGTGAATATAAAATGATCGCAATTTTTGTGGCTGTCTTATTTGTTATTTTAACTGTTACACCAGGTTTAGGCTTAACCACTGCGATCTGTTTCCTGGTTGGGGCTATTTTTTCAATCCTGGCCGGATTCTTCGGTATGCAGGTGGCAACTAAAGCCAACGTTAGAACGGCAAATGCAGCTCAGCAAAGCGGGATGAACAAAGCACTTTCAGTAGCTTTTTCTGGCGGCGCAGTTATGGGTATGTGTGTTGTTGGTCTGGGTTTGCTGGGCGTCAGTGTCCTGTACTTATTATTTGGTGATGTTACCGTTGTAACCGGTTTTGGTCTGGGTGCATCTTCCATTGCGCTGTTTGGTCGTGTTGGCGGTGGTATCTATACCAAAGCTGCCGATGTTGGAGCGGACCTGGTTGGTAAGGTAGAAGCCGGTATTCCTGAAGATGATCCTCGTAATCCTGCTGTTATCGCTGATAACGTTGGTGATAACGTTGGTGATGTAGCCGGGATGGGATCGGATTTATTTGAGTCATATGTTGGCTCAATTATCTCAGCGATTACATTAGGCGTACTGGTTCTTGATGGTTATAATGGTATTTTATTCCCAATGCTTTTAGCAGCAACTGGTATTTTTGCCTCAATCATCGGAACATTCTTTGTTCGTGGTAAAGAAGGTTCAAACCCGCAACGGGCCCTGGACATGGGAACATATGTTAGTGGAATTCTTGTTGTGATTGCTTCTTTCTTCCTGTCTAACTACTTTACTGGCGGATATTCGGCATTTATTGCGATTGTAGCCGGATTGGCAGTAGGAATTATCATTGGTAAATTGACTGAGTATTATACCTCAGAACATTACAAACCGGTTCAACATATTGCCCAGCAATCTGAAACCGGTGCCGCAACCACTATTATCAGTGGTCTGGCGGTCGGGATGAAATCGACAATGTTCCCGATTATAGCGATGTCAGTAGCAATTTTTGTTGCCTACGCTGCTTTCGGCCTTTTCGGTATTGCTTTAGCAGCTGTTGGGATGCTTTCTACCTGCGGGATGACTATTGCCGTTGATGCTTACGGTCCGATTGCTGATAACGCTGGTGGGATTGCTGAAATGGCCGAAATGCCTAAAGAAGTTCGTGAAATCACTGACAAGCTGGATGCCGTTGGTAACACCACCGCAGCGATTGGTAAAGGTTTTGCCATTGGTTCTGCTGCTCTTACTGCTTTAGCTTTGTTTGCTTCTTATGCTGAAACAGTTGGCTTAGAAAGTATTGATATCTTAAATCCGAATGTTATCATCGGTATGTTTATCGGTGGGATGCTACCATTCCTGTTCTCGGCCTTAACCATGGAAGCAGTTGGTTCTGCGGCTAATGAAATGATCGAAGAAGTGCGTCGACAGTTCCGGGAATTCCCAGGCATTATGGCTGGTACTGAAAAACCGGATTATGCTAAGTGCGTTGATATTTCTACCGCTGCAGCACTACGTCAAATGATCGTTCCTGGTTTAATGGCAGTGGCTGCACCTTTAGCCATGGGTCTGATTCTTGGCGCTGATGCTTTAGGTGGTCTTTTAGCCGGTGCTCTGGTAACCGGGGTATTAATGGCGATCTTTATGGCCAATGCCGGCGGAGCCTGGGATAATGCCAAGAAATTTATTGAAGGCGGAGCTCACGGCGGAAAAGGCAGTGATGCCCATAAAGCAGCTGTTGTTGGCGATACCGTTGGCGACCCATTCAAAGATACTTCGGGACCTTCCATCAATATCTTAATCAAACTGATGACCATCGTATCATTAGTATTTGCTCCATTATTCTTAATCTAAGCGAAATTTCAAACAGTCTTAATCAAAACCGAGACCTGAATGCAGTCACTGCATTCAGGTCTTTTTTGTCGTTAAGGATGAGGTTAGTTGTGAAAAATATGGGTATGCAGTTATTAATATAATCTGACAAAAGCTTAAATCAACCTGAGTGCTGCCTTAAAAATGTAATCTAATATACATAAAATTATTGACTAAATAATATAATAGAATTATAATTTATATAAAAGGAGTGATGATATGATAAAAAGTGTATACATACAGTTTAATGCTATTCGATGAAATAGTTGAAAAAATAGACCAGATTGCCTATGAGAATAATACCAACCGCTCCCAACTGATCAATGATATCCTGGCCGAAAAAATCGGGCTGGTGACACCGGAACAGAAAATCCAGAAAATTTTGGAACAGCTTGACGAAAACTTCAGCGACACCCTGTCAGTAAGCCAGATCAATAAGAACTCCAGCATTCAATTTGGCAAAAGCCTGAAATATAAGTACCGGCCCAAGGTCCGCTACAGTTATGAATTTATCAGTAGTAAGCGGGGCAAATATGCGGTGCTGAAAATCAGTTCCCGAACTAAGTCTGAAAATCTGAATGATCATTTTGATGAATTTTTCAAGCTGATTGCCGGTATTGAAAAAGCCCAACGAGCGGATCATGGAGATTTGGCAGAAAATCTAACCAATCACAAATTTGTCCGGGCCTTTGAAGATGAAGGGGAACTGACCCAGGACATCGAAACCGTCACTGATAACCTGACCCGCTACCTGAAAATGATCGACCGAGCCATGAACGTCTATTTTTCAAAAGTCGATGAAGCCGAAGCAAAAGATCTCCTCAGCGTTCTGGAAACCATTTATCGGGAGGATTACAAAAAAAACAACCACGATTAGTTGCGAACTTAAGGTTAGCACTTCACTATCGTACCGGCTAATTATGAATCTATTGTTCGCCCTGATACAAACAACATGATGAACTAATTGTCGGTACTAATGTTATCGATTATTTTGATATTAAATAAAATTATTTAAGAACGAGGTACAATTATGGATATGAATTTATTCACCCAAAAATCATTAGAAGCATTCAAAACGGCGGAAATGATCGCCGCCGAATATAACCACATGGAAATCGAACCGGAACATCTGTTGATGGGGCTGATTACCCAGGAAAACGGGGTGGTTGGTCGGATCTTTGACCGGCTGGGCAAGAACTCCCACACCATTGCTGAAGAACTGCGCCGGGAAATTGGCAAGAAGCCAAGTGTTTCCGGGCCGGGTCGGGAGCAGGGCAAGGTCTATGTCAGTGCGGATACTGACAAGGTCTTAAATGAATCTTATAAAGAAGCAAAAAAACTTGATGACCAGTATATTTCAGTTGAGTGTATTTTGCTGGCGCTTTACAGCTTGGGCAAAAAATCCAAATCGGTGGAGATTCTGGAACGTTACGGCATCAACAAAAAAGACGTCGAAAATGTTTTAAAAGAAGTTCGTGGCGGACAGCGGGTAGTCAATGATCATCCCGAAGTGACCTATGAGGCACTGAGCCAATACGGCCATGATCTGGTTCAGGATGCTATTGACAATAAACTGGATCCGGTCATCGGTCGGGATGCTGAAATTCGTCATGCGATCCGGATCTTAAGCCGGAAAACCAAAAACAACCCAGTTCTGATCGGTGAACCGGGGGTTGGTAAAACCGCCATCGTCGAAGGCCTGGCGATGCGAATCGTGGCTGGTGATGTACCGGAAGGTCTCAAGGACAAGCGGATCATTGCTTTGGATCTTGGTGCCCTGGTGGCTGGAGCCAAATACCGGGGTGAGTTTGAAGAACGCCTCAAAGCGGTGTTAAAAGAAGTGGTGGACAGCAACGGCGAAATCGTCCTGTTTATTGATGAGCTCCACAACATTGTCGGTGCCGGCAAAACCGAAGGCGCCATGGATGCCGGCAACATGTTAAAACCGATGCTGGCCCGGGGCGAGCTCCATTGTATCGGTGCCACCACCCTGGACGAATACCGCCAGTATATCGAAAAAGACCCGGCCCTGGAACGCCGTTTCCAACCAGTGCTGGTCGATGAACCGACAGTGGAAGATACCATCTCGATTCTCCGGGGTTTAAAAGATACCTATGAGCGTTACCACGGCGTTCAGATTTTGGACACCGCACTGGTAGCCGCTGCTACCCTGTCCAACCGCTATATTTCTGACCGCTTCCTGCCGGATAAAGCCATCGACCTGATCGATGAAGCCTGTGCCAAGATCCGCACCGAAATGGACTCCATGCCTGAGGAAATGGACGAAGTTCGCCGTAAGATGATGCAATTGGAAATTGAAGAAGTTGCTCTGAAAAAAGAAAAGGATACCCTCAGCAAAGAACGTCTGGAACGGCTCCAAAAAGAACTGGCTGAATATAAAGAACGCTTCAACACCATGAGTATCCAATGGGAAAATGAAAAGCAGTCCGCCGATACCCTAAAATCTCTGCAGGAAGAACTTAATCAGCTCAGCTACGAACGGGAAAAAGCGATCCGTGAAGGCGACTATCGCAAGGCCTCTGAGCTGGAATACGGATTAATTCCCGAAAAAACCGCTAAAATCGAAGCGATCAAACGAAAAGCTGATGAAAAAGGCGATGAAGATAGTCTCAAACGTGAACGAGTCACTGAGGAAGAAATTGCCGAGATTATTTCTGACTGGACGAATATTCCCTTGAGTAAGCTGGTCTCTGGCGAGCGGGAAAAACTGTTGGCCCTGGAAGATACCTTAAAACAACGGGTCATCGGTCAGGAAGAGCCGATTCTTAAAGTGGTCGACGCCATCATCCGGTCCCGGGCCGGGATTAAAAACCCCAACAGCCCAATTGGTAGCTTCCTATTTTTGGGTCCCACCGGGGTTGGTAAAACCGAGCTGGCCAAGGCTGTAGCCGCCACCCTTTTTGACAGCGAAGAAAACATGATCCGGATTGATATGAGTGAATACATGGAAAAATTCTCGGTCTCCCGCTTAATCGGCGCACCTCCGGGATATGTGGGTTATGAAGAAGGGGGACAGCTGACTGAAGCCGTCCGACGTAAACCCTATAGTGTCATCTTATTGGATGAAATTGAAAAAGCTCATAAGGATGTTTTTAATATCCTGCTGCAGATTCTTGATGATGGCCGGATAACCGATTCCCAGGGACGAACCGTGGATTTCAAAAACACCATCATCATTATGACCTCTAATATCGGTTCTGAATATCTGCTGGAAGGGATCAATGCCGACGGAGAAATATCTGAAAAAACCGAAACCGCCGTGATGGATTTGTTAAAGAGCTATTTCCGGCCCGAGTTTTTAAACCGGATTGATGAAGTAGTACTCTACAAACCACTTAACAAAGAAGCCATCGGCCAGATTGTCACCCTGCTCCTAAAAGATTTACAGAAACGGCTGGAAGAACGCCGCATCACCGTCACCCTAACCCAGCAGGCCATCGATGCCGTCATCGAAATGGGCTTTGACCCGGCCTACGGCGCCCGACCATTGAAACGCTATCTCCAGAAACACATCGAAACCATGGTCGGCAAAGAAATCATCAAAGGTAACATCCACGAAGGCCAGGCCATCATCATTGATGTGGATCCCAACGGCGACTTTTACATGGCTTAAACGAGAACTACTAATGAGACCAACCTTACCTTCATCGGTTAGGTTGGTCTCTCTATTTTTCGAATGGGTGTTTAACAGAAAAAGTAATAGCTCAAAACAAAAAATTACTGATTTGATTAAAAATATGAAAAAAAAACAAAATATTTACGAGAATAGTACCTGCGCTGAGCCGTATTTTTTAGATGATAACGAATTCATCGCCGCGATTATTTGATATAATAATAACGAAATAAATATATTTTCGGAGGTAGAAAATGCAAAAAATAATTATGTCTCCCAGCCGTTATGTTCAAGGCGCCGGAGAAGTTGGAAAATTGCCGGAACATGTGGGTAAATTTGGAACATCAGCGCTAGTTTTAATGAGTGGAACCATGATGCGAACCAAAGCAGATGAATTGAAAGTCAGTTTTGAAGCTGCCGGAATTAAATTTACACCCGAAAAATTTAATGGAGAATGCTCAAAGGTGGAAATCGCCCGTCTTCAGGAAATCGTTAAAGCTGAAGGCTGTGATGTGGTTGTTGGGATCGGCGGGGGGAAAACCCTGGATACGGCCAAAGCGACTGCCCATTATGAAAAACTGCCAGTCGTGATCGCACCTTCGATCGCTTCCACTGATGCACCTTGTTCGGCTTTATCCGTAATTTACACTGAAGACGGTGTTTTTGATGAGTATTTAGTACTTCCTAAAAACCCTGAAATCGTGGTAATGGACACCGACATCATTAAAGCTGCTCCGGCCAGACTCTTTGTTGCTGGTATGGGCGATGCATTGGCTACCTATTTTGAAGCTCAGGCTACCATGGATTCCAACGGAACCACGATGTCAGGCGCTCACCCAACCCGATCAGCTTTAGCATTAGCAAGATTATGTTATGATATTTTAATTGAAGACGGCTTAAAAGCTAAGTTGGCGGTTGAAGCAGTAAGCTGTACTCCGGCGGTTGAAAATGTCATTGAAGCCAATACCTACCTCAGTGGCGTCGGCTTTGAAAGCGGCGGTCTGGCGGCTTGCCATGCCATTCATAACGGTTTAACTGTATTACCTGAATGTCACCATATGTATCACGGCGAAAAAGTAGCCTTTGGAACGTTGGTTCAATTGGTAATGGAAAACCGATCCCTGGAAGATATCGAAGAAGTCATTGATTTCTGTTTGTCAGTAGGGCTGCCAATTACCCTGGGCGAACTGGGCTGTATCGAACCAACTCCGGAAAAAATTATGGCTGTGGCTGTGGCTGCTGCCGATCCTGGCGAAACCATTCACAATATGCCATTTGATGTGGATGCCGACACCGTTTATGCCGCCATTATGGCCGCTGATGCGCTGGGTCGTTTGTATCTGTGTGACTAATAATAAACTGTTAAAATAAAAATTAAAGGCCAGTATCCCCATCGAAAGAAAGGATTCTGGCCTTTTTAGTTAAATTTTTAAACTAACGGATCAAACAGCTCCCGGGTTTTCGTGAGCATCTCCCGGATCGGCAGATTGTAGGGGCAGCGGGGTTCGCACTCGCCGCATTGGATGCAATCGGAGGCGTTGGCAGCAAAACTGCGGTAGCGGTCCAGGGCCCATTCTTCGAGATCATAACGGCGGTAATAGCCCTCGACGATAAACTGCATCGGGATATCAATACCCTGGGGACAGGGGGCGCAGTAGCCGCAGCGACGGCAGAAGGTTTTACCTAAGGTCTTGGCATCGGCTTCCAGGGTTTGCCGCTCTTCATCAGACAAGGGCATAAAATTATTGCCAACCTTGGTGTTTTTCAACACCTGTTTAACCGAGTCCATACCGGGGATCAACACCGAAATATTGGGATTCTCAGCCACCCAGCGCAGGGCGTAATTGGCGTGGATAAAAGCTCCCCCGGCCAGCGGTTTCATGATGATAACCCCGACATTTTTCAGCTTGGCTTTTTCAAAGAGAGGCGCGCCACGATTTTCTACTATATTATAAGGAAATTGAATCGTCTCAAATTTTTCTTCATCGAGAGCCCGGTCTAACACCTCAAAACTGTGGGAGGTGATGCCGATATGTTTAATCAATCCCTGTTTTTTACATTCAACCAGGGCTTCATAACCGCCTTGGGGACCCATAATGGTTTCATAAGCCGTCATTGTTTTAGCATTATGGAACTGATATAAATCAATGGTATCGGTCTGCAATTCAGCCAGACTGGTTTTAACATCAGCCATGACATCATCGTAGCTGAGTTTGGGGGTTTTTGTGGCCAGATAAAAATGTTCCCGGCCCCACTGTTTCAGCGCTTCCCCAATCATTTCTTCACTATTGGTGTAAGCTCTGGCAGTGTCAATGAAATTAACTCCTTCTTCAATAAGATTTTCAACAATTTCGTCGACTTCCCATTGGTTACAGCGTTGAATTGGAATACCACCAAACCCAATAAGGGACACTTCTAATCCGGTTTTTCCCAGTATTCGC
>PGZR01000020.1 GCA_002841405.1 Firmicutes bacterium HGW-Firmicutes-4 | reverse complement strand
TTTTGAATATCTGCCCATATTTGTGTTTTCATATCTGGGCGGTACCCTCGCCGATAAATGGAATCCCAAGCGAACCATGATTGCCGGGGACTTCTTAAGCAGTATTTCGGTCGTTATTATTCTTTTGCTCATCTATCAAGGTTTGTGGCAAACCGTTTTTGCCGCTACCCTTGTCTCGTCAATGGTAAGTCAGTTTTCAGCCCCTTCATCGGTAATCATGTTCAAACGAAATATTGATGAACAGCTCATCACCCCGGCGATTTCCCTATCTCAAGGACTACAATCCCTCTATCTTATCATTGGACCGATTATTGGCACCTTGCTCTATAAAGGCCTCGGCATTACCTTTTCGCTGACAATCATCGCCATGCTGTTTTTATGCTCCGCGCTGGTACAATTCTTATTACCAGCCAGCCCCAGAAAGGCTGATTATATTAAGCCCAATCTGTTAGCTCAAATGAAGGAAGGCCTGGTCTATATCGGTAATGATAAAGGGTTAACCGTTCTTTGTTCGGTGTTAGGGTTGTTTGGGTTTGCCCAAGGTCTGATTCAACCGCTGACCATTTTTATCCTGACCGATCGACTGCGCATCGATACTGAAAGTCTCCAATGGTTCTATTCGCTATCCGGGGTGGGGCTTCTGATTGGTGCAATTATCTCCATGTCAATCGTCAGTAAATATAAAACCAGAGCGATCTTGTTTTTGGGAATGATCGCTTTTGCCGTTGTCACAGTTGCTGAAGCGCTATCAACCGTGGTGATTCTTACCGCGATGCTATATTTCTTATCCGGCTTAATCATCGCTTTTGTTCAAGTCGCTATCAGTGTGCCATTGATTCAAAACGTTCAGGAAGATTATATTGGCAGAATCAACGGCCTGATTACACCATTGTTGATTGCTGGAATTCTGATCGGTACCGCATTATCAGGCGTTTTAATCGAAAAACTCACTTTAATTCCGGTGTATATGTTATCCGGGTCTATTCTGGTCATTTGCAGCGTCATCAGCCTAGGATACCAAAGCGCACCTGAGCATGTTGAGTTTGACCGCGCACCGTAGATTCTGACCAACGATGCGCCCCACCTCATATGCTACAATTGTTTCCGTTACGCTATTGAAATTTAGCAAACAGCTTCCGGTATTCGCTGTTCTGGCTCAGCGTGTCAGGAAGCTGTTCATCTACTCGATCTGGTTTTCTTCCTCCGAAAAAAGAACAAACTCTGCCACTGTCGGAAAATAATCTTTGATCACGCCTCGCTTCCACCTTCACCAATTGCAATTTTTCTGGTAAAATAAGTATGCCTGATCTCTGCCGCCTGCTCAACCCAATTGTCCAGGCCAATTTTTTTCATCTGGCAAAGGTTATACAATTTTATATTCTGAGGGAATTTTCCGGCCCCGTCTGCCAGTGGCATCAGATATTTACACGGAAAGTCAACGCAATTGAAGCAATAGTCAACGCCCTTTTGTTTAACACAATCAAGCGTTTTGCAGCTTTTCCCCTGCATTTTCAGAAAAAGACAGATATTCCCGTCAATACAGCCTTTACAGGTTATTTTTTCAGCCGGTATCTTCGTTGACTCTGACAGTCTTTTCTGAAATTCATCAGTCACATTATCCTCGTACATTTCACAATTAAAGCAATCAATCCCACATGGTGCAACAACTTTTTCTTTCATAATCAATATCCTCCAAATAATTATTTCAGCAATTCTGTTTAAATTGCTTTATACTATCTTAGATACTTGTTTATAAAAAAGGTTACACAATATTAGCGGTAATTTTTTTAATTTTATCAGATATTTCTTTTTTATCGTATTTTTGCTCGACGGTATATAGATAGTCGATTTTTTTAAGTAATGACAGATTTTTAAAATGTTCCTTTCGTAATTCATCTGTTTTCGGCTGATTATAGCCAGTTGGAAGCGGGAGACAATGATCATCCATATATTTTATCCATAGCTGGCATTTACATGGCTTCTGGGGATCAATCAAACTGCATCTCATTTCAAATAACTCCTGAAGATGCTTTCTTCCTCTGAACAGCGTAACCTTAACATTTTCAACTGACATATCCAGGATCTCTGCTATTTCTTTGTTTTTAAGATCGGTACAGGTTTTTAGCAAAAAACATACCCGTTGGTTTTTTGGCAGGCATTTTAAAAAAGCTTGCAGACATTTTTCACGCAGTTCATCCATAATCAAATCATCGTCAAAATCACAATTGTATTCAATGCTGTCAAAGAATTCTTGTTCGGTAACTCCTAAATTTTCAGTTATTCTGACCAATGGCAGCTTGTTTATATAGTTGAAATACTTGTAGCACTCGTTTATAACAATCCGGTATAGCCAGGTGAATAGCTTTGATTCTCTCCTGAATTTACTTAAATTCTTATATGCATTTAAAAACGAATTTTGAAGGACATCCTCAGCATCCTGCTGATTATCAATCATTCTGAAAGCACAGGCATATAATTTATCGTAATCCTGGATGATCAGGTTCTCCAGTTCCATCTGCAAATCGATGTAATCAGAATTGTTATTCATAATTATAACCATGTTTCTCAAGAAACATGCCTTCCATTTTTTATAAACACTAGATATTTAAAATTATAATGACCACTGATTCAATCTAACAGTTATGCATCAGGATCCGAAATATGGCAGTACTATTCCCTCTATGGTTTATTCTGGTCATTTGCGGCGTCATCAGCCTGGGATACCAAAGCGCCCCGTCCGGTTCTGTCCGACGATACGGCTCCCCTCGCATGCTTCCGTTATGCTAATGAAATCTTCCAAACCGCTCTGCCGGCTTCCTCACAAACTTTTACGGTTGGCTGCCAACCTCGGTCAAGCAGTCCAAGCCAGACATGGCATGCGCATATGCCAATATCAACATTCGGGTGTTCCCATTTGAAGTGCTGGTATCCCGGTGGCATCGCAACGGTGATCGTATTAAAAGAATCATCAAAGCCAAACCGCCACATTTGGGAATTCCCAGCCGAAGGCGCTTTTCGGCCTAAGTCCAACGCATACAATATGTCATCTGACAGATAACTAAAGTCATCCTGATTTTCAAGCAACGCAATAATTTCTTTCCGTTTATGGCTGACCGTTTTTTCTGTGATCCTGTCCATCAGCCGCAATCCGCTATGCTCATAATAACCAAGTGGCGTGATGCAGATCGCCCGCTCACCGCTGGTCTCCCCTTTTGAATATCCAAACCCCGTGTTTGCTTCTTTTAACTGGTCAGGCGATTGTAAATGGGGCATTAAACGTTCAAGCTCGGCCAGCTTGTAGTGCCCATACCAACACGTAGAAAGGTTTTTGCTCTGGCTGTAAAGAATCAGCAGCTCCCCGACGAATCCCACCTTTGAAATGGCGATGATATCCGTTTCAGAAAGAAACGCAATGTTATTCGGCGGTGATTTCATAAACGGATAAAGTACTTTTGTCGGATCGGCTTGAAAGAATCGGATCGTAACATGATGGTCAAACGGAATCGGCATTGCCCTGGCAAAGTTTTTAATCGCATCCATGACATCTTTATCAACCGGCTTCATTTGATAATTCCGTGCGGATCTTCTAGCATCGATTGTTCCTTTAATTGAAAATGTAATCGACATCTGCGGTACCTCCATATACCTGGTTATTCAATAAACAGTATGACGCGGGGACGTTTTTTTTGGCTCAGTCTTCAAATATTTCTGGGAATGCCATATGAACATGGCATTTCACACATACATTTTCCACAAGCATCGCCCAACCCAATTGGATATTCAGCAACGATCTTTTCATAGATTTGTTCATTACAGCTTTGGCGGTTGAAAATCACAATCTCATTCTGCCATTCAAAAGCCTTATTAACGCATTTCTCAATACATTTTTTACATGTTCCATTGACCTTATAAAGACAGTATTCCTCGCTTGTTCTTAGCGAAGGCGTTAATTCCATATCTGTTATCACACTTCCTAATCTGCCGCAACATCCGCTCTTTGTTATGAGCATGTTATTGATACCAAATTTTCCGATCCCAGATATATAGGCAACACTTCGATGGGACCAGTCACTGATCAGTTTTTCTTCATCATAATTATACGTCGAAGGAAGCAATGATGCATTGAAACCCATTTCCGTTATCGTTTCATGCAGATATTTACTTAAATCATTGATCAGATTATTTGTTTCAATACAGGCGTAATCCCATTCTTTAGAACTTTCTTCCCCGAAGATATTGCTTTTAACAATTTTTTTGGAAAAAGGCAGAAAAAAAACAATCACTGATTTGGCATGCGGGACAATATCTGTGGGCAGGACATGGTTTGCTCCAATGATTTCTTTCAACTCAAAAAAAAGATGATCTTCAGCATCGGCAAATCCAATCACCGGTTCCCGCCAAATCGTTTCGACTGGTTTCCAATTCTTATATTTTTCAATATACTCACGAATTAAGCCGATTATCTTTTGGTTCATCCTGTTCCCTTCCTGGCATATTTCAACCTTTATAAGGTACGCACCCATTAATCGAAACATTTCCCTTCATGGCTCTTTTCCGGTTAAACCTTGCCGCCAATGTTGGCAATGAAATTATTGGCAGTATACCACATTTTTGATTGCATGACGACTGCTCTGTCCATTTGCTCTGAAAAGATGTTTGCATGATGTTTTTTGATTGCTGCGAGATCCCCTGAGATACTTTGGATTTCTGTTTAGCCGACAATTTATTCACGTTTAATTTTAGACATCTTTTTTTATGCAGGATAATTCCTCTTGGATGCTACTGTTGGATCCTAATCAAATTGCTTAAAAACGCTATTTCCTGGATATTTATTCCCCGGCAAAAAACTTTGCTTTGTTTTTTTTCATAAAAAGCTGGTTTTTACAAATATCTCATGCTATATTTTAATTGTAAGTAATATTGTAACCTGGCCCCGGCTATTTTTACAAAAGGATCTTGTGATGGTATCGCCTTGATTGCAATCGCTTACAATATTCTGAAGATGAAAAGGAGATTTTTGAATGAATCTGAGAGAAAATGTTATGGCAGTATATCGCGGCGAACAGCCGGATTACTACGGAGATTTGATGGCTGCGGTCGAATTTATCCCCGATCCGCTGTTTATTCGAGATGCCCTGCTTCCTCAGGACGGCCAGGAATACAAGGATTCCTGGGGAACCGTACGGGTCTTCCTGCCCGGAGCACCCGGCCCCCACCCCCACATTACCCGGGAAAACGTCGTCATTACGGACATTGAAAAATGGGAAGAGCAGCTGGTCGTTCCTTCCCTCGATGATCTGGACTGGACCGTGGCCCGAGAAGTAGCCGCTCAAATTGATCGTAATGAAAAATTGGCCTGCTTCTTTTATCCCGGCGGGCTTTTTGAGCGCAGCCATTTTTTAATGGGGATGGAAGATGCCTTAATCAATTATTTGGAATATCCTGACGAAATGCAAGCCTTGCTACGAGTGATTGCCGACCATAAGATGGCTTACATCCGCAAAGTTGCAGAAGAAACCCATCCCGACATCATCTTTTATCATGACGACTGGGGGACCAAACAAAACTTGTTTCTACCGCCGCGGGTCTGGCGGGAAATCATCAAGCCGCTGCAAAAAGAAATCGCTGATACGATCCATGAATGCGGGATGATTTACATGCATCATGCCGACTGCATCCTCGAACCCATTGCTACTGATCTGGTGGAGATTGGGATCGATATCTGGCAGGGTGTCATCGCTCAGAATGACATCGTCAAAATCCAAGCGATCACCCAAGGCAAACTAGCGATGGTCGGTGGCATTGACGGACCAAAGATCGATATGGAAAACATTACTGAAGAGCAAATTCGCGAAGAAGTCCGACGGGCTGTTGATACCTACTGTCCAGGCGGACGTTTCTATCCGTCCATCCCCAACGGGGTCTGCTTCCGTGAATGGAACAATAATATCTTTATGGACGAACTGTTGAAATATGGCCGGGAATATGTGCAACAAAACCCCATCGCTTAGGTTACTGCCCTTAATCATGCTATGCTGCTGGCAGTAAAAATATCTTGAATTTGATATTGCACTGGACTCGCTGGCGCGGATCGCTCAGATCTGTTCCAGCCTTTTTGGTTTGCTCGTTTATGATTCATGTTTATTCTCTTTTTATTGCTGCCCGCAACCCTCGAGTCGCCGATTAGTATTTTATCATCGGCACATTTACCTTGAGCTCTTTAGCCATCGCTGAAAGATTATCCACAAACAGTTCCTTTTCATTCTTCACGTCAATTTTATTCCACGCTCGTTTTTTCGTATTATACCTTAACTTGAATATTTTCGTCAAAAAAATACAATATAGACGCAGTAAAGTAAGGATGTGAAAATAAATGAAGCGAATATTTTTGGTTGAGGATGATCAGACCATCTCAAAAATTCTGATCCTGTTCCTCCGTGCCGAGGACTTTACCGTTTAACTCTGACGCTGCGTAATAGTGCAAGATGATAAATATGTTAACCTAATCAATCTAGAAAAGAGATTTAAATATGAATATTGCCGCAATCCGCTCTGGTGAAATCTATGAAAAGATGGCTCTCGCATCAGAACAAGAAAAAAACGCAATCTATCGCTACGAACTAATGAAACGAATCATAACGTCAGGTGGCTAGTTTATGCAGTGGAATCCTAACATAACCTTAGCCGATATGATCATTTCCGAAGGTCTTGCCGAAAGCTTTGCTGCGATGATGTTTGGCGCCGACAAAATTGGCATATGGGTAAAGAATACTTCTCCCGAAACACTCAAAAACACAATTTAGCCAGCTATAAAAGCAAATTTACAGGAATGTGATTTCAACAGATTATCCGCCTTCTTAGTCATGCTTTGCAACCTATCAGGTGCATCCAGATGTAATGATGCATCTCACTCTGATAAAACTCTTTTTAAAAAAATCAGTTGTGCATCCATAACCTTTTCAAAAATCTCGCCTTTATAAATATCAAAGTGACCAACGGGGTATTTGATTACAGTTGCTTTTTCTCCCAAGATTTCCGCTACTCCTTTGTACGAATCTGGCGAAACTGTTGTGTCTTTCTCACACACAAGCATTAACACCGGGCATTCGACATTGATAGCCACTTTAGTAACGTCAGGTCCTTGCATCATGAGCATACTCCTACCACAAATCTTATTTATGAAATGCTCTGATTCAGACATCAAGCTTTGATAGCCCTCAAATGCTCCAGGAGCATTAAGCAACGCAAATGATCCAGGTTTGCCAACCGCCGGAATAAAGTGAGAAGATAATCCAAGCCTAGAACGTCCTTTATCCCTCTGCGCATGCATAAAGATATTTAGAAAATAACCCAAACCCTCTCTTTTCAATATCAACTTGTCATCTTTGCCGTGATCTAAACTAGGACACTGGGATATGACCCCTGTTATTTTTTTATCCTCGGCTGCAATAATTATTCCATATCTTCCTGCCGCAGAAGTACTCCATAAAACAATTTTGTTTTCATCTATTTTTTCTTGGTTTCTGGCATAATCAATCACAGTTCTCAGATCTTCCATCTGTTTTATCCCGTTAAAAAGCTGCCTAGGTTCCCCGCCGCTTTCACCAAAATAACGATAATCATATGTAATTGCAGCTACTCCAACATCAATAAATCTAAGGGCATAATCTTCTAGAACCGCATCCTTTGTTCCACAAAATCCATTGCTAAGAATTACACATGAGACCGGGTTGACCATATCTTCCGGCAGATATAACCATCCACTGATAAAGGTATCCTCGATTGGAATGCTAATACTTTGGCGGTATTTTGGAATACTATTATCTTTTGATATTCTGTTGATATCTTCAGCATCTACTGTTAAAAACGGACTAAAAATAACTACCGCTAAATAACCTATTATTAACCCAAAAACAATTATAACAATCATGACCCCCACAATCAACACCTTACCCTTTCAAATATTCACCAATTAAAATCTTTAAACACGTTCTAATTATTCCTAAGGTTTTTGCACATAATCCAATAGTCCATAGAAATACATTTTTCTTAGTTGTTTCTGAAATTCACTGTAATCACTAAAAATTTCCTTCCAGCTTCCATCCCTGACTAGTTCATTAAGTTTTTCTGTCACTAACCAGATCAGCTCAGGTGATAAATCAGTTCTAACCTCTCCCTTAGTTTGGGCAGCTTCGATATTCTTCAGATACCGACTCTTCATTTCTTCAATAGTATCTTCTACAGATAAAATATCTTCAATAAACTCACTTTTTAGATTTGCGAAAAAGTTAATTCTCCACTGTGTTATTAACTCTACCTTTTCCGGAAAACCTATATCAAGTTCATTTATTTCATCAAACTTAGAGAATCCATCCTCAATCAATTGATTTCTAATATGTCTTACTAACTCATCTTTATTAGAGAAATACTGATAAAAAGTCACCTTGCTTACATTAGACTCATTACAGATTTCTCCAATCGTTATTCTCTTAACACCATGCTTGAAAAATAAATCCTTAGCAGTTTCAATAAGTTGCGTGCACTTTTTCGAGGTATATTTTTTATTTTTAGCTTTCAAGGTATCACTCCTATACGAAAGTTAACTATTTTTTGTTAAGTTAACTTATTTTGTTCGATTATATATTAAAGTAAACTTATTTGTCAAGTTATAAATGCACTATTGATTGACAAAAAAATCAAAAGACCCTGCTCACTCCCGATAGCATGGTCTTGATTCGTTATTTTCTTTTTACCAGAATCCATATCTCCGCATAATAATTTTCATCCTCTGTTCCCTTAGGATATTTATCGGGGGAATCATACATTTCCACGCAGTAACCGGCGGCAAATTCATACTCCTTTAATGCGGGAAGCCATTCCGAAAATATTTTCTCATTCACATTTTGAAGCGAATTTGGCATTACTCCTCCACAGGAAAAAACCGCCCAGGTGAACGCCGGAATGGTTCTGGTGATAAAACTTTCGGGTATGTCCAGTGCCGGATTATAAACAGCAGCATTAGATATTCAAATTTTTCATTGCCCATTTCCTCGTCGATGTTAATTCTAAACATACCGCAAACCGTCTGGTCTTTCCCCGCAGCTTTTTGAGATCTATCTGCTTTGCTTCTTGCACCGAAATCAAATAGAAGTGCTTCTTTTTATCATCCCGAACAAATAAATTTTTGGCAATACAATCGGCGTAGGGCGAATTTAATTTTTTCATTTCATCAATGGTATATACCGCTTCGTGTTCAACCCGTTGATAAGAAATTTTAGCATCATCCAGCAACTCCAGTACTGCTTGCTTATCAATAAACATGATGGTTCACCTTCCTTTTTTAATCGCAGTTGATCTTTATCGATGAGCTGATTTTACCACAAATCATCGATTCAATAATCTGTTTTTTGATTTAAGTCTTGTTGTCAATCGTGATATCCCACCAGCTACCCAAATTGCGGCAACATCCCTTAAAAAATTGATCCGTTTGCATAAGAACAGCAACGTTCTTTATTCAGCAGGTCCAGCCCGGTTCCAGAAAGAACTTGAAAATAGCGGTTGAAAGGATTAGAATAAAGATGTGCAATCCATGCGATAAACAGCATTTGACACGCGCCTTGTTTAGAAGTCGCTCTGACAAATACTCCGTTTATCATCCTGTCTTATTTGCATTTATCGTCAGATTGAAAGGAGTTTTTATGTTAAAACAAAATAAAGCAGAGAGTGTGGCAGACCGGGAGGTTTGCAAAATCTAATCTCTGCAAAACCTCCCGCATCGTATCCAACATACTTTCAGGAGGAAAAATAATGAAATATTCAAATAGAGAAAAAAATATTTATCAGCATCAACCCTGTCAGGAGAGTTTCTTCTGCCGGAATTGTGGCAGTGTCGTTTCATTTACCGGTGCCGGAACCAAACACCGTAATCATTGTCCCCATTGCCTATTCAGTCTTCACGTTGATGTATTACCTGGCGACCGCTCCGCCAATTGCAGTGGTCTGATGGAACCGATCAGCGTCTGGATTCGTAAGAATCAGGAATGGGCGATTATTCATCGCTGTCGCCGCTGTGGCCACCTCAGCTCCAATCGGATTGCCGCCGATGACAATCCCATCATGCTGATGTCCATCGCCGTGGCCCCTTTGGCCAGTCCCCCCTTTCCGCTCGAAAAAATAACTCAGATCCTAACCGACACCACTGGTGACAACAATGAGCAGAATTGATCTAAGCGAGTACGGTTTAAGCGCATCATTGCGTTTGGAAGCCGCACACTATCCGGAACTTTTTGTCGCCCGGATTCTTTCTCAGTCCAAGGGTATCTACCGGGTTATTTCAAAAAGCGGCGAGTATTTTGCCGAGCTGTCGGGCCGGCGGCGTTACGCGATCATTGATCCAGCCGATTATCCGGCCGTCGGTGATTTTGTGATGCTCGACCGTCCCTCAGGAGCCCAGGGAAATGGCATTATCCACCATCTGCTCAATCGCAAAAGCGTCTTTATCCGCAAAGCTGCCGGATCATCCAGTCAGGCACAGGTGATCGCCGCTAATATCGATACTGTCTTTATCTGTATGTCCGTCAACAACGATTTTAATCTGCGTCGGCTGGAGCGCTATTTAAGTCTGGTCTGGGAAAGTGGTGCGACCCCGGTGGTTGTCCTGACCAAAATCGACTTGACTGATGATCTGCTGGCCAAATGCCGAGCGGCTGCGGCAATTGCCATCGGCGTCGATATTCTCGGTATTTCGATACTGAAAAATGAAGGATATCAGGATCTCATGGCCTATTTAGCGACCGGTCAGACGGTTGCCCTACTGGGATCATCCGGAGTTGGAAAATCAACCCTGATCAATTGGCTAAGTGGCGCCCAACTCTTTGATACCCAGATGATCAGAAATGATGACCGGGGCCGTCATACCACTACACGACGAGAATTGATCCGTCTAGCCGATGGTGGCATGCTGATCGATACCCCGGGCATGCGTGAAATTGGCATGCTTGATGTTAACACCGGCTTTGATCGAACGTTTCGTGATGTGGAAGCTCACCTCGCTTCCTGCCGTTTTCGCAACTGCACGCACACAAATGAGCCCGGTTGCGGAATCGCAACTGCCATTAAAACTGGACAGTTATCTGCCCAACGCTGGCAGGCCTACCAGAAGCTGACTGGCGAAAACGACTATTTCGAAAACAAAGCGGCCTTCTTAAAAAAGAAGAAGGAAAAATTTTATCAGATCGCCCGGATAAACCGAAACAATAAAAAACAGTGATCGCATCAAGAATCAGACCCCCATGCTGGCGTAGGATTTTGACGGTGTCACTGCATACTAAAAATTACGATAAAGGCCTGATCCTTGCGCATTGAGACGCAACGATCAGGCCCTTTTTCTTGGCGACCGGGTAATTCTTAAATCATATTGCAGCATTCTTTCTTGCCGGAGCTTAAAGCATCTCGTCTTTTAGAATATCATGGTCTCTTAATACTTTTTCAATCACGGTTCCCTTGGTAAAATGAATGATTGGTTTTTTTAATAACTCCAGAGGCCCCGGCAATTTAATTTCCAATGGTGATTTTCCATCCATCAGTTTAACACTGCTGTCAAGCAACTCTCTGATATCATAGACACTCCCCCAAACTTCCGGAACACCTCGATCAACACCAAGCAATCCATATACCGATTCCATTGCGGTTCTTACTGAATATTCAGTTGTAAAGACGGTATCTCTGGGGGTTTCGGCAAACTGACCCAGAAAAGCAAAATTAACGCAGCCTTCCGGAATGACATCGGGTCGATCCCCTTTGGTTCTTGGCATGAAAAAGGCGGTAATATAAGGCATCATGGTTGGTACACAAATGGCACTATTTTCAGCCAGTTCATCAATTTGATTGACTGGCACACCCAAATGATACAACCATTCTTTGGTAATTTCTTTGCCGGTACACTCTTTCATTGGTTTTTTTACGTAATCTCCCGGTACATCTGAGAATAGGCCATAGACCCATACACACACTTGGTTTTTATCCTGTTCCTTGAACTGCCCCTGTCGGTTAATGGTCCAGCTGAGCAGCCATGACGAATCCATACAGCTGACAATCCCACCGGTTACGACTTTGCCGCTTTTCGGATCGCGCTTACAGATATTTGTGAGATATGGCATTATTTTATCGTCTAATGTTGTGATCGTTGCTGATTCCCAATTTGTTTTGTTGATATCCGAGCAAAATTTTTCCGGATGTCCAAATGCCGGATCCTGCTGGGCAATGTTTTTCCACAAGTTCCAGCTGCCACTGGTTCTCACTTCGGCATCCCCGTTTGGCGCATGATTCTGATCCCCATAAATTGTGCCCTCGGTACAGCTTCCGTTTGTCACAAAAACCAGATCATTTTCTCTCAACACCAGCCCTTTCTCAATTCCATTTACGTTATATTCAATTGCCTTGGCGACCTTTTTATTTTCAGCGATCTCAAAGATGACATTGGTTACCTCGGTATTAAATTCAAATTTAACGCCGGCTGCTTCCAGATATTTCTGCATCGGTAGAATCAATGATTCATACTGGTTATATTTTGTAAATTTCAAGGCGCTAAAATCAGGCAATCCGGCAATGTGATGAATAAATCGTTGAAAATACAGTTTCATCTCCAACGCACTGTGCCAGTTTTCAAATGCAAACATTGTTCGCCAGTAAAGCCAAAACGTAGAATCGAAGACCTCTTCATCAAATACATCCTCAATGGTTTTGTCATATAAATCTTCATCCTTTGTCATGAAGAGTTTCATGATCTCCATGCAGCCCTTCTGACTTAAGTTGAATTTCCCGTCTGTATGTGCATCGACGCCCTGGTTTCTGGTGGCACGGCACAATGAATAATTGGGATCTTCTTTGTTCAGCCAATAAAATTCATCCAACACTGAGGCCCCCGGAGTTTCAAGCGACGGAATACTGCGAAACAAGTCCCACAGACACTCGAAATGGTTTTCCATTTCCCGGCCTCCCCGCATTACATATCCTCTGGTCGGATCTTCAATTCCATCACAGGCCCCACCGGCGATATCCATTGCCTCCAGAATATGAATGTGCGAGCCCGGCATTTGTCCATCCCGAACAAGAAAACAGGCGGTTGCCAATGCTGCTAAGCCACTGCCGACAATGTAGGCGTTCTTTTCATCGACACCTTCCGGTTTTCGGGGTGTTGCAAACGCTTCGTAGTTACCATTGGTATAATAAATCCCCTTGCTGTTTTTTTCATCTTTACCACGTTCGGTGTTCCGGTAACTGGATTCATAGGGAATTTGCTTTTTCTCATTATTTTTTTTCAGCTTGTTTTTCACCACCATTGCAGTTGCGCCAGCGCCAGCCACTGCCACTATTGCCAATCCGACTTTCACTTTTTTATTTGCCATTAAATTATCCTGCCTTTCATCACGCTTTACGCTAATTGATTCTTCCTTTATGGTACGGCTTTATTAATGATTTATCAATTTACAAAACAGGCCGAATGATAAAAAACTCATCATTCGGCCTGTTTTGATAAAAATTTACTCATTCGTGACGTTTGGCTGCAAAATTCTTTATTGAATTGGCGATATTGCCGCTGAGGGTTGTGCTCATTTTGTCAACAATGGCATTCGGATCCTCGCTCATGCCTTTTTTAATCCAATCCAGCATCATTCCCACAAAACCGTATTTGTAAAATTCGGCGATAAAATTCATCTCTGCCTCAGTAATTGACGTATCCAGGGCCTGTTCTTTAACCACCCCTTCCAGAAGCCCATAGGTCAACTGATATAAATAATTTTCTATCTGCTCTCTGCTCACCGAACGATAAACATTTAAAATAAAGGGTTTGTTCTCTAAAACTGCTTCAAACAACTGCAGCAGACCCTCCTGCCAGGTATGATATGTTTTTTTTCCTTGCAAGGCTCTTTTGCCGTCTTCTTCACAGCTCCATTCCACTAAATCATAGATATCTTTGAAATGGTAGTAGAATGTCATTCTGCTAATTCCGCAATCCGTTGCCATATCACTAATTGTAATCTTATCAAACGGTTTTATGAGTAATAGTTTTTTTAAAGACACTTCCAAATCTGCTTTTGTAGAATTTGACATAATCGGCCCTTTCTGTTCTGTAATTTTTTAAACCGTTATTTGTTTATGTGTTTTTTTATCGATCCATCTAAGAACCACACATTATCATTTTGTTTGCTCCCATCATATTCGTTTGACAACTCTTAAACTGATTTTTTATAACACGTCTACTCATGGGTCTCAGTGTCGTTTTTTGTTACCTTATAAATCAAAAGTGGCTTAGACGCAGATCTCGAACTTTCCCTTTGTCAAGCCCAGAAACAGCAGACCCTGCATTCACTACGCGTGCACCGCTTTAAGCCAATTATCGAGTTCCAGCGCCGAATCGCCACCTTTTCTAAGCTCCTTACTGGCAGCAATCTGACCATCCCGTATATAAAGGACTTTTTTAGCCTTTGCTGCAACTCTGGAGTCATGGGTTACGATCATGATAGTTGTTCCCTCACTGTTCAGTTCTGCCAGCATCCCCAAAACCTGGTCTGTCGCCTCCGAATTCAAAGCCCCCGTCGGTTCATCCAGAAAAAGGATGTCCGGATTGTTAATCATCGCCCGGCAAATTGATGCCCGCTGTAGCTGCCCACCGGAAACTTCCTTAATATCACGATTTTCAATTCCGTCAAGTTCCATCCGCTCCATTAGTTCCGTTGCCCGTTTTCTGATTTTCTCAGGCAACTCTTTTTTGGCGACAAGTCCCGGCAGGATAATATTATCATATATCGTCAGATTTTTCAGCATTTGAGCATTCTGAAAAACAAAACCCATCTTCGTCAGTCTGAAGCTGGCCAATTCCTTTTCTGGTAATTCACTGATATTTATCCCTTCAAAGATTACCTGACCCGCACTGATTTTGTCCATTCCACTGACGCTGTAAAGCAGTGTTGACTTTCCCGAACCAGAAGGCCCCATCACGGCCGTATAATCACCTTTTTCGATTCCAAACGAGACGTCGTTCAATACTTTTGTATCCTTAAAGGACTTACTGATCCCTTCAATTTTAATCATTTTCGGCTCCTTATTCCATTATTTGATCTCTGATGTGATAACTTCTAACCGTACTGGTTCCCATTATTACGGTCATTACCACTACCCCTAATTGTACCGCTGGACAAAGCAAATATGCCCAGACCGGCGCTACCAGCAGTTTTATTTTAGCAACCCCGACAGTCGCAAGCGTGCCTGCAAAAATAACTTCCCCCAGTGTATTAGCCAGTAACGTTCCGGCTATAATCGCGACGAACTGAATTACCAGAATCCTGATTCCTAACTGGATCCGGATATCCCTGGTGGAAAACCCGATCGCTTTCTTGATGGCAATAGCGCTGTGTTCTCTTGCCATCATCAGCTGAAGAAACATGACCGTAATCAAAATGGTCAGCATTAAGGAAATCACCACCGCTACTCCTTGCACCCGATTCATGTTTGTAATAATGCTGCTGAGGGTCTGGAAAACAAATTCATTGCACGGGGTAATCTTACCGTCGGGTAATTTCGTTCGCATTTGAGCAACTTTATTCTCGATATTAATCCCCTCCCGAAGATCGAGATAGATCATATATCCTTCGATATCCTTACTATCAAAATCGATGGCTGCTTTGGCGGTTTTTCCGCCATAGGTAATATCCTGATAAATGCCACAGACATTTAGGACCCGTTCTTTCCCCTGATAAATCACGGTGATGGAGTCGCCTACTTTTTTACCCAGATCAACCGCATTCAGATATGAAAGTGCCATACCATTTTCATCCTGAGGCGCCTTCCCGTCCAGGTATTCTAATGGGAAAACAGCATTTTCTCCGTTCTGCACCCGCACATATTCCCATTCACCCTCAACATTTTGGGACTGTACATAACCATTCTGGTAGACTGCGTATCGATCAATATCCGGATCATTATCCAGATAAGTCAACACCGCCTCATTTTGTTGTGTCAACTTATCGCTGTATTGAATGTCAATCCGGACATCACTCTTGCCAATGCCCATATACGTTAGAAAGACAGGGTTATTAATGGTATTGTTCATGTTCATGGGGAGCAGAATCAAAAAGGAGGAAAAAACAAATATCAAAAATATTACCACATACTCTTTCCACTTGCATTTTAGCTCCCCTAAAGCCATTAAAAGGTTCCCGACCTTTAATCCCTTTGAAGGAAGCCTGTAATGACCTTCTTTTTTTGTATTCTCTTCGCCTCTGATTAACTCCAGCACGGTCCGCTTCAAATGCTTCCGGATAATCCAATAGCACCGGCAGACAACAAAAATACTGAGCAAAACGACGCCCACCAACGGAAATATCCATTGCATCCACTGACTGTTGCCATCACCGCAATAGCGAATGACCATTGCCGAAAAAAAATCACCGAAAGGAATCGCCGCCAGATAACCGATCACCCCGGTAATCAGAACCAGGATGATATATTTGATTTGATAGAGTTTTATTATTTCTTTTCCGGGAATTCCAATTGCCTTCATTTCTCCAATTGAATGGTTTTCTTCTGCCAAGGTCGCCCGGATAATATAAGAGAGACATAATACCGACATGGTGATCAACAAAATACTGATCACCATAATTACCAGTGCAACCAACCCATAAGAAAAAGCATTGATCATCTTGAAAATCCCAGCGGTAACGACCACACCGTTAGACGGCAGGCCGGCCGCCAGGTAGGCATTTTCCAGCACCGTTGTAGATACCTCTTCCGCTAAAAGAAATTCAAAACAATATTCCCATTCACCCATATGAAGCGAGACTTCATTCTGATCATTGGTACTGATCAAAAATCGCTTTGAGTAAGAAAGTGATGAATTCATCGTCGAATCACGGATAATCGTCGCGACCTTGAATTCCTTTTGATACGCTCCGTTTTTCAGCACAATGGTGTCGCCTGCTTTGATGTTTAAACCTTCGGCATAGTAAACCGGCACGCCGATTTCTCCGTCCTGTACAATGGCAATCTCATTATTTTGATCAAGCAGATAGTCAAAGTTTTTATTCTGAGTAACAAAGCCATTGTCCATCAGACACTTTTCCAACGATTCACCATTATAGCTAATTTGGGCGTTCTTCACATCCAGCATCCTGACAACCAGCGCGTCTTCCAGATAATCTTGCTGGGCGACAAAGTCTGCAAATGCCTGTTCATCGTAGTCGCCTTTGTGCATCTGCACATATTCTGGCGGTACAGCCCGCTCATTCAAACCATTTAACGACGACAGCATGATCCCAGTAACCCTCAGTCCGCCGGCCATAAAAACAGCTGAAAGAATCAGAAATAAGGTCAGGGTAGCTGTGATAACCCGGTTTCTTTTAAAGTCCTTGCGGACAAGATTCAGCAAAAGTTTCATATTCAACCTTTCAAATTTTCATTCTCTTACCGACCCTTGGTCGATAGGTGGATAAAAAATTATCGACCTTCGGTCGGTAATGAGATTTTACATTTTCTTGCTAAAAATGTCAAGCTACTTTGCAATTTTTAATAATTTGTGTTTTAGAAGAATTACCAACTATTTCACATGTATTTTGGAAATCCTGTTTCTCGTCAATTAAAAAATGACTTCTACACTCAGCGTTTCATAGGTTTTGAGCATAAAAGTCATTTTATCTCACGGGGACATTTTGTTCGTCATCTCCATCGTTTCCATCTTTATTTTTAGACAACGCCTTATTTGAAAATCACGTCCCACAATAGGTTTTATAAGGACTACTCGACGGTTCTGGTGGTTTCATATATTCCTGATTAAGCGAATTGTAATCGTATGGTGATTGCAGGACTGCCAATAACTGCTGCAGGGGTTTAAAATCATCCTCCTCGTTAGCCGCTAGTAAGACTTTTTCAACCTGATGATTTCTGGGAATGACCACCGGATTCGCCTGTTTCATTAACTGCTTGATGCCTTGATCGGTCCGCTCCTGTCTTTCTAGACGGACTTTCCATCTGGTCAACCAATCTTTAAAGGCGTCACTTTCATATAAGTCAGACATCGAGGTTCGGTCAAGGGTTAAATCAACAAAGGTATTGGTATAATCGGCTTGATACTGCTTCATTAATCCCAACAAATCGGCGATCAACCGCTCGTCTTCTGGTTCTTCATTGGCAATGCCCAGTTTTAAGCGCATTCCCTGGAGCCAGTCCGCCTGATACAACGACGGATAGTTTTGCAGTGAGGCTTCGACTAATTTAAGCGCCTGTTCCTGATTGTCATCGACTAACGGAATCAGGGTTTCGGCCAGGCGGGCTAAATTCCATAAGCCAATATTGGGTTGATTCCGATAAGCATACCGTCCCTGCAGATCAATGGAACTGAATACCGTAATCGGATCATAATGATCCATAAAGGCGCAGGGCCCATAATCGATGGTTTCGCCACTGATGGTTACATTATCAGTGTTCATTACCCCGTGAATAAAGCCGACCAGCTGCCATTTAGCAATGAGTGAAGCCTGTGCTTTGATGACTGCATCCAGTAAACCCAGATATCGGTTTGGTTCCGATAAAAGCCAGGGAAAATGCCGGTTAATGGCATAATCGGCCAGAACTTTGACATCAGCGGTAGTTCCCCACTGCGCTGCATATTCAAAGGTACCGACCCTGATATGGCTGGCCGCCACCCGGGTTAAAACGGCCCCTTTGAGAATGTTTTCGCGATACACCGGTTCGCCGGTTGTCACGACCGCCAAACTGCGGGACGTCGGAATGCCCAGATAATGCATCGCTTCACTGATTAGATATTCCCGAAGCATCGGGCCCAGCGCCGCTTTGCCATCGCCACTACGGGAATAGGGTGTTTTGCCTGATCCCTTGAGTTGGATATCAAAACGCTCACCCGCTGGTGTGATCTGTTCGCCAATCAGCATCGCCCGACCATCACCAAGCATCGTGAAATAGCCAAACTGATGACCGGCATAGGCCTGGGCGATCGGTTTGGCCTTTGCCGGTAAGGCCTGACCAGCCAAAATGTTGATCCCGTCCTGCTCCATCAGGGCAGCGGCATCCAAACCAAGATTTTCTGCTAAACGCTGATTTAAAATAACCAGTTTTGGCGCATTGACCGCTTCTATTTCAAGCGGGGTGTAGAATAACTTAGGTAGTTCTGCATACGTATTTTCCAAATTCCAACCGCTGTCATTCTTTTCCATCATTATAACCTTTCCTTTCGATTCTCTCACGGCCCAATCGCCCTGAACCAATTTGGCAGATCTGATTTTGGATTCAGGCGTTTACATCCTCATCACATTTCCTGTCGCATAATCAACAAGTCAAAATAATGGCCAATCTTTAGCTATAGTAATAAAATTATTGCTGCTTTCGAGCACTTCTGCGATGATTTTAATTTTTAAGAACCGATTGTTGCAGTTTATTATAGACTTTTCCGACCGTCAGTCCCTGAAATACGGTCGTAAAAAAGACAATACCATAGGTTGCCACCACAAAGATATTATAGACATCTGTTGCAAGCGAGCCTTCGGTTCCCATAACCAGGGCCAGACAGAGGCCGCCTTTTAGTCCCGCCCAGGAAAAAAAGATTGTGAAGTTCTTTTTTGATAAACCAAGTGGCACTTCCTTTGTTAATACCACATTCCCTGCCACTGAAACAATCCGGGCCATTGAATTGATCAGGATGGCTCCAACTATGACGACAAAGATGGGCATCCTCGAAATATCTTCCAGCGAAATGACTGCGAAGAATAATAGCCCCACCATCAAAAAAAGAATCCCATTTAACAAGTTATCAATGACGCCCCAGAAGTCATAAAACATATCATGCAGCTTGCGGGTGGTTTCATCCATTCCTTTGCGTTCAAGATCCGCAATGACGGTTGCATAATAAAGGCCGCAGATGACGGCTGCAATCGGACCGGAAAAATCCAGGTATTCACAAATCAGATAGGCCATCATAACGGTTAAAATGCTGGTGAAAATTTTGATGTATGTATTTTTTGTGTGCTTAAAAATCTGAAACATCAGTGCGCCAATCACCAGACCGATGATAATCGCACCGGCAATATCTGTAACCAGTCCGCCAATAAAACTGCCCAAGGTAACCGAAGCCAGTGTTTCCTCCTGAATCGTCAGCAGGGTGGCAAAAACAGCCACCGCGATCCCGTCATTAAACAGCGACTCCCCTTCAAGAATCAGCGACAAACGGTGGGGCAGCCCCACCTTACCAAGAATTGACATCGCCGAGATCGGATCGGACGGTGCAACAATGGAGCCCAGGATCAGCGATTCAAGGAAATTTAAATTAAAATGAAATAACAGACCCAATCCATAAAAAAGAACACCGTAAACGATGATCGCAATCAGCGTTCCCAGGATCGCCATTCTGCTAATCAGGCCCTTATCCTCATTAAAATCATTGAACTTGATGCTTGACGCCCCGGAAAAAAGCATAAAACACAAGATGCCATGGATCAGAAAATCATTGAAATCGAATTGATTAATCAGTTTCAGAAATTCTTCCGGAATCAATGTAATATTTACCGCTTGAAGTAAAATCAAAATCAAACAGAATCCAAAGCCGAAAACAACCAGACCAATTTCATACGGGAGCTTGGCTGTTTTTTCATTAATAAAACTAAACAGTACCACCAGAAAAAGCGTCACTGTAAATAGAACCAGTAATTCACTAAAATTATACATTCTCTTTATGCTCCTATTAAACTTATTTAAACCTAACATGCTTAAAAAAGTGCCGCTTCAGCATCATTTTATGCTTACCTTACCACAGCTTTTGTCTTTTATCAATCAATTGCATAAATTAAATCGCTGACGTCAAAACACTACTATATTCTTTTTGATCTCATCATCGGCTTTCAGGTTTTATCTGTATCAGCTGCGTACCTTATGTGGCTTGCGTTTCTTAATAATGCAATCAGTAAAAAAGGGACTGCCAGATAAACAAATTGCGGTTTCCCGCATTATCGATCCGGCTTCAGAGCAAAGAGAAAAGCTATGCACTTGGCACGACCTACCAGTGTTCGGTACTTTCACCCGTTAGATTGCACCCTTGTCGGGCGCACCTAAAAAAGACCACTGGAACACCAACGGTCTTTTTTCGATATTGCTTATCACTGCCGTTTTTAACGGCTTTTTAAAGTGTTGATAAACCGATAATCAATGAAGTGATAAAACGGGTATGAAAAAACTTTCATAAAAGCAAGAGCAGTCCGGATTTTGAAGAATCTGGACTGCGCTTTTCTGGTTGATTAATTCAATTGATCATTATGCTTACACTCAAGACTAAGGTGTAACTCCATCATTTGTTTTGTCTGATACGCCCCAATTTTCAATCGAATAATTATCTCCGCTAGTAAAACTTACACTCACCACTTCAATATAGGAATCATCTGGAACCCCAGAAATTGTCTCGGAGCTTGTTGTTAATAAAAACCACTTATGTAAAGATTCGTATAAATAATCACTATCGTAATACTCGTCAGGATTAAGCCCACCTGAAACAACAGTAATTACCCCCCCTACATCCGGCGCTGTTGGTACAGAAGAAACCACCCGGTAAAACCAGGCTGAGCCAGTTCCGCCTGAAACAGAAACCTTAATCGTGCCTTCAACACCTGGTTCAGTTTGTGTAGGTGTTGCTTCTGCTGTCACTGTCAATCCGCCAGCCACATTATTAAACTCCCCATCAGCAATCAACCGGCTGACATAATTTACCACTTTCTGAGTGGTGCTGTTTATTTCATAAACGGTTACGTAACGATCTGTTGACACCCCAATTTCTGTTGTACCTGATTCCAGATCAGTTCCAGTATTAATAACTGTTTCCACCGTTACTTCGGTTACCTCTGCATCCGAAACGACATAAACCAGTTTATTACCCACTGGAATTGTATTGCTGATGGTTATTACAGTGGTACCAGATGTTACCCCGGCAGTAACATTGCTTATAGTTAAAGCGTTAGCTGGATCCGCAGCTCTGCTTACCGTCACCGCATAATATTTACTGGTTGTCCCATCCTGTGCCGTCACCTTGATATAGGCAATCGTGTCTGCCCCTGGGCTTAAGGGAATCGTACTGCCTTCGCTAATTTCGGTCGCGAAAATGCTGTCCGAATAGAGCTTAATACTGGCCCCGGTTGCCACTGAAATATCCGAAAGCCCCAGCGAGTCCTTTGCATTGTCAACTGCAATTGCCCAGGTAATCGCATTACTTGTATCCTCACCACTCTGACCTCCAGGCGATGCATCGGTCTCACCCAACACGCTTGTCAAACCAGCATTATTGCTAGCCACATACGCGGTTACTGTCACTGTAGCGGGGCTCCCGACGTTAAACCCGGTTTTTGCCTGATAGCGAACCGCATAATTTCCAGCGGAAAGGCTGCCTGTTTCGGATTCAGCACAGGCTTGGTAAGTTGAATCGTCAGCTGCTGCCAGTTTATATTCCATGGCGGTGGTGGTGCCAGTAATTTTCCCATCATTATTGGCTACGGTTGTCGGTGCAATGCCTAATAAACCTGATGGAGCTGACTGCTCCTGATTTGGCACTGTCACAGCTGTAGTTTCACTCGCCGCATATTCAGTTGTCGCCTGATAGCGGACCACATAATCCCCGGCGGAAAGGCTGCCTGTTTCGGATTCAGCGCAGGCCTGGTAAGTTGAATCGTCAGCTGCTGCCAGTTTATATTCCATGGCGGTGGTGGTGTCAGTAATTTTTCCATTATTATTGGCTACGGTTGTCGCTGCCACACCGTTTAATCCCGTCGGTGCCGCCTGTGTATCAAGCACCTTCCCTGTCGCCGCACTCGTCACCGTCCCAGTATACGTTCCCGTTCCTGTCACCTGAACCTTAATGTACTTACCGGCATCCGCTGAATCTAGGACATAGGTGCTGCCGGTGGCGGCTGCGATGTTACCGTATGAACCATCAACCATATCACTACGCAGCCACTGATAACTAACCGTGGCGGCACCCGGGGTCGCCGTTGCAGTCAGGGTTTGGCCCACTACCGCCGTGCCACTGATGGTTACTGCCGTCACCGGTGTGTAGCTGATTCCACCACCGCCGCCGCCACTTGGTGGTGCTGGGGGCGCCGGTTTGGGATTAACAATAACCGGTTCCTTTCCTTCACCGGCCTGATACGAATCCGGCTCGTTTTTAAAGGTGGTATTGTCGCCATTAACCTCGGCTTCGTTCACCGTCCCGTTAAAGGTCGTGTTTTCCCCATTAATCGCGGCTTTACCGGTGACATCGACATTAATGACCACATCTTTTGAACAATTGGCAATATTCGCATTTTTGATCGTGCCCTCGCCACTCACCGTTAAACGGTTAGAGGGCGCCTGCCCATGCGAGATTAAAAAAAAGTTAAAATCATCCGTTCCGGCATCCAAATTCTCAATGCTGGACCCTTGCGCCATCTGGATATTCACGTCATCACCCATAACATAGACATTTTCAAATGCCCCTACCAGTTGAATATCGCCGGCTGCAAAGAAAAAGGTCGCATTGCCCGCTGAGCCGTTTGCCACAATCATGATCGTATCGTCATTTTTTACAATGGAAATCGAGGCATAATCTCCACCGTTAATGGTAATGCCGCCGCTTCCGGCCATGGCCGCCATATCCCCCTCTGCTGCCAGTGTTTGGCCACTGCCGCCACCATAAATATTGGTATTGCCACGAACGGTCAGGTCATTGAGGGTTGCATCGCCGTCACCGACTTCTTCAGCAATGGTCAGATCACCCATTATCTCCAGATTTTGCAGGGTAACCCCGGAAACTGCAATCACGACACTGCCATCAATGGTCTCACTGCCACTTTCCGGCCCGTATGTACCGGGGGTATCATAAACCGCCACAACTTTTAAGGCCAGTGCTTGGTAGGCGGCCTCAATCGTCTTGACGGCGGCATCGACATCTTCCTGAAGACTGGCTTCGGTGATCGGATAATCCGCGATAACCGTTTGCAGGGTTTCCCAGGACTGCGGTGTATAGTCTGCTGCCGACAGCTTTCCAATCGTCTCGATCAGCTCATTGTAGGCCGACAGATCGGTATCGCGCCGGACAATCTTGACTTGCAATTCTTCCAGCCGCAACGATGAACCGGTAGTGCCCAGATCTTCACCATTTTTCACCCATCCCCATTCGCCATTTTCTTGCGGCAGATCGCCCCGATTCTGAACGTGGCCACGGTAATACACGTCATAATCTTCAAGATTATCAAGCAAAATCCGGATCGATTCAATCCGGAGTCCCTTACCTGTCGTTCCGGCAAAGGTGCCGTCACTGACCGGTTCCGTCCAGCCTTTGTTCTGAACATGGACCTGATAGGTGATCCCCGCATTTTCGGGAATATCCCCAGTCAGTTCAATCCAGAAGCCTTCCACCCGTAAACTCTGACTGCGGGTACCAATCGCCTCCGGTCCCACAACAAAGGTGCCTTCGGGTTTTGGCATGTCTCCCATATTCTGCACATGCGCCCGATACGATACTCCCAGCGGTTCCGAAAACGCTGTTTGCACCTGTTCTTCCCCGGCTGCCATGATACCTGATGTACCCGTCAATACCAGTACCAACATCAATAGCCATAACTTCCTTAATACGCTCTTCATTTCATCACCTTTCTTTTCTAATCACTCACTTTTAACCATTTCACCAAAAAAACGTATAGATTTATTTTAATATCGACCACATTCTTCATTTATTTAGCTTTTTTTTGATTTTTTTCTAAACGACACACGTGCCTATCAAACCATCCCAAATAAACGCTCAATGCACACTCTCACTTCAACAATTTATTGTGATTGACTTTAAAACCGTTTATAATATGAATAAAATTTTAAGAGAAATGAAGGAGAATTGATGTAATGGCTGTAAATAAGAAAAATTGGAGAAAAGTTTACCTGAAACTGTCAGTGATACTGGTAATTGGTATGCTTTGGGGCACAACCCTGTTGGGATGCAGTTCCACCAATTCCGAACGCCACGTTGCAACCAAGGTGACATCCACGCTCGTTACCCTACCGGATGCTGGTTATCAAACAATTTATGATTTTATTGCTTCGGCCAATCAAAGCATTGATATGACCATGTACGCCCTGATTGATCCCAATGCTGAAGCCGCTTTGATTGATGCTGCTCAGCGTGGCGTTAACGTCCGGATATTGCTTAACTCCAATGCCTCGGATGGCGGCACGGTGGGGATGAATCAGCCGGCCTATGAAAATTTAACGGCTAACGGCGTTTCGGTGGTTTATTCCTGGGATGGGGTTTTATGGCATCAAAAAAGCATCGTTGTCGACAATCAGAAAGTAGCCATTATGAACTGTAACCTGGTCGCCCAATACTATCCGATACTGCGCGACTATGTCATCATCACCGACAATCCGGCTACGGTCACCGGCGTGGCTACCACCTTTGAAGCAGATTATTCCAATAATACAATTGCCCCAGTAACCGGTGATGTTCCGGAAGGCTCCGAGCTGGTTTGGTCTCCTGGTGCAGAAGAACCGCTGACCGAGTTGATTGCCACTGCAAAAACCGGAACTACCCTTTATGTCGAAACCGAGCAGCTGGATAGCGCCGCTCTGGAGAATGCGCTTATTGATGCGGTTAACCGCGGGGTGACTGTCAACTTCACCATGACAAACACCGGCGAATTTACCCAGGGATTTGATACCTTAAAAGCCGGCGGCGTCAATGTTCATCTGTATCCATCGAATGCGTCCATTTACATACAGTCCAAGGCTATTTCCGTAAACAATGACACCGTCTATATCGGCAGCACCAATTTCACCGATACCAGCGCCAACGCTGACCGCAACGTGGGCATTATCACTAAAAACGAGGCCATCGTTACGGATTTGACGGCGACGCTTGCCAAAGATTTTCAAGGTGCACCTGCCTATTAAACCCGTAGACACATCGTTTTGATCAATTCAATACGCTCCCAATTCTTTACATTTGCGGCGTTAACCCTTATACTCTACATATGTCCGTTTGGCTGGTTCCTGGAAATGCAAACCGGATGGCGTCATCGCAAATTAATCATTGAGAGGTAAAAATGTTTCGACTATGGTGCAAAATCATAACCAAAAATAAAATTCAAGACGACAAAGTTATTGAACTTGATAACAACACCCTGGGGATAGATGATAAAATCCACGCCGCTTTAGAAATCTTCTGCCGTGACTTTGATCTGGAAAAGCCAATGTGGTTTGAAAAAAATACAAAAGAGCTCAGTCAGATTTCTAAGACAACTTTTCGTGATGACCAGTTCATCGAATCTGTTTGGTTTGATTATTTAGAGATCGTACTGATTGACGATGGTAAAAAGAAAGCATAACGATGCCAAGTCGACACGCCCTCCACGGTTATTAAAGTAATCCAGAATTTGAGCAATCAAAATAGTCGCGTCACGGTGTTGCTCAGTTTATACATGGTCAGCTATCCACGCATCACCCCCCACTTCGATGACTTAATAAGATAGGGGCAAATCTATCAGCCACAGCAGTCAGTTTATGGCGTACATAAATAACCTGAATGGCCGACACTGCGATTGGGGTATTCCCCGTACCCCCTATTATGGGGCCCGTCTTGCTTTTGATTATAACGACGCTGTGCCATTGCTGTGTTTTTTGCCAAGCAACGGACATCACAGTTATTATCAGAGAATAACAAAAAAACAGCGAACTTTGCGTCGCTGTTTTTTTATTAAGCTATTTATTGGCAAGTTATTTTCTATCCCCACCTACCTTTGATTTTTATCCGCAGTGTCTACTCATCTCAATCGGATTTTAGCTCTTTATTTATTTGTAAGTTCTTCGATGATGGATTTTAGTTTATCCTTAGATTCACCAAGGGTTTTAACATTCTCATCGATCAACGCCGATGCTTCTTCTGTCGACATTTTAAACTGCTCATCACCATTATTAACTTCGACATAATCCAGATTCTTGATTAAACCCAGCAGTTGTATCGCCGATGGCACAAAATCACTTTCATTAAAAGATCCATCCTTTTCAGCGATATTTATGATCAGCCCATAAGGTTCCTGACTGGTTTCCAGTTGAATGGTGTAATCCTTTATTTTTCCCAATCCCGTCTTTTCGATTAGTGCAAGAACGGCGGCATTGTCTCCCACAAACTCAACTTTGGCGGCGTAGAGATCGTCCGCTGTTTGTTTGACTTCCTGCGATAATTGACTACATCCAGTCGCACCTAAAAGCAATAATGTCATACACATTAAAGTAATCACTATTCGTTTCATTGTTTTCTCCCTGTTCATTCATAATCGATTACCAGCGCATTTCCACTGGTTCGCCCCATAGATTGATTTTTTAAAACTTCTTTTCTAAATTGGCTATAGCCTTTGACATCACCCATTTTTAAAACGTCAGAATCCGGTTCTGGAATAATCATCCGAAACAGTCATGTAAAGTCTAAACAACCCAACGCTATCTCATGCTCCTGGGGGATAGCGTCAGTGAGTAACTTTTTTCAATACGCGATGATAAAGCGGCATATCTTTGTCACTCCCCGTCACTGTTTCCAGTTTTCTATCCCTGATCATTTCTTCGATGCGTAATGCAACCCATGAATCACAAATTCCAAGTTGGTATTTACCTAACACACGTCCGACAATCATCGCTTCATGAAATTTTTCGTCTTCCGCTTCAATTTCGCAACGAATAAAATCATCATAGAGCTTTTCTGACATACTAACCAACTGGCCATTAAGTACGGCTCGCAAAGGCGCGTTCTCTGCTTGAAGCGCCTGCCAGTGAGATGCACAACATTGAATAAATGCAGATGATACCGCCTTTTGAAAAGCAAAATACTGACACCATTCTTCTGGAGCCACTTCAGCCCAGCTATTTTTTTGCATGACATTTCCATTCCCGTCAGATTCCCTTTCGGGGAGTTTTACAATCACCACTTGTCCATCGTTTACGTTCCACTGATTAAACTGACTCATAAACCAGTAAAGTCCACACATATCATCGGGCTGATTACTATACCAGACCCGGAAAGTTTCTCCCGTTGCCGCATGCTCACGAATTGTCTGCAAATCTTCAATTGCCTTATTAAATATTTCTTTCGCAACCTGATGCTCTTGGTCATCTGGATAAACACTAAATAAGTGTTCCAATACCTGTTTCCGCTTGATACCGAGTTGATTTTCGGAAATATCTCCGATGCTCAGCAACAAATTGAATCCATAGACGTCTGATGTTTTTCCATCCAAGGGTGTCGCATTCTCCCACGCCATGCGTGACTTTTCCTCTGCTTCCTTCCTGGCCGTTTCAATTTCAACTTTACTTGGCTTACTTCCATCAGTATGACTGACAACAATGCTCATACACCCAACCGGATATTTTCCTTTACCAAAATGTTGCGCTATTTTAAGACTACCGCAAGCACTATCGCTGAATAGGATATCTATCATAACTGTTAACCTCCAAATCTCTTGTCTACCTATCGACAAGAACATATAACCACCTTGAGTCCAGAACAGTTCAAATTATTGAAATTTGAGTAATCCTAACACTTGACTGAATCTGTCCATTCGGCTCAGGTTATTGTGATTAATGCAAAGAACTGCTATTTTTCCGATGAGCTTATTTTACCACAATTCTTCTTCACAATTCTTCAACCGAACCGTCCTCCACCCCAAAAATCAATTCATCCCAGATGGCAAAGCATCTCCGTGTTAATCCTGTATCATTGTTTGATGGAAGCTTTCAAACGCTCCCCATAATTAAATAGAAAAACGCCCGCTAAAATAATAAACCCACCAATCACTGTCGCCTGCTCGGGGATTTCACCGGCAATTAAAAAACCCAGTATGCTGGTCAGAAAAGGGGTTAAAAACATATAGTTACTGACCTGTGAGGTCTTACGGGCCAAGGACAGGGCCTTTGTCCAGGCAACGTAGGCAATGGCACTGGAGAATCCCCCCAAAATAAGGACATAGACCCACTGGAGCGGCGGTGCATTGATTGCCTGGTGGATCGACCCCGGCAGAAAAACTGCCAGCAGAATCGTTCCCCCCCAAATACTGTAAGTCGCCGTTTCAAGGGGCGCATACGATTTAGTGAGTTTACGCTGCAAAAGATTGTAAAAACTCAAAACCAGCGCTGCCCCAAAAAGCCATAAGACCCCAATGTTTATTGACAATGCGCCATCAATCAGCGTTAAAAATGCCACTCCACAAAATTCCAGCCCGATTGCCAACCATTGCAACCATGTCAGCTTTTCCTGATAAAGAATGCGAGCCAATAACGCCGTAAAAACTGGTGCGGTGGCAATGATAATGCTACCGGTGGCTGCCGAAACCATCTGCTGACCCTGATTAAAAAAGATCATGTAGAGAAAAAAGCCCAACGCCCCGGACAAGAAAAACCTCGGCCAATCGCATTTTGCAGGCATTTTCATCTTAACAGCAACAGCCACACCCAGCAAGATCAGTGATGCGATCAAGTAACGCAAAAATCCCAGACTATAAACTGAAAAATAAGTTAAGGCCAGCCGGGTCAGTACATAAGCCAGCGACCAGCAAACAATTGTGATTAGCGCATAGAGATGATATTTTTCCTTTAGTCGCATCGGTTCCTCCCTTTTTGGTGTTCTAATCGCGCAGATGAGCTGACCGGGGGACGTTGGTCATGCCCATGCTGCATATCATAACAAATGGTGAGCGCTTTGCTTTCAATTTCCAGCTTTTTAACATTTGGGGCGAACTTTGGCATTGTTCCATCATCAGAAAGGAGCCCGCACCCTGATGCCAGGAAGCTAATAAACAGCAGCAATTTGAAAATTAAATGCTGCTATTCAGAAAACTGATGGTAATCCTTTTCAATGGCCACGACTTTGTCATAGAGCATGGCATTTACCGGGGTCTTGATGCCATACTTTTGCCCAAGTGCCACCCACCATTCCGGAAAAAAGCGCCACCTCGATGGGGCGTTTGGCTTCAATATCCTGTCTCATGGAAGGCTTTCCGGCATCACTCAGGGCACCCAAGCCAATGATTGCCACTTTCTTTATTTCCATGCTTACCTCACTTTTCAACCAGATCGGCTCATGTCGCTTTAACCTGATCTGTACTTAAATTTCAGGAATTGACAGGTTTACCAACCGTTTAAAAACTGCTGCCCGGTTGTTTCAAGAATTCTATTTCCGCCGAAGTGGATTACGCCCATCCAAACCCTTTAGCATTACATGGTAAATACCGCTTGCGTTTTAACCAAGCTTGTCTTGCCATTTCTGATTTCACCTACTGCTTTTTTAGTATATCACAGCATGCTGGGCATGACAAACGTCCCTGTGTCATATGTTTGTAACATCGGAACAACCGTTTTTTAGACGATTATTATGTGCGAAATTTAAGTCCATTATATATACTTAAACGTTTTTGAAATGTCACACCATCCCATTGTAAACCTTTACGCAAGGGAGTATAATCATATTAAGTAAATCTAATAAGGAGGTATAAAACAATGCGTAATAAAATTGGTTGGTTGTCCTTTCTGATGACGATTTTATTAATGTTGGGTTATATGCCAACTGTTACACAAGCAGTCGATAAGCCTAATATTTCTTACTGTGCACATGTTCAAAATGTTGGCTGGCAAGATTATTCATCTGAGGGCGAAATGTCTGGGACAAGTGGTATGGGTTTAAGACTTGAAGGAATCCGTATCGCTATTAATAACGGCGGTTATGATCTTGGTATTGAATATCAAACGCATATTCAAAACATTGGCTGGGAAGTGGATGCTGGGAGTGGTTGGAAAGAGTCCGATGATTTTTCGGGGACCGAGGGTTTAAGCTATCGGTTAGAAGCAATTCAAATAAAACTTGTTGGATCAGATGCTGATTTATTTGATGTTTACTACAGCGTTCATGCTCAGAATATCGGATGGATGGGTTGGGCAAAAAATGGTGAGTCTTCAGGTACAGCAGGATACGGATACCGTCTTGAGGGAATTTATATCAAAATAGTTCCAGCAGGATCTGGTGCTCCAGGAAGTACCGATAATTGTTTTTTAGATAAGGATGACTCAGACGACGATTCAGATGATGACTCTGTTGATGACTCAGATGACGATTCTGTTGCTCCGTTGATGACTCCGTTGATGACTCCGTTGATGACTCCGTTGATGACTCCGTTGATGACTCCGTTGATGACTCCGTTGATGACTCCGTTGATGACTCTAATGTGATTTAAAAGTTTATACAGTGTTTAATTTTGTTTGACCTCGACACTCTACAGATAGAGGGGTTGGCCTTTGTGAACTTGAAAAATTTGCATAAAGATTCTTTGTGCGGTTTTGTTAAATACGTTAAACAATGATTTGTTATGGAAAGACGTTCAACTAGGGGTTAAAGGTTCAAATCCAATAAGGAAGCAACCATTATGATGATAAAGGGAGACCGTTTCAAAAATTGTGTAAACCTCGTGGTTGATGTAGAATAAATACATTAGCCACGAGGTTTTATTATGGCAAGGGGGCGTATCGTTT
Source organism: Firmicutes bacterium HGW-Firmicutes-4 (assembly GCA_002841405.1). GTDB lineage: Bacteria > Bacillota > Clostridia > Eubacteriales > Eubacteriaceae > Acetobacterium. The sequence continues at coordinate 24,984 of PGZR01000020.1, read as the reverse complement.
ATCCCAAAAACTCACTGTATAATCGAATGACTGTGAATATAAAATTCTTCCTGACTAGGCTGGTATTTTTTCTCCAGACTTTCTAATCCCGCATCAAAGCGCTCCGCTTCCTGTTCATCGATCTCAAACACCGGACTTTGATAATAAACCCATTTTCTGCCGTCCAATACTTCTGGTTTGAGTTCTTTTACCATCATTGCCGACGGATAGGAGCCATTTTCCAGACAAATATTATATTTTTTGCAACTCTTAAAACCACGGCTTACGTAATTATTCGGATTCCCAAAGATTACAATCACATCATAATCAAGTGCGATCGCCTGTTCAAAAGAATACTCCAATAGTTTTTTTCCGTAGCCCTTTCTCTGATATTCCGGCAAAATGCAAACTGGGCCGAACGTTAGGATGTCTTTTTCTGCCCCTGACATATCAATCAGTTTTGCTTTCGTATACATGATATTCCCAATGATCTGATCATCAACTTCAATCACCAGATCCAATTCTGGCAGAAAGTCTTTGTGGGATCGCATCACATGAACTAAATAGTGTTCGTTACACCCCGGAATATATAAATTCCAAAAAGATTTCCTGGTAAGCTCTTCTACTTGCTGATAATCGCTTTCTTCTTCATTCCTAATCTTAATAACTCTGTCCATTTATATCACCATTCCTTTCATTCTTCTTTAATCGATTCTCATTGTCTCTTTGTTATGTTCTGATAAAGGTGTTATGTCCTGCCATCTTCTTTTTAACTTGTCCATGCATAAGCTACCCTGACCAACCGACACAGTCCCTGTCCTTGATTTGTGTCTTTTCTTTGGCACTGATCCCCGGTAAGCGTTGATGGCGGGCTGGAAAAAGTGCAACCCCTCCGTTTTAGTTCCAGAATTTTAAAGATCACCTTAGGATGAATATTATCCCAGTATGAATTTAAACATGATAGGTCTGGTTTTCAATCCATTCCCCGAAAAAATCCAATTGTTCTTCCGTATGAAAATAATGTTCACCTTGTTCCATTATAGTTAGCTCACAATTAAATTGCCGTGTGAAGTTCAAAACCGTATCAACTTCACATAAATCATCTTCTGAACCATAAAGAATGGCTGTCGGTTTATTCCAGCAATCAATGGGATGCTCTTTAACATAGCAATAATAATCCCAATAGAGTGGCTGTCCAATTGGCGTTGCCACTTCTTTTTCGGTCCGCAACTGTTCCTCACTGATATTGAACCAAGCCATCATATTTTTGATAATACGCTCCATATCTACAACCGGTGCCAGAAATAGACATTGTTTCAAATCTGCCTCCCGGTAAGCAAGCAAACTAAAATATGCACCCATACTACATGCAAACAAGCTGATCTGCTCCCACCCCATTTTTGCAAACTCCATAATACGTGCAAGCTCTTTAACACACGTTTGAACCTTACACGGCGTTGGATCATTTTTACGATCGCCATGCTCCGGCAGATCGAAGCTCAGCACCTGGTATCCTAATTGTGTCAGTTTTTCTGCAAATATCACGATGACTTGATCCGCTTTGCTTGACATATTGCCATGAACAGCGATAAATATCTTGGAGGAATTTTCTCCCCAAATAATTGCCGGAATTCCCGCTATTTCTAATTTTTGTGTTCTCATTTTACCCTCAATTATCTGTTTTGTTAAATCAGACCTGCTTATTTTCGTGGTCCTTAGTCACTTCACTGATGATCATAAATCAATAACCCTTCTTTCCCAAAGCGCATCGGACATACCCGGCAACAGGTATTGCATGTCACCGTTTCAATACCTGTTGCGGTTGTCCCATCGGCATTGTTTCGGCATAACTATTGAATTTTTCAGATAGCAACCGGATTGTCTTTGCCGGCATTATTAAATTAATTGTATCATTTTTACTATGCCGTGTAAGGTTATCTTAAAAAATCGCATCTCACGATTTTACACCATGCTGTTTTCAAATGCCGGTTCAATCATCGTTTTGATCAATTCAATTCGATCCCGGGCATCAGGCACCAAAAGCGATGCAATCGCAATCACCATGCCGTTTTCGTTATTTACGTAAATCGCATTGCCGCCATCACCCAGGGCGGCGAAGCTGTGGGCCTGATCATCAATGATCCACCACAGATAGCCGTACAAAAGCTTATCCCATCGGCTAGATTCCTTTGTGCTTTGGGCAATCCAATCCGCCGGAACAAGCTGTTTTCCCTGCCACCTGCCACCGTCGAGGTACAACTGCCCGATTTTTGTCATATCCTCAGGTGTCAGAAATAAGCCCCAGCTTCCCGTATTAATTCCCTGGGGATCAACCACCCAACCACGGGTGGTTTTATCATTCATCACTGACAGATGCTCTTCTTCACTACGCAACAACAGATTATGGGGAACCATGATTCCCATCGGCGCAAATAAATATTTTTCAGCAAAATCAAGAATTGACTGCCCGGTTGCCCGGCCCAGAATCCCTGCCAAAATGTGGGTGCCACCAATGGCCGAATACTTGAAATCTCCGATGATGCCATTTCCGCCTAATAAATCAAGCGCATCCTGAATTGGATTTTGACTTGTAAAGAATAATTCATAAGGTTCAGTTTCGTATTTATAGGGAGCGGTCATCGTCATCAGATGTTTCAGGGTAATCTTCTGAATGGTTTTTTCATCATCTTTAACCTGATAATCCGGAAAAAACGCCAACACCTTCTGATCCAAACTGCCAATATAGCCTTGATCAATGGCAATTCCGATCAGCGCCGAAAGTACGCTCTTTGTCACCGAGCAGACATGAACTGCATTATCGGCCATATACCCATTAAAATATTTTTCATAAACTTTGGTACCGTTTTTTTGCACAACAACCCCAGCGATATTACCATAATCTCGGTTTATCACGGTTTCAATTTCATTTATTTTTATTTGACTCATTTAATCATTCTCCTTTAAGTGATAAAGGATATCCTTGCAATTTAGGATAAGTCGATTAAAAATTATTTGCAAGCTAATTTTTAAAAATATGAACCGATCTTACCTCATCGTCCATCGGTTTAGATTTAAAATCAGTTTTTTTCTGGTCGCTCCTCGATCTTTCATTGCAGGTGCCTTTTATGTTTGTCTAGAGTTTATTGAAATTAATACCTGGTAAGCCTTTTTTTATATCACCATTGCACATTAGCTTATGCCAGGCCAAATCGCATTGGACAAACAGTCCGGCATTGATTGCATACGACGGTGTCATGGCCTCGTTTGGTCTTGCCAAAACTGTTTACTCGGCACGGTTTTTGTCTGACGCTACCTTCGCCAATTGCTGCTACGGGACAGCTTTGAATACACAAATCGCACTGTTCCAAACATACTTCGGCAGCCAGTTCATCGGATTCTATTTGAAGATCGGTCAGAACACATCCGATTACCAAGCGGTTTCCGTATTCGCTGTTGAGCAATAATGTACTTTTCCCAAGCGTCCCGATACCGCTAAGATATGCAACATGCTTCATTGACAATAAACCACGACCTTCCAATTTTTCTTCATCCCAATAGTCATATGGTACATCGCAAGGTAATGGCACGCCAATCCCCTGATACGTCTTTTCTAGAAATGCGGCTGTCTGAAAGGCAAGTCGATCAACCAGAGGCACAGCAAAATTATTAAAGTACGCATAGATCAGTTGGGCATCAGCCATGAAGATGCCTTTTGGAAGGGCGATTCCGAAGGCAATAACACTTTTGCAGTCCGGAAATAGATCACCCGGATGAAATCCGTCTGGTGCTCCTACAAATCGTTCAATGCCTGCAAATCCACAAATATCCGCTCCAAAACTGAGGACTTTTTTACGTAATTCTGTTTTCATATCACCCTACTCCTTTTCATATCCATCTCAAAAGTTAAATCAATATCGATCACACCGGCATATCCGACAAAGATCATAAAAAATTTTGTTTGTTATCCACCGGCGCCCGATACGCCTTGACGCCGTTGATCGAAACATCTGCCAGCAGGCGTCTCAAAACAGGTTCTGTAATATTGGTTGTACTCATCTTAGATACTCCTTCATATGATTTCCTATTTGGTACGGGATTTTTATTGTCCCGATGGTAGGTTTATGTTACTATAAAATAATCAATCTGTTAAACAAAGTATTTCTATTATTACAATCGAAAATTTCGATCGTATCAAGAAAGGCGTTTACATTCATGGACTTAAAGCAATTAAAAACCTTTGTGGTTTTGTCAAAGAATAAAAACTATACCCGAACAGCTGATGAGCTCGGCTACGCTCAATCCAGTATTTCTGCTCAAATTCAGCAATTGGAGCAGGAACTGAACACAAAACTCCTTGATCGGATTGGAAGGAAGGTTTTTCTTACAGAGTCGGGGGAGCAATTGCTGCCATACGCCATTGAAATGTTGGCACTGGCTTCAACTATCAGAGATAAACTTGACAACGACCATTCATCTCCTGGCCGAATTATTGTAGGCGCCTCCGAATCTTTGTGTATTTTTAAGCTTCCGGCGATCGTAGAATCGTTTCGACAATCCCATCCAAACATTGAACTTCACTTAGAACTCATTGAAAATGCGCAAGTCGTGGAGCAGTTGACAAGCAACGCTATCGATGTCGCATTAACGATCGGAAATTCCATTGAACATCCCGCAATAACCTCATTTTTAAAAAAGCGCGAGGAAGTTCTGGTTCTTTCCGCACCAACACATTCGTTGCGATCAAAGAATGCGTTGGCGATAACAGATTTCGCCAATCAGTCATTCCTTCTGACAAGCACTAGCTGCAATTATCGTGAGACGTTTGAATGCGATTTAAAATCTCACGGAATTCCTTATCAAGTGACTCTAGAATCCGGAAGTGTTCAAGTAATAAAAAAAATGGCAATCAGCGGTATGGGTCTGTGCGTACTTCCCCGTCTGGCAGTTCAGGAAGAACTGAACACAGACTTATTAGCTGCGCTGCCATATAAAAATGATTACAAAGTGTACTCCCAGCTCTTCTGCCATGCTTCAAAGTGGCTATCGCCTAACTTAACCGACTTTATTGACCTTGTTATAAAATTGATTTAAAAAAGCGGCAAACCATAACCGGGTAAAACACGGCTTTGACCGGCGCTTAAGTGGTTAGCATTATCTTACTACAATTAATATTAATTGTAGTAAGATAAAAATTATCTACTTCCAAACCATAATTTAAATTCATAAGCATTTTATCACCCGCTGCCATGTTGAAAACTGTCATCACAGCGGCGGCATTTTAAATGGCTTCAGATAATAGCAATTGACAAAGTTCGATGATTTAATTTAGAAGAAAGAATATACAATACTGCGAAACCTATCAGACCTATATTGCGCAGATGCTGGTTTTTAGGGGCTGATTGCAACAGATCGTTATGTTGTTTTTGAAGACGAGGTGATCAAATGTACGTCGCCCCGGAAAATCGGGTTGGTATCTGGCAGACTAAATGAAGGCAGTGAAAAATCGCTGACTGAGCCTGTCGATAAACGATCGCACCAACTAATTGTTAATCTGTTGGCAAGTTGAGCCATTTATATGGATTTTTACATAACTTTCGAAAAATTGATGTTATCGGTCATAGTAGAATTAAAAGGAGAGCAACATGAAAAAAAGACAGATTAAACAGTTTGGAACGGTTTCGATTCTTTTGATCATTTTGATTATGGCAACAACCAGTGTATGGGCCGAATCAATAGCAACGCCGATTGGCGTCCAGTATCGTGCCCATGTTCAGAATGAAGGAAACATGCCAAAACCAGATGGTACCTTTGTAACTGGACCGGATGCCATTGGAACGACCGGCCAGAGCCTGCGTTTGGAAGGGGTTTGGCTCGAACTGACCGGTGAGGTGCCGGAAGGCGCCAGCATTAATTATCAGGTTCACGTTGCCAATAAAGGTTGGCTGAACCCGGTTAAAAACGGCGATTTTTCGGGAACCGCCGGCCAGGGGCTGCAGGTTGAAGCGATTAAAATCTGGCTTTCGGATTTTCCCGGTTATGATGTTTATTACTGCGGCCATGTCCAGAACAAAGGTGATATTCCCATGGAAAACGGCCAATGGGGCTGGGTGAAAAACGGTGAGGAACTGGGAACAACGGGCTTGGGTCTACGTCTTGAAGAGCTGGAAATTAAGATTGTCCCTCAGGAAAAACCAACCAAACCGTTGTCGGCACCGACTGATTTAACCGCCACAGTGTCCGGGGCGCATATGATAAATTTGTCCTGGTCCGCGGCCGAAAATGCGCAGTCCTACTCTGTTTATCAGTCAACTTCTGCCGATGGTTCTTATTCGCAAATTTCTTCAGGAGTTACGGATACAGCTTTTGATGTCGATGCCCTGGCAAGTGGACAGACCTATTATTTTAAAGTCGCCGCAGATGCAAAAGGATTTACCTCCAGCGATTTTTCGACCGAAGTTGCCGCCATCGCTGATATCGACAGACAAGGCAATATCTATTTTGGCTCATCCCTGCTCATCGTAAATACCTCATTAGACTTTACAACGACTGAGCCAACCGGAAATCTTCCGGAAAGCGTCACTTCCCAAAATTCTGGCGTCAACGAAAGCTCTAATTCGGAAGGCGGTATGATTGATGCGGTTTTGCCCTATGAACCAACCGCAGAGACGCAATTTATTACGGATCATGAATATGTCCAAACCCAGACAGCCGTCGGTGATACGACAACCTTTTTTGTATCTAATTTTGCTACCGCTTCATTTGACCAGCTGCAAGCCAAATGCGTCTATAATGAAGGGAATGCTGAGATCTGGGTGGACAACACCACCGATGAAAACGGAAACCCGGCCGTTCCGGTTTCGTCCCAATTAAGCCAGGAACAGATTGAGACTCTTGGCCAGGAGTATAACAACGCGATTTATCAGCAAATGACTGAAAATTTTGGTGATTTACCGGTTGTCAATGGTAGTAACAAGATGACGATTCTAATCTATGATATTCAGGATGACTACGAGACCAGTGGCAATTTTTACGGTGGTTACTTCAAACCGCTCGATTTTGCTAATGATACCTACTCAAACCAGCGGTCGATGATTTATCTTGATACCTATCCGGGGATGACCCCTAATCCAGAAACCCCTTCTGAAAAAGATGCTTCAATGACCTATTCAACCATCGCCCATGAAATTCAGCATGTTATTAATTATAATGTTAATGTCATCCAGCAGGGGGGCTCAAAAATGAGCACTTGCCTCGATGAAGCGTTTTCCATGGCAGCTGAGGATATGCTATACGGAACACGGTATGATCGGATTAAATACTTTAAAACGTCTGAAACCGTACAGAACGGGCTGTCCCCATTGATCTGGCAGAATGGCGATGATAGTGGTGTCCTGTCCAGCTATGCGATGTCCTATATGTTTGCCATATATCTGGAAGCCCAGGCCGGAACGACAGCGGTCTTTAAGGATATTATCGATGAACCCGGCGACGACTTTAGTGCACTGCAGACTATTATCTATCAGGATATTGACCCATCCTTATCCATTGTTGAACTGCTGACCAACTTTCGCATCGCATTAATGTTAAGTGCTGACTCTGGCCCCTACGGATATGGTGGCAATCCCGATTTTGATGATGTCAAGCCGTTAAGTTACACTGGTGAGCCGCTTAATCTTTTCGGCGGGGGAGCCATTGTAACAGACATGGCCTCTTCCCCCTTTACCGATGATCCGGTTGACCAGGGTGCCGATATTCAACTGTTTGGTGTCTTTACGCCATCACGGGAAGAAATCGCCCAGAAGAATAAAGAAAAGGTAATTGCCCTGATCAATGAAAAACGTCAAACCGCTGGACTGACCCCATTGGTTGAAAATTCAGCGCTTGATCAGGCCGCTGACGTTCGGGCGGAGGAAGCTTCAGTCAGTTTTTCCCTTAACCGTCCCAATGGGGAAAGCCTGGCAGATCTTTTGAATGAAGTCGGGATCAGCGATTTTACTGATGTTGGCGAAAATAAGGCAAGAGCATCTCAATTATTTCCAACAGATTTTGTTAACTTAATTTCTCAGAAGTATCAAATGAATGAAGCCTATACTAAAATCGGCTTTGGTAGTTATTCTAAAGATACGACCGAGTATTGGGCGTTGATCTACCTGGATGAGTAGATTATAATACAGTGAAAAACCACTGGCTGAGGTTGTCAATAAACGACCATACCGCCTAATTTTTTGTTCCCAGCCCCGATTACCGGGGCTGATTGTTTGTGCCATGTTTTAAAAATGCCCGTCTTAGCGGTTTGGCGGCACCCAACCCGTCGCATCGCCAAAATAGGTAATTGATCCATTAGGACACAAATTGCCGCATCCATGGCATTGGTCAACACAGCCTTCCGGGTAAACAACATGGGCAACGGGCGCTTTCTTCTGGTCATACACATCATGGGTGCATTTCGCAGTACAGCTGCCACAGCTGACGCAAGAATCATAATTAATCATAGGATACCAAGTTTTTGCCATTTTTTATCTCCTGTCTTTTTTTAGTCACCTCCATTAAACTATAAAAAGGCTTAAGAATCAACCGATAATTTTGAAGAATCAAATGTCCATACTGCGCTTTTTAAAAATGATCCTTTTCAGAAGATCGGCGAAAGTTGTTTGTTCGGCCATAATAACATTTTAACGGGCGGGCTTCAATTCCAATGACACAGTAATTACAATTTGTACATTTCGACTCGTCCTGGGCGCCGGTTTTGAATTTTTGCACCAGATTCGGCTCAATGATCAAGGGTTTTGCCATCGAGACAAAATCACAACGGTCGTTTTCAATGATGTCCCTGATCTCCGACAGTTTGCGAATTCCACCCACAACAATAACCGGGATATTTACCGCTTTTCTGATCTGCTTGGCACTATTTAGATTAAACAGACTGTAGGGCTGCGGACTCTGCAGCTGTTTTTCTAATACCGGTTTAATGAGTGGTCGTAAAAAACCAGGTATATTTTTCAATCGAAAATTATCTTCAACGATGATGTCAAAGGGGAAATTCCCCCGACTGAACCAGAACACGTCTTCAATAATACCATTAGAAACTTCAATGGCATCACAGCCATATTTTTCGAGATACTTGGCAATTACTATGGCTTCCTCGAGCCGCATGCCATCAGCCGATTTTTCATAGGCGTTGATTTTGGCAAGGATTGGATAATCGCCGACAACGGCTCTGGATTGTTGAAGAATTTCCTTTATAATCCGAAAACGGTTTTCGGTACTGCCACCCCAATGATCGGTGCGTTTATTCATATGCGGCGATAAAAAAGAGGCCAACAGGTAACCATGTGCCAGATGTAACGAACGCCATCAAAACCCGCTTTTTTACTGCGTTCAATAGCTGCTGTAAAATGGCTGATAATGTCAGATATTTCACTGTCACTGAGTGCATGGGGCTTATCTTCCCGATACATTCCATCTCTGATGGCTGATGGAGCGACCGTGGGAAAGCCGGTGATTTTTGATCGGGTCTGCCTGCCGCAATGCGCCAATTGCAAAATTATTGGAGTATCCTGGGCATGAACCCGATCAACCAGGGTTTTGAAAGCTGGCAGTTGTTGATCATTATCCAGCATCGCCATATTATATAGCGGCGACTTTCCGTTCGCCATAATTCCTACGTAACCCGTAATAATGGCTCCGACTCCACCCTTGGCCAAGCGTTCGTAAAGTTTAATACACGCTTCTGTTGGCTGACCCTGTGCATCACTTAAACCTTCATGTGTCGCTGACCTTAAAATTCGGTTAGTTAAGGGAATTCCGGCAATGGTTGCGGATTCAAAGACTTCGTGCATTTAAATCACATCCCTTCAGAATTTGTTATGCACAAAATATAAAGCAAAAGAACTTTAAGATAAATACCACTTAATAAACAAACCGATCGCTTCCGCCAGTTTTTTGAATATTTGATTTTAATCGCATAAATAGCAGCGTTCAATGCCTCCAGTAATTTAATCATATTAAACTTTTACCTGCCCTTGCCTAGCCATTTCTGTTTCTCTGCCTGTCGTTTTTCAGTCTCTCAAATTTTCTCGATATAAAAAACGAAGCATCCCTATATCATGCCAGTGCTTTTGTATAAAAATTCCGCCAACCATATGTACATATGGTTGGCGGACACATTTTTAATTCTGTCAATCTTAATAGAAAGGCTCCGTATCCCTGAAACACCTTTTGTTTTGTTGTTATTTTAAAGCTTGCCTGATGTTCACTCCTCCTAATTTATCAGTATTTATCGATTTCCATATCATCCAGTAGAATCTTCAGTTCTGGCGGCTGATGCGTGACGACTTCTTTTTTTATTTCCGCCGGCCGCGTATCAACGCTTGGTCTTAAACCTGATGCTTTGCCTGATTTGGCTTTCAGTTTAAACCTGGAAACCATATTTTTCAACAGCTCAGCCTGACCGGACAATTCTTCACTGGCCGCTGCACTTTCTTCGGCGGTTGCTGAATTGGTCTGCACCACCTGTGAAACCTGTTCAATTCCCTGAGTGATCTGAGCAATGCTGGTCGCCTGATCATTCGAAGCCATTGCGATGCTACTGACCAGATCCGTGACTTTTGCCACAGAGCTTAAGATTTCTTCCAGACTTTCGGCAGTATTATTTGCTATTTTTGTGCCGGCTTCCACCTTATCGATTGATCCTTCAATCAGACCGGTTGTTTCTTTGGCGGCTTCCGCACTCCGTGCTGCTAACGTCCGAACTTCTTCTGCCACTACGGCAAAACCTTTCCCATGCTGTCCGGCCCGGGCGGCTTCTACCGCTGCATTCAACGCCAGAATATTGGTCTGGAAAGCAATATCGTCAATTACCTTAATGATCTTGGAGATATTATTGGAGGAATCGTTGATCTCGCTCATGGCCTTAACCATGTCCCCCATCTGTTTATTGCCTTCTTCAGCGGTCGCCCGAACTTCAAGTGTCCGTTCATTGGCGGCATTGGCATTTTGAGCGTTCTTTTTGGTTTCTTCAGCCACTTCATCAATCGAAGCAGACAATTCCTGAATTGAGCTGGCCTGCTCGGTGGTACCCTGAGCCAGCGCCTGACCGCCATCTGATATCTGGCGCGCCCCCGATTCAACCTGATTGGCAGAATTCCCGATTTCAGTCAGAATTTCACTCAGATGGGCGGTAATGTTATTAATGGCATATTTGATATTGACAAAGTCTCCCAGATATTCATTGGTAATTTCCTGGTTGAAATCTCCCTCACTGACCTTTTCCAGTATTTGTGAAATTTCCTGGACATAGTCTTTCAGGAAGGCAATGGTTTTATTCATGTCTTCTTTAATTTGACCGTTTTGTCCCATGTAATTGCCCGTCATTGCCGTATTGAGATTACCCTGAGCCAGTTCATTAAGCACCTGGGATGCTTCCTGCATTGGTTCGGTTAACGCATCCAGGGTATTATTGAAACCACTGATTACCTTGGCATAATCGCCCGGGAATCGGGATGCATCGGCACGATTGTTCAAGTCACCGGCCACGGCCGCTTGAGCCATACTGTCTGATTCTTCCAACAGCATAATGATGTTTTCCATCAGTTTGATAAAACCGGGCACCAGTTGATCATTTTCACTGAGTTTTCCAGTTTCTTTTAACCAATCCAGCATTTGCATATCTCCGTTAGAGATATCCTCAACAGCCTTAACCATTGTCATTAAGGAATCCTGAATGGTATTGATTGATTTAGCAATTTCTCCATAAATTCCGGAGTACTTCGCATTAATGCGCTGCGTGAGATCATTTTTGCTCATCAGTGCCAGGATTCGATTGCCTTCGATTAGGGCACCTAAACCGTCAATACAGGAATTGATGCTATTAATTAAATTGGCGAAATCACCCTTGGCTTCCATTTCAATCTTTTCAGGAATCTCACCCTTTCCGATCTTATCGATATAGCCTGATGCGATATTCATTGGTTCGATTACTGCATCAAGCGTTGCATTGAAACCTTTAACGATATCACTGTAGCCACCATTTAGCGCTCCTGTATTTCCGCGAACCGATAATCTACCCGCTACTGCGGCTTCTGTCAGCATTTCTGTCTCCTGGATCAATTCCCGTAAAGACTTGACCATCTCATCCATGCTAATTCCCAAAATATCTTGATCTGATCTTGGTATGACTTCGACGTTCAGATCCCCTGCTGCAATCCTTTCTGCCGCAAATGCCTGCGCCTTGGTATTTTCTGCCATTTCGTCGAAGGCCGCTGTCAGCTCCGTTATTTCACTACTGATAGCCGATATCCCTTCCGTACTCACATCAACATCACCCATTGCCATCTTATTCGCTATCCCTGCCAATAAGTTAATGGGTCTCGCAATTTTTCTGGAAGTATAGACGGTCATCAGCACGATCCCGGCAATGACAAGCAACATAATTATTAACATGATCATCTGAATTAGATTATAAGCACTGTTAAATTCTTTGTCCGGAAGGCCGGTTGTAATGGACCAGCCCGTATCACCCACCATTGAAACATAACCGTGATAATTTGAACCGCCACTGGTATATTCAATCGCCCCGGTTTTTTGCGTCAAAATGGCCTCTTTGATATTATCCGACATATCCGTATCGTTGATATTGGTATTGACATATTCTTGATTGGGATGATAAATCAGCTGCCCATCAGAACTTGCCAAAATGAAAGAACCGGTTTCACCAAGTTTGTATTCACCCATCATTGCCGAAACACTATCGAGAGAGAAATCCAAACCAGCGGCACTGATTACATCTTTTGTCCCGCTTCGATAAATCGGTGTAACCGCTGTTACCACCAATTTATTGGTCATCGCATCGATGTACGGTGCTGTCAAAGTCGTACCGCCTTCATTCATCATTTGAATGTACCATGGCCGTTTAACCATTACCCAATCCGGACTTTGGTAATATCCCTGAGATAAAAGCAAAAGATTCGCATCGGCGTCCGCTATCCAAGCTTCCATGATACTCGGATCAGTCGCTTTAATCCCCGCGAGCGTCTTTTCCGATTTTGCAAATCCCTGTGCAGCCGTCGGCACTGAACCCGCTGTAATTTCATTTACGACATCTTCAAATTGGCTGTTAACAGCCATTTGTTTCGTTATTTCAAAATACTTATTGAAAACTCCGGCTATTTCATGTGCAGCCGCATTGGATTCTGTTTCCAGTTGTTTTTCCGTTAAACCGGTTATTGATGTATTCACATTATTCAAAATAATTAGCGATGAAACCCCATAAATTATTACTATTGGTATGCCAATAAAAAGAAGTATCCGTTTTAGCAGATTCATTTGTTTCTTTTGTGCTTTTTTTGTTTCCATAATAGTTGCTCCTACTTTTTTAAAACAAGATGCTACCAATATCATTGTATCATCCATTTTCCGGTAACGACCATCCACCTTTCGAGGGCTTTTAGCAAGTTTTCGGTAATACCTTCTCTCTTCTGATCAGTTTTTGAATCAGATTTAATTGTATTTAAAAACAACCTGTGATTAGTTGCTTTATTGTTAGTAATTGACTCATTGTATTGAATATATTATTATTTAATCAAGATAATAATTCACCATAGACAGCGCATTAATCGGACGAGTTGCACAAAATCTCCTGCAAGCTGCCAACGACGATCAATCTCAAGCGATTTTATCAGCAAAGACAATCATATGCTTATATTATGCGTGCCGACGAAACGACACAATATCATTTCCAAATCGAAACGCCAATATTATTTATTTTCGCTCTCCAGCGCCTGTATTCAGTATGTGTCCATTTTATCGACATTTAAACAGTGTAACTGTATATAATTTGGAAAATAAAAAAGACCCCAAAAGGCAAGGGGTCGCTTCGTCTCTCAGAAGCCACTGGAAGACACTGGTCTTCTGTCAAGATTTAGTACAAACTAAAATGAGAAGTATATCCTCATCTGATGACAAGGGGACGTTTCGTTTGTCATAAAGAAATCTCACCGGATAATCGAATGGCTGTGAATAAAAAATTCTTCCTGACTCGGCTGATATTTTTTCTCCCAACTTTCCAAACCCGCATCAAAACGCTCCGCTTCTTATTCATCGAACTCACATACCGAATTTTGATAATAACCTCATTTTCTGCCATCCAAGACTTCTGGTTAGAGTTTTTTTACCATCAATGCCGTTGGATAGATCTCCTTTTCTAGACAGATATTATAACGCTTGCAACTCTTAAAACCACAGCCACGTAATTATTCGGATTCCCAAAGATGACAATCACATCGTAGCCCAGTGCGAGAGCCTGTTCAAAATTTTAATTGCTTTGTCCACGTGTCTAACCATTCTTTTCTTTTTATTAATCGGATTCATAACCGCTCATTTCATAGTCCGGACTATTTAGCCGTTTCAGTTAACACTTCAACGCTCCCTGTTGGCAGACAGTAATTTATCCAGATAAATTGACTTAAACTGTTTGCTGGCCAGAATCTGTTTAATTGGCGGCAGTTTTAGAATCACGCCAAATACCGCTGCCATCGCCCGATGATTGGCAAATGCCTGATTGTCGAAGATCAGATTCTGAAGCGTTCCCTTTTCAATCGCCTGCAGAACAAACCGATGGGTACTGTTTACCGGGGTAATGACTTGGATCGCTCTTCGCTCTAAATGAATCACGTCCTTCGGACAACTTCTGACACAGACACCACAGCCAAGACAGACATTCTGATCGACCACGGCTACGCCTTTGCCTTCTTTTTTATTTTGCATGGATATTACCAGTACCGGGCTCTGCACTTAATTTGCTGATCTTTCAAATTTTTGCCGCCTTTTTCACCGTAAATGGACGAAATGGCAACAACGCCACCCATTTTGCTTCCTGTTCCGTATACAGCACCTGTAGTATTTTATAAAGACTCTCCGATGGCGGTGCGCCCTGGGTAAACCAGTTAATTCTATCTTCTAAATTCTTGTAGGCATCTTTACTTGTTATATGTCCCATCTATTTACTTTTCCTCACACGTTACTACCATATCCATCCCCGTGATAACAAGGGGCCACTTCGGGGGTTTTAGTCGTTCACCATGTTTTGACATTAGCAGATAATCACCCCTTTGGCTATTTCTTTTTTTCAACAGGAATCCAGATTTCTGTTACAAATTGACCATTCCCTTTGTTATAATGCAGCTCCATTTCCGGTACATTGGGCGCTAACTGATACCCTGATGTTGCAAACCATTCGATAAAAATTCTTTTCCACATTATACCTGCTTGTTCTGCCGCCTCTGCCATTGACAATGGCTCAGTTGGGAATATGGCCCACGTCGATGCTGGAATCGATAGCGTTGTAAAGTCTTTTGGCGACCCTGACGGTGGTGAAAAATATCCTATCATGTAAGAATTAGCCATATTCGTACAGTTATAAATGGCGGCATGTAGCGGTACGTTTGCCTCGAGATTGCTGGCCTCGCGGATTTTGTCCATTGTACCATCGGTTCGGCACGTTTTCCAAAATTCGGGAACTGTCGTGAAATTCTGATTGTCTATGGTACAAATCTCTGCTTCAACACCATACATTTCTAAACTTTCACACTCTTCAACACGGTATTTCATTTCGGTGTCTCCTTTAATTGAAATATTGAAAGAAATACGCGGATAGGCTTTCAGCAGTACCCTTCTATTTCTTGCTGAAGTTGGCGCTACATCGTGCATATTCTTAAAAGCCCGGGAGAAAGCTTCCGGTGTATCGTATCCGTATTTTAGGGCAATATCAATTACTTTACTGTCGCTGCTTTGAAGCTCAAATGCCGCCAGTGTCAATCTTCTCCGTCGGATATACTCCGAAAGCGGAATTTCAGCGATGTATGAAAAAAACCGCTGATAGTGGTAAACAGAGCAGACTGCAATTTTAGCAGCTTCACTATAGTCAACTGTGCCATCCAAATGGCTTTCAATGTATGCAATCGAACGATTTAGTTTCTGTAACCAATCAAAATCATGCTGTTTTTCATTTTCCAGTAGTTTCCTGCTTTTTTGCTGCCAATCCATCGTATCACCTCCTGTTCAATTTCACTTTAACATTTCAATCAGATCGACGCATGATATTCTTTGCACGGAAAAAGAAGGCATCAATATTTCAGTCAAATGGTCTTCAATAAAACCAATGGTTTCTTGTATTTGTTCCCACGCATGCATTCCAAAGCACCTCCTTGACTGATCGCCTATCATGATCAGCTAAACAGCGCTTGACTGGGTCTGCCTTTCTAGCGCAATTACTGTAACAGTCGATGTGTTTGGCCTCAAAATATAAATGCTGAAGCCATAACTAGTGATTGTCAGGATCATAATCCTTCATCGCTCTCGCTTCAGGTAGACCATATCAACAAGCTGTGTCCCATCCTCAAACATTGGATGGTCATAATTGTCCGTAAAAAAGTTTTGTATCCGATATGATTCTGCAAATCCACATTTCTGATAAAAACAAAGCGCCGAAGGAACATCACCCGTTCCTACAAGCATTGTCATGCAATCGCTGTAATGAAAAAACAGAAAATCGATCAGTTTTTTTCCATATCCCTTTCGCTGACACTCGGGCATAACCGCAATGTTCTTTAGCTCATAAATACCCTCTGACTCTTTCGTAACCACACACTCGGCTTTAACGCCATGATCGTCCAAAACAAACATGTCCCCACGCTCAAGGTACTTGTCGATCATGTCTTCCTGTTCATCAGCCAATAAAAGCAAGTCGATATATGCTTTCTTATTGTTTTCAACTTTCCTTATATTCACCAGTATTCACTCCTATTTTAAAACTCAAATCCATACAAAAAGCCATTACCAAGCCTTTACAGACACCCCAATCTAAACACCAGGAATCGATACATCTTCGCATTCTTTTTCAAGCATCTCGCAGTTTGATGGGCATGACAAACGAAGCGTTCCGACGTCATTTGTTATAGCGATTGTTTATACTTCAATTTTAATCTCTGTTAAATTTAGAGCTTTTCCACCAACTCTAACTTCATGTATTTCATCGTTTTCCACGCTTATCGAAATCATAATCTCCGATGGCCTGTTCATTGAGTCTCCCTGCGCAAAAGACACGTTTTTAGCGTATTCAGGCGTAATCTGATTATACTTAAGCAAATAACACGCCAATGCGCCGTTTGATGTTCCTGTAGCCGACTCTTCCGGAATACCATATAGCGGTGCGAAGTTACGACAATGCACACTTGAATTGTTGAGCGACTCACGCGCATACAAATGATACCCAATTACGCTGTATTTTTTGCTGATATTAGAAATCATGGAAAAATCCGGCTTAATGCTACGAAGCACATTCATATTTCTGATTGGTATGATGATATCTTTGATTCCAGTCGATACAATCTGTACAGGCAATGCTTCATTTATGTCAGCTACTGAAATATTTAGAGAATCCGCAATTTCCGTTTTTTCTATTATCTCATAAAAGCTTGGCTTCGCTTGATTCATCATGATCGAAGCATCTTCTCTCACCGCAACATTTAAAATGCCCGCTTTTGTCTCTTGTGTGTAATTTCCACACTGAATATAACCTTTTTTTAGTAGCGTCGAAAACGTTCCGATGGTGGCATGACCGCACAAATCGACTTCTTCAGTTGGCGTGAAAAAGCGCACTCTGAAGTCGGCAACATCAGATTTCATGACAAAAGCAGTCTCACTGAGACCAACGATTCCAGCGATCTTTTTCATATCATTTTCAGATAGCTCATCGGCGTTTGCCACAACACCAGCCGGATTTCCTCCTTTCACAGTCTTTGCAAATGCATTGATTTTAAAAACCTTAATTTCCATCTAAATACCCCCGTAGCAAAGTTTAATCGGCGCTGTGTCTCCTCGACTCAATTCACCGTTTTTCTCCCAAATACTTTTCTGCAATTTTTATGCAAGGTCGGATTCTCAGTGATATTTTTGCTTCAATCAGATCTGCTCTGTTTTATACACCTTATCCGATTCAACAGTTCCTGTTCATTTTCGCCGGGTTCGGTTTATTCTTCACTGCAATAATCCATAATGCGACTTCGATACGCATCATCCTCAACGGCTTCGCTGGTTAACGGTTCTGAAAGAGATGTCATCAGCTTCATCTTAAATCAATTCAGGCCGTGACAGGAAGCCATACCTCAATGCGGCTTCCGCCTTTTTTATCTGTTCTTTCACCATACTGGATAAAGTCAGCCTGTGCCATAATTTAGGAATTGATAGAAGTCCCTTTTTTATACTTACTTTATACCCTAGAAAACAAAGTTTCTCTCTTTGAACTATTTCAATATCCATAATTCTGTCTCCTTTTAAATTAGTAAGATTTCCAGTTATTTCAAATTTCAGTTAAATTTGGCGATAATGATGTACCTTTCTAAATTTTTCTTAAACATTATAACGATTTATTACCACTAGTCTCACTTCTGAAAAAAATTTCCTTTATAGAAATTTACATTTTCGGTCTTATTTACCGTCATTTTAAAACAGACACAGCCATCCGGACAGACATAATCCTTGATATATTTCTCTGATCCACCCACATTCATCAAATCTCCGCCGCTTCTTACTGCCTGCATATCTGCAAAGAGAATCTGCATCATCTTTGAGCAGATTCCATATCCCTGATTATTTACGGGACAACCGTAGGTGCAGGTATATTTATCCCCTATCTCTTCGCCGTTGCGGCAGTAATGCTCAGTATGATCACTGCGAAGAAATCCAGTAACTTCTATCTCAAATTCAAATTCTTCGTCGTACCACTTTTTCATGCTTGTATTTCTCCCTCATTAGTAAATGATCCTATTTCAATCAGATTGCCTTCAGGATCTGCAATATAGCAGGTCCGCTGTCCCCAAGGTTCGGTAGTCGGTTTCATTACTTCCCTGGCACCTTTCTGAACGACATCATTAAAAGCACTGTCAACCGCCTCATCATTATCTACGCTAAGTGCAATTTCATAATGTCCATTCAACCCTTTACAATATGCGAACTTGTTTCCCGTCATATTTTCAAAGTCAGACTTTCGATAAAGCAAAAACAGTGTTCCATCCTTTTCAAGATACACATTTGATGTGTTCTCATCTTCTTTAATGCCAAAGCCAAGAACGTCTCTATAAAAGCGCACCATCGTTGGCATATCATCAACCATAATTCCAAATCCATCTAATCTCATATCGGTCATATCTCCCCATAATTTTTTTAATTCTGTCAGCATTGCAATAAAGATTCTCACGAATTTCAACAATATGTCATGTTTATCATATCACTTCTGCAAATAATAAAAAAGCCCACTATAATCTGCATATACAGATAACAGCAGGCCGGACCATCATTTTATTTTCAATCTATATCATCTGAGAATGCTTTAATGGCTCCGAGGTTTCTCTTCTTCTCCTTAGGACAAAGGTGGCGGATGAAACGGGTCTTTTGAGTTTTCCTTTTTGTTGCCACAAATGTAAAAGGGACTTTGGGGTAAATATCGTAAAACTAAAATTAACATTGTGCAACGAGCCAGACTCAAAATGAGAGAGCCCTAATCATCTTTCCGACTGTGCCTGTTTGAGCGCATTTTCAAGCGCCTTGAGATGTGCTTTTGAAGTTATGGTGGCACCACTGATGACATCAACCTGTAGCGTGTTCGATTGAACGGCACTATTAAACAAGTTGTCAATACTGAGCCCACCTTTAAGTTCCTCAGGCGTTCCATCCTTACCCAAAGCACCCTTCAATATTTTAATGTCTGAAATTTCCCCACCCGATACTATCATCTCAACCTTTGTATCTCTTTTATGATCTTTTGTACCTTTGTATTCACCAATATATGTTCCATCGCGAAGATTCTTGAACTCAACATCTGAAAAAACTAGCTCTTTGATTTCTCGCTGACCGGGTGCGTCAGCGAGGATTCCTACAAGCGCTCCGACTCCGATGACAACAACAACAATAACAACAACTATAATAATCCACATTTTTATTTTCCCCTTTCTCTTTCTGATCTACTCATTACCCTTACCCCTTTCATATTATCAAAGCTTCGACTCCTTCCGCAGCCTGAAAGCATTCTTTAATTCCTTGCGTGATATAAACCTGCAGAAACTTGTCAACCATTATGGCTTCTGCGCCTGGAAAATGCACAAGATATTCCAGTCCCTTCTCGATACCAGCTGCAAAGATTGCAGTAGACAAAGCATCTCCAATGACTGCGCTCTCATAAATAACAGAAACGCTAATCAAACCTGAGTCGATAGGGTAACCCGTGACAGTATTCAGAATATGATGTCTTCGTTCTCCATCCATGTCAATAAAATAACGTTCATAATCACCGGAGGTTACCACTGCCTTGCCGGTTACTTTCACTGCGCCAATCAAGCTGTTCTCTTGTCTGGGATGCCGAATACCGACACTCCATGGAAAACCTTCCGGCTTATTTCCAAGCGTTGATACATTCCCTCCGATATTGATAAAAGCAGAAGATATACCATTCTCCTGAAGTACTTTTATGCAATGGTCGCTGGCATAGCCTTTTCCGATACCGCCTAAATCAATGGATTGTCCCTTTTTCCGCAGATAAGCCCTTTTCTCCTTTGAATTCATGAGCAAATCACGATAGTTAACCAAAGCCAGCGTCCTTCGGATTTTACCTTCTTCAGGCACATGAAAGGAGTGCTTATAGTTCCACAAATCTACCAAAGGACTGACAGTAATATCAAATAGTCCATGAGAAATCTCCGCCAAACGGATTGAGATGGACAGAATTTCATATGTCTCTGGGCTGATAGCTACAGAATCTTTCCCTGCAAACTGATTGATTCTACTAACTTCACTGTCCTGCACAAAGCGGCTGAGTTTCTTTTCAAGCCAGAAAAGCTCAGCTTTCACTCTGGATAAAACCTGCTCTTCCTTTTTGCCATGTATTTGGAATGAAATAAGCGTATTCATGCAAAAGATAGTGTCCTTTACGTCTGCATATTTCAACATATTTTTCTCCTTCCACACGCGCCTTGAATGAATAAATTTATTTTCGTTCAAGACTTGCTCTGAAAAAACTGCTCATTTACTCTGAGCAGTCCGTTAGGCCTTTCATGATAAGTTCTGTCATCTGAACCAAAAGTTGCGGAAAATATTCAAGCCCAATTTCCTCTTTATGTGTATCGATATTGATAATAGCTGCAAAAATCATCATAATCATTTTGCTGTCAATATCTTTTCTCATTTTGCCCTGTGCTTGCCATTCCTTCACAAGTTCAAGGAAGCTGTCATATAGAAAGTCAAGTGCCTGAAGCCCGTTTTCCTGACGATAAAGCTGTTCTATTATTGAGAACACATATTTGTTATTCCATTCTCACAGTATGGGATTCTCGTTTAAACCTTCAGTATTCAGTGCCAGCATTTGTCCAATGACTTCCATTGGGCTTTTCGTTAAATCAACAGACTGTAAACAATGCTTTTTTAGCATGGCATTTTCCTCCAAAAAAATGTCCATAAATAGTTTTTCTTTTGATGGATAGTACTTATAAAATGTACTTATCGCTATTCCAGATTTTTGTGTTATTTCTGCGATGTTTGTTTCCTTAAACCCTTTGCGATGAACAATTATTTCGCGCAATCATATATCATTGTTTTTTTATCTTCCACGATCTACACTCCCTGCATGAATGATTTTTTAATATTCATTCATGTTGTAATATGAATGCAGTTGAATGTCAATAGGCTTTTTTTTGTCATTAGTACACCTTTTAAAGCAGCGCAAACAGGCCTTTCAGTTCCGGGGCACGTGTTGTACTTCTGGGCGATATCGAACATGGGCTTCCGTTCTCAGTCCTTTTATATGCATTCGTTGATTGCAAAACTTATTTTAGACCCCCAGCTACAATTTTTTGTGCAAAGTCGGTTGCTGCTTTTAAATCCTTTGCGTTTGGATGCGTTGCGGAAACAAATAATATCCTACCCTTGCAAACAAATTCGTCAAGAACTTTTATTCCCTTTTCTTCAAGTATATTGCAAACCGCAATCTGCTTTTGACTGCCTGAAGCGCAGCTTGTTACCAGTGCCGCATATTTGGGCATGGGTGCCTCAAGCGTTTTTATGTACGCCAATAGCTCTGGCATACTGGCACCACCATAAATGCCGCCAACGATAAAAAGCAAATCAACATCATCCAAGACCGGATTCTCAGTGATATTTTGGACTGTAATATCCAAAAACAAACCGATCGCTTGCGCCAATTTTTTTGAATGTTTGGTTTTCGTTGCATAAATAACTGCAGTCTTCATCATTTTCAATACCTCCAGTACTTTAATCATGATAAGTGGACACTTCCCGCCAGTTCCCAAAGATCTTCTTGCTGCAATCCCACCTGTTCCACTTTTTTTGCACTTTGTCCGATTTAGCAGTTCCAGTTAATTTTTGCCGGGTTTCTTTCATGCTCCACTGCCATGCTGCGCAAAGCCGCTTCGATGCGACCGCATTCTACGGCGGCGCATTGTTCAATTTCGTCCCAGCTTGCCGCTATCCCGAGCTGATCATAGGCGACTGCCAAAGCCCCATAAAAAGCCAAACCGATACAATGCCGGGCGGAATGAATGGTCGATGCCGATTGACCAATGGCCCGGGCCGCCGCTTGCGCCACCGGATTTCCCTCTGCATCACGGGCAGCGCCATGACAGGCGAGAATTTCCTTTTTTGCCTGGGGCAATTTGATTGTCCCTGACAACCATTCCCGAGCCGCCTTCAAAGCCTGCTGTGGTCGCAGATCATCCGGGTAGTCCCGCTCCCATAATGGTAGTAGCCTCTCTTCACAATAAGTAATGGCCCAGTTTGCAAGGGTTTCTTTACTCTGAGTTTCAATTAACCTCATCAGCGATTGAATATAAGGCGCTTTCCAGTCACTTAGCATTTTTCTCGTTTTCGGCATGTTTATTCCCCTTCTTATCAGGCTTAGTCAGCATCGACTTTTTATTTTATACGATTGACTATCGCCGCAACAAATTTCTCAACACCATAATCAATCGTATCGATCAAGAGCGCCTGATCTTCAAAATCTGGTGTGCCTGTCAATATGTATTCTGCGACAGCGTCCTGGTTATTTTTATCATGAAATACATTTATTTCATCTGAAAGACTAACAGGTATCGATTGATATGTCCTGGCAATATCGCGGTTCCGCGCCGAAAGCCATACCTCAAAAGACCCTTTTTCATGTAAATACACAATCGCAATTTTTAAACCTTTTTCTTTTAATGGCTTCGTACTCAAAGAAAAATAGGACATATCCAGATATCCCTGATAAATATTGCTGACATCATAGTGTGGGTATTTTTTAATAAAAGCGGCTCTTAACTTACCCATAAACGCCAATATCCCTTTGTATGCAATTTGGATTTCACCTTGCTGCAACTGCTGAGTATACGCCGCTATTTGTTTATTAAGCGTTTTCATATTTTTGCCTCCAACAAATTTGATATAGCTGTTTTGAATATATCACAAACGAAACGCCCGCATGACATACCCAAATAATCCCTGTGTCATGAAATTCCCGAAACGTCCCCATATCATGTATCGAGTAATCTCGGTTATTTTTCCATGAATACCAGATTCAGATCTTCTGACAGCGGCTTGGTTTTGAATTGGACAAAGCCAAGGCGTTTATAAAGCCTTAAATTTCTAAGGCTTTGATCGCTGGTAAACAGTTCTTGCCGTAGGTCTGAGTTGTCTTTTTCAATTTCTTTCAGCAGTGCTGTACCAATGCCATTTCCCTGATAATCGGGATGTACAATCAGTTTGCCGATATAGACCGTGTCATTGTCAACAAAACTTCTGACCGATCCAATCAGTTCATTCTTTTCATTCACGGCCTGATAGAATGTTCCTTTTTCATACTCCATCAACACTTCTTCCAATGTTTGGATCAATGGTTGAATTTCATAATTATTTAACAGTCTGGCTTCGCTCTGATATGCTAAATATTGAAGTGATAAAATATTCTCAAGATCTGCTTTTCCAGCTTTTATGATTTTCATGTTTTTCTCCTTCCCCGGGTATTGTGAGGATGCTTCACACGATATAAGCGTTTCATAATCCTCTGACTTTTTTTAACATCCAGCTTGCTGTTCGACGTGCTATTTTAAATGCCAACGGAGCGTTTCGTTTGTCATCTTCATCACTTCACTGCTCGTTCCACCATCATCTTGCCCAGTCCCAACACCCGGCTTAATTGACGGATACTGCCACCGGTTTCCTTCCGAATCTGTCGAATCAGCTGATTTTGTCTACCGACACGTCTCCCAGATTCCGGTATTCAGGGTTTTAGCTGAGCAGATCAGTCAGTCGTTCATCCGTCCATCTGGTTTTAGTGCGGATATCCAGACAGCCATCCTGGTTTTTTTCCTCAGAAAAATCAAAACTAACTATCACTTCGGGTCATGTCAGCCTATTTTATTACTGCACGCGATCTTGGAGCAGCAAATTATAATGCTTTATCATTGGTACATTCACCTTGAATTCTTCCGAAATCGCCAGTAGATTATCGACAAATAGCTCCTTTTCGTTCTTCTTTAACGGGTTCTCAAAATCTCTTTGAAAAGATGTTTTTGCCTCAAATGGAAATGATTTTGCCTTATCCAGCGAACGCATGATTTCCATTTCTTCAAATGCGACCCCTTTCTGAGAAGCTAATTCGACAATTTCGGTCATGATCGCTTTCACGTCACCCTTTAACTGATTACTCTCATAAACTTCCCCTAATGTCTTCCCCGTTGCTGAAGTCACGGTGCCATACGCCGCAATAAACAAATACTTTGTCCAAATCTCCAAATCAGGAATTGGCAAATAATCACAGTAAATACTCAATTCTTTAAGGATTGCCGCTGTTTGAACCGCCGCCTTTGCGCCCTTGATTCGATCATCTCCAAAAATAATCCGCCCATTCCCACCCTTTTGTTTAATGACCCCAGGTTCCGCTACATGGGTTCCAACATAGACGCAGGC